>NZ_CP124614.1:1824912-2129064 GCF_029958905.1 Vibrio sp. YMD68 | reverse complement strand
TAGAAAAATTCATGCTCATCGACTTCTTTTGCTTGGGTGTGATGACGAATGAAAACAACATCGACATTTTCATAAGTACGATTCAAAAATAGATAGAGCAGCACATAAAAACGTTTGGCGATATCTTTTGTGGCTTGATCCATCGAGCCGGAGACATCCATTAAACAAAACATGACCGCTTGGCTTGATGGGATAGGGCGCTTTTCGTAATTTTTATAACGAAGATCGAAGGTATCAATGAATGGAACACTTTTGAGTTTTTTTCTTAAATCTTCGATCTCTTCTTGGATGCGCTTTTCTTCGAGCATTTGAGCGGGTTCAGCATTTTGGATGCGCTCAAGTTCCTCTTCCAACTCACTGATTAGGCGTTTTTTACCCGCTGTCATTGCTGTTCTGCGCGCTAATGACTGCTGAAGTGAGCGAACGATAGCGATGTTGGATGGGATCCCCGCAGATTGAAACCCCGCGCGATGCGTTTTCCATTCGGTTACTTTGTTGACCTGATTTTTTTCGAGGTTGGGAAGCTCTAGATCTTCAAAAAGAAGGTCCAAATATTCGTCTTTGGATATTTGAAAGACAAATTCGTCTTCCCCATCGCCATCAGGGCTGGCTTTGCCTTCTCCGGCTCCATTACCTTGCCCGCCACCTTTCGGCCTTTCAACTTTGTCGCCTTTGATGAATTGGTCATTACCAGGATGGACTCGCTCGCGTTTGCCTCCTTGCCCTTGGTGAAAGGTCGGCTCTTTTATGTCGCGGTGAGGTATAGAAACATCTTCACCGGAATCCGTATTGGTGATTGAGCGGCTATTAACGGCATCGGCTACCGACTCTTTAATCTGTTCTTTATGGCGGCGCAAAAAACGTTGTCGGTTGACTGCACTCTTGTTTTTCCCGTTAAGCCTTCTGTCGATAAATTGTGCCATCAGCAATTCCTCATGAAACATCACTCCACTGAGCCTTTAACCATCAAGTGATACTACGATGGTTAAAGACTGTCGGTTTTAGCGTTGCTTACGATTAAGAAGATTTACGAACGCGTAAATACCACTCAGACAGCAATCTAACTTGTTTTTCGGTGTATCCTTTTTCCATCATGCGAGCGACGAAATCATCATGTTTTTTCTGGTCGTCTGATGACGTTTTCGCATTGAAAGAGATAACGGGGAGCAGTTCTTCCGTATTCGAGAACATCTTTTTCTCAATAACGGTACGAAGTTTCTCGTAACTGGTCCAAACCGGATTTTTGCCGTTGTTGTTTGCTTTCGCTCTTAATACGAAGTTGACTATCTCGTTTCTGAAATCTTTCGGATTACTGATGCCCGCTGTTTTCTCTATTTTCTCGAGTTCACTATTGAGTGCGCCTCTATCAAACAGCTGCCCCGTTTCTGGATCGCGATATTCTTGGTCTTGAATCCAGAAATCCGCATAGGTCACGTAACGGTCGAATATGTTTTGCCCATATTCGGAATAAGATTCAAGGTAGGCCGTTTGGATCTCTTTACCAATAAACTCGACATATTTAGGTACGAGGTAGCCTTTCAGAAACTCAAGGTACTTTTCAGCTTGCTCTTGTGGAAACTGCTCTCTTTCAACCTGCTGTTCGATGACATAGAACAGATGAACAGGGTTGGCAGCGACTTCGGTCTGGTCAAAGTTAAAGACTCGCGACAAAATCTTAAAAGCGAAACGTGTCGACAAACCGGACATACCTTCGTCGACTCCTGCGTAGTCACGGTACTCTTGATAGCTTTTCGCTTTCGGGTCGGTGTCCTTTAGCGTTTCACCATCATAAACCCTCATTTTAGAGAACAAAGAGGAGTTTTCTGGCTCTTTCAAACGAGAGAGGATAGTAAACTGTGCCAATAACCCTAGGGTACTCGGTGAGCATGGGGCTTTAGACAGTTCGGAATGTTCCAGAAGTTTTTGGTAGATCTTGATTTCTTCAGACACACGTAAACAGTAAGGGACTTTGACGATGTAAACACGGTCTAAGAACGCTTCGTTGTTTTTGTTGTTTCTGAACGTTTGCCACTCTGATTCATTCGAGTGAGCCAAAATCATGCCATCAAATGGTAGAGCAGATAACCCTTCTGTGCCGTTAAAGTTGCCCTCTTGTGTCGCGGTTAGCAGAGGGTGTAATACTTTTATTGGCGCTTTGAACATTTCGACAAATTCCATTAACCCCTGGTTTGCCTTACACAATGAACCGGAGTAGCTGTAAGCATCGGGGTCATCTTGAGAAAAATGTTCTAACTGACGAATATCAACTTTACCGACCAGAGATGAAATATCTTGGTTGTTTTCATCGCCAGGTTCTGTTTTGGCAATGGCAATTTGTTCAAGGATAGAAGGGCGCAGTTTCACGACTTTAAACTTAGATAAGTCCCCCCCAAACTCTTTAAGACGTTTGGCTGCCCATGGAGACATAATCGAGCGTACATAGCGTTTCTCTATTCCGTAATCTTGCTTTAAGACCTCGCCATCTTCATTGACATCAAAAAGGCAAAACGGGTGGTCATTGACAGGGCTTCGCTCACCATTCGCTGATAACACATAAATCGGCATTTGTTGCATGAGTGCTTTTAGTTTTTCAGCTAAGGATGATTTACCGCCACCGACAGGGCCGAGCAAGTAGAGTATTTGTTTGCGTTCCTCTAGTCCTTGCGCCGCATGTTTTAAATAGGAGACAATTTGTTCAATCGCGTCTTCCATGCCGTAGAAATCTTCAAATGTTTTATATCTTGAGATAACACGATTAGAGAAAATTCGGCTTAGGGTGGGATCTAAGGCGGTATCGATAACTTCTGGCTCACCAATAGCGAGCAGTAATCGCTCTGCTGCGTTTGCGTAGGCGCTCTTATCCTCTTTACAAAGAGAAAGAAACTCTTGAAGCGACAACTCTTCGTCTTTGGCTGCCTCATAGCGTGCTTGGAAATGGTCGAAAATACTCATCATGAAATCCCCTTTGAACCGTTCAAACTGTCAAACAACCCGCAATCGAAATACAAATCCTTTCATAGTTAAGATTAGTTTAGTTTTAGAATTGTGCTTAACAATTATGTGTTTAATTGCAAAATAGAGGAACGAGGGGAGAGAATTAGGTGATAAAGATGTTCATGGAATACGGTACAAAAAAAGGCCAGCTCTACGCTAACCTTTATCCAATCGGGTTTACTTGGGCTTATGCTCCAAGTTCATGCATTAAAGTTATGCATTAAAGATTTGATTCAACTCAGTCGCACACAAGTGATATTGACGAGGGCAGGCTCGCCACGTTGCCAGCATGCGACGATACTTTTCAAGCATCGGCATTTGGCTATTGAAGTGGTGATCCGCTTTATCAAAGTGCGGGTATAAGCCTTCAGAGTCAATCAAGAAACGAACGTAATTGACGAGCTGTGATTCGCGAGCGATATCAAACCCTAAAAACTGTAAGCGTCTTTGGTCGACGTCTTTACGCTCATCGTCTTTGAGCATTTTGTTCGATTCTTGCATCGCATGATACATTTCCAAAATATCAATCACTTGACGACACTCAGCTTCAACGATACAACCGAAGTCTTTATTTAGCTCCTGCATTTGCAATTCGTAACCACGCTCTACAATGGTCTGAAAACGTTGGTACTTACCACGGTTTTCTGGGTCCATTTGAGACATCAAGTAATACTGGTTTGAAAGGATCAAACGTTGAGCATTGGTCATTTCCATAATAATTCTCTATTCGTGTTAATACATGTTTATAAAAGGCTATAACATTATTTATCAGTACTTTACGTTAGAGTTATACTGACTCAAAATTGACTGAATATTGTCCATAGACTCTTTTGATGGAGGGCTGACGCCTTCCAGTTCGTACTCAAAACCCAGCGCTTCCCACTTATGCGCACCTAGCTTGTGATACGGTAGAAGTTCAACTTTTTCAATGTTATCCATATCTTTAATAAACTCACCAAGCATGTGCACCGCTTCGATGTCATCGGTATAACCAGGCACAACCACATAGCGGATCCAAGTTTTTTGACCGATTTTGTGTAAGTAGCGAGCAAAGTCTAGGGTGCGCTTATTAGAAACACCGATAAAATCATGATGAATTTCATCTTTCATATGCTTGAGGTCTAGCATAACGAGATCGGTAGAGGCGAGAACCTCATCAACTACGTCGGTGTGTTTGCGAATATACCCGTTGGTATCAAGACAAGTATGAATACCTTCGGCTTGCGCTGCTTGGAAGAAATCTCTTACAAACTCAGGTTGCAGCATCGCTTCGCCACCGGAACAAGTGATACCCCCACCCGATGCCTTCATAAAATGTCGGTATGACTTGGCTTCGGTAATAATTTCTTCGACAGTGACCTCTTTTCCGCCATGTGTATCCCATGTATCGCGATTATGGCAATACTTACAACGCATTAAGCACCCTTGCATAAACACAATAAACCGAATGCCAGGGCCATCGACGGTACCACAAGACTCAAAAGAATGAATGCGACCAGTTGTAGACATGAACTCATCTCGAAAAGGAAATTTGACGTTATTTTATTATAAATAGCAGGTTATAAACAGTGCTTGTGGCATTAACTGCATTTTTTCCACGGTTATTAAAATGGTTATTAAAAATAGTTATTAAAAATAAATCGCCTTATACAGGTTATGTGTTATAGAGTTGTTATAGTTAATAAAGATATTAATAATAATTTAGTTACATAATTTTTGCTTAGTTGTTTATCTCAATAGTAGATAAGGGTGTCTCATGGAAGTATTTGCATTATCTCAACGACAAAAAATAACTGCCTTTTTGGTGATTTTGTCTATCGGTTTTATTAGCCTTGGCCTGTTTACCTCAAACCGTTTGTCTGTAATGGGGTCACAATATATCAGTAGTGGCGATGTGGCTGCTGGTTCGATTTCGATATACAAAACACAAAGTGCGTTACTGACACTTGCCGCTGACATCGATTCTCTTACCGCGAATGAAGTGGAAAAGACTAAGGTAACAACAGAAGAAATTAAGCAGTTAGCCGATGAAAATGCGATTTTTCTAAAAGCGCTTGGTCTGATTCAGCAAGCTGATGACCTGACGGGGAGTGTGGACGAGTTTTATCAAACACTCATTCCATGGTTAACGGTGAAGGAAGAGCTCGGATTCAGTGTAGATGAGGGGAATTTAGGCCAATTAAAATCGCTGGCGACAACCATTGAAAAGAAAATTGAAGAAACCGGTATGGTGACTTTGAATTCAGATTTTCAGGTTATGATTAAAGCACAACAAAACTATCTGCTTCAGCCTAACGAAAAAAATCTCACTTTGTTCAACAGAGCGATGGCGATGTTCGTAAACATGTCGAATACATATGCGATGCTTGATCTCTATGAGAAAGAGATTGAAGCGATGAAAAGTACCTTTCTTAGAGTTGCTGAGCTTTCCCAAGAGATTGGAACGATTGAACAAAACTTATTTCAAAGTGAATTACGCGTAAAGACGGTCATTGGTGATGTGACGGATACGTTAGCGGGTATTACGACTGAATACATTGGAAAGGCCGAGAAAAGTGCGGCCCAAACCCAATGGTCGGTTCTCATTGCATGTGCGGCATTAGCCGTATTTACTATTGCAATCTTTATCACAATCAGTGGGACGCTAACACGCTCAGTTAAGCAAATAAGTACGATTCTTTCCGGCGTTGCGAAAGGTGATTTATCACAGAGAATGAAGATAGGCCCGAACGATAACGATGAATTTAACCAATTAGCGATGACGATTAACCAAAGTTGCGAAAATCTGGGTGAATTGGTTCATGGTGTACAAAATAGCAGTAATGCATTGTCAGTCAATGCGGCAGAACTGAATACAGGGATAGATACGTTGGCACACAATCAATCGAAAGTATTAGGACAAACCGAGTTGTTAGCGTCTGCGACTGAAGAAGTCAGTGTGACCACGCAAGAAGTGTCTAATTCGTTGGAGTTTGTTGCTGATGTGAGTAAGTCATCGACCAACGCTGCAGAAGAAGGGGCGACGGTGATCAAAGGAGCTATTGATTCCCTTGAAGATGTTAACAATATACTGAAGTCGGCAGCAGGGCATATTCAACAGCTAGAAACCGCCTCCTCAAAAGTGGATTCCGTTATGGAGATTATTAACGGGATTGCGGAACAAACCAATCTACTTGCTTTGAATGCGGCGATAGAAGCGGCAAGGGCTGGTGAGCAGGGGAGAGGATTTGCCGTGGTTGCCGATGAAGTTAGGAACCTGGCGGTGAGAACGGTTGATGCAGTTGGTGAGATTTCAGGGACGATTGAAACCATGAAAAAAGAGAGTGCTGAAGTGATTCAGTACATTGGGCAATCTGAATCTTCTATACAAGCAGGTCAAGAAAAAGGCCACGAAGCGATGACAGCATTAGGTCAAATCACTGAAAAAGCCGATGAAGCTGCGCATCAAACCGAAGTGATATTCGCCTCAATAAGAGAGCTTGCTACGACTAGTCAATCAATGGCGAATAACATGATAGAGATATCATCGGCAATGAAAGAACTCGAAAACAATAATGAACAGCTAAGACAGACGAGCGAGTTGGTGGATGAACGTTCAAGCAGCCTGAATTCAGACTGCGAACGTTTCAATATTTAGCCAATTTAGCTATCAGTAATCAGTAATCAGTAGAGGTAGTCGTCTCAATAAAATGGTTTTTATTCTAACGGCTATCCTACTGAGTGTTATAGCAAGCAAAGGTTAGAAAAAGGCAAATAGTGCGAGGCCACCCGTACCATATATCGAGCTTGGCGCTTGTTTGTAATCGGGTGTTTTTGCTGTCACGGTTAAACTGGCCCCGACGTATTGGTTGTACCAAACCGCGCCTAAAACCGCGGTAGATTGCCAGTTTTCAAGGGTGCTTGGGTAATTTTCAGGGTCTGAAATGTTAGGTCGTTCGCCTTCAATGGTGATGTCGTTGAATCGATAGCGACCTTCAATGCCAGTGAAGACAAACCAAGCAGAATTAGACGCGCCAATCATACCAGGTCGAAATGGGTTTTCTGTTGAAATGTTGGCAGCGCCCATGTTTCCCCCAAGGTCTGTACCCCATCGAAACATCATCCCAGTAGAAAGATCACTTCTAAAACTCCCTATATTGCCTTCGCTGACGTTGGACACTTCAAATTCAGTATTACCGAATGAACGGCTGCGTCCCCAGTTAAAGTGAGATAGGTAGCCAACACTGCCGACCATACCCTCATCGACTTGGTAGTCCCAGCCGTTTGGATCGTCAGACCCGGTAATGCTATGAACCAACTTTTGTGCTTGGCCTGCCAATGAGTTTTCACCGGTTGCGCCGAGAGTTAGGTTAAATCGCTGAGCTTGCTGTGGGTGAAGGCTGATGAAATTAAGTTCACCATGGAAATAACCCGCGTACGGTCGGTCATTTGCAAGGGGCTCCATTGCTTCAATGTCTGAAGGCGTCCACATTTTGTGCCCTAACGTAAACTCGACTTTGTCTAAAGGAGAGGCTCCCCAAACCGACAAGCTCAGAGGGGTAAGAATCCAAGGCGTGTTGATTGCCCCTGAAGTATAAGAGAGAAAAATGCCATTGGTATAATCTTGGTCGACCCCAAAGATACCATCGTTATCAAGGGAAAATGAAACGGTGGATCGTTCAGATGCGATGACACTTGACGAGGAGATAATTAAAGCAAGGAGAATTCGTGACTTCATTTTAGTACTACAACTGATTACTGACTCTAGATAGTACAGCAAAAAATACGCCAAAGTGAGCGATAGAATAATGAAGCGTTAAAACTGTGCGCGTAATCGAATTAATCGACTTAACCAAGATTTTTGGTGAATTGTAGTCGAAAAAAAGCCCTGCTTACTGAATGAGTAAGCAGGGCTTCTACGCTTTATGTTTCGCTAAATCTTATAGAGATTCAGTGAAAGTACGTGCGATTACATCAGCTTGTTGCTCTTTAGTTAAAGAGTTAAAGCGAACAGCGTAACCAGAAACACGGATAGTTAGCTGTGGGTATTTCTCAGGGTGCTTAACAGCGTCTTCAAGCGTACCGCGGTTAAGAACATTCACGTTAAGGTGTTGGCCACCTTCAACGCCAGCTTCATGGTGGAAGTAACCATCCATAAGGCCTGCTAGGTTAGCACGTTGGCTATCTTCTTCTTTACCCAGTGCATTTGGCACGATAGAGAAAGTGTAAGAGATACCATCTTGTGCGTCTGCAAACGGCAGTTTACCTACAGATGTCAGTGACGCTACTGCGCCTTTCTCATCACGACCGTGCATTGGATTTGCACCAGGAGCGAAAGGAGCACCAGCACGGCGACCATCAGGGGTGTTACCTGTCTTCTTACCGTATACCACGTTAGACGTGATAGTCAGAATAGACTGAGTTGGGATAGCGTCACGGTACATCTTAAGCTTACGGATTTTGCCCATAAACGTAGAAACAAGTTCACATGCGATGTCATCAACACGAGCGTCGTTGTTACCAAATTTAGGGTAGTCACCTTCGATATCGAAATCGATAGCAATGCCGTCTTCATCACGCACTGGTTTAACCGTTGCGTATTTGATTGCAGATAGAGAGTCAGCTGCAACAGAAAGACCCGCGATACCACATGCCATAGTACGACGAACATCACGGTCATGAAGTGCCATCAGAGACGCTTCGTAGCTGTATTTGTCGTGCATGAAGTGGATGCTGTTTAGCGCAGTCACGTATTGCTTCGCTAACCAATCCATAAACGTGTCTAGGCGACCCATTACGTCATCGTAGCTAAGCACTTCGTCAGTGATCTTATCGCCAACTGGACCAACTTGCATTTTCAGTTTTTCATCAACGCCGCCATTGATTGCGTAAAGCATTGTTTTCGCAAGGTTAGCACGAGCACCGAAGAACTGCATTTGCTTACCAACAATCATTGGAGATACACAACATGCGATTGCGTAGTCATCCGACTGTAGGTCAGGGCGCATTAGGTCATCATTTTCGTACTGGATAGAAGACGTATCGATAGATACCTTCGCACAGAAACGCTTGAAGCCGTCAGGCAATTGCTCAGACCAAAGAACCGTAATGTTTGGCTCTGGAGAAGGCCCCATAGTGTATAGGCTGTTTAGGAAACGGAAGTTTGTACGCGTAACCAGTGTACGACCATCAACACCCATACCACCCATAGATTCTGTAGCCCAGATTGGGTCACCAGAGAATAGCTCATCGTATTCAGGAGTACGTAGGAAACGAACCATACGTAGCTTCATTACGAAGTGATCGATCATTTCTTGTGCTTGAACTTCTGTGATAGCGCCAGAAGCAATATCACGCTCAATGAACACGTCTAGGAAAGTCGAAGTACGACCTAGAGACATCGCTGCACCGTTTTGAGATTTAACCGCCGCTAGGTACCCGAAGTAAGTCCACTGGATTGCTTCTTGAGCTGTTTGAGCTGGGCCTGAGATATCGTAACCGTATTTCTCAGCCATTACTTTCATTTGGCCTAGAGCGCGGTGTTGCTCAGAGATCTCTTCACGAAGTTGCATTGTTGCTGCTAGGTCTTCGCCGTTTTCAAAACGCTCTTGAAGAGAAGCAAACTGAGCTTGCTTGTCTTTCATCAGGAAGTCTACGCCGTAAAGTGCAACGCGACGGTAATCACCAATGATACGACCACGACCGTATGCATCAGGAAGACCCGTTAGAACACCAGATTTACGACATTTTAGAATGTCTGGCGTGTAGATATCGAAAACACCTGCGTTGTGTGTTTTGCGGTATTCTGAGTAGATCTTTGAAACCATCGGGTCAAGAGTTTCACCGTATGCTTTACAAGAACCTTCAACCATACGTACACCACCGTTAGGGATGATCGCACGCTTTAATGGTTTTTCAGTCTGAAGACCAACGATAGTCTCAAGATCTTTGTTGATGTAACCTGCATCGTGAGCAGTGATGGTAGAGATAACAGATGTATCGAAATCCACAGGAGCTTTCGTTGCGTTTTCCTGCTTGATACCTTCCATTACTTTGTTCCAAAGCACGTTAGTTGCTTCAGTACCTTCAGAAACTAGGAAAGATTCGTCGCCTTCATACGGCGCGTAGTTCTTTTGAATAAAATCACGAACGTTTACTTCGTTTTGCCACTCACCTGCAGCAAAACCTTCCCAAGCTTTAGCAAATTGCTCTGCCATGACATACCTACCTTTTTAGTAGAAAAAACACGTACTGGGTTCACTGTATGAACAGCTATCTTCAGAGGAAGACCAGTACTCACATTAATAACAATATCTATAATAGTAGAAACTAGCATCTCGAAAATTATACATATTGCCATTTACATCGAGTGTGGCATTAAATTTGGAATAACAACACTCACGACATGGGTGAATCATACTCTAAAATATTTTTACAAAACTTAAACTAAATCAATAAAAGTAAAATAAAGTTGAAAAAAAAGGGCGATGAACCTCATCACCCTAACTTTTTTTTAGTTTACAGCCAAGCTTTTAGCCCATACTGACTTTCTAACATACCAACAGCAAGCATCGCAATCAAACAAATGATCAGTACGCCAGCAGGAATAACAATTTTGTCTACGAATGATAGTTTAGAAGCACGCTCTTTATCACCAATCAAACCATTGTTATCGAGAAGCATCGTCAATGCCCAAGCCAGTACAGGGTTGACAACCGCTGACCCGAAGATACAAATCCCCGCAGCTTGAGAATCTTTCGTGTCTTTAACCATCTGCATGCCTGCTTCAAGTAGAGGTAAGAAAACACCCACAAGAAGAGCAACACGCATCACTGGAGGCCATACCGCAACATCCATTGGGAAACCAAGAATCGCAACAATAATACACAGTGAGCCCAGTAAAATCGCACCAGCCGGAATAGGGCGCTTAGCGATTGCTGCCGGGATCATGTAGGTTCCCCAAGATGATGTGATGTTACCACCACCGACTGCAGTCCCCACCATTTGACGGAAAGAACACATAGTCATGGTGTCATCCACATCCATTAATACTTTTTCAGTCTTACGCGGGTAGTTCAGCTCTTGGAAGATACGGTGACCTAGGAAGTCTGGCGACCACATCGCAACCGCAAGGATCGCAAATGGAAGTGATGCAATGAAGTGTTCCAGGTTAGGAAGACCTAATTGCCAACCTTGTTCTGTGCTCCCCCACCAGTAAACAGGGTTTAGATTAGGTAGGCCCATTTCTGTTTCGAACGTAAGGTCGAAGCCCGCTCCAAGGCCTAAAGCAATAATAAGGCCGGTGAACGCACAAACAGGAATCGCTAACCAACGCATGTTGATCTTCGCCAGAATCGCGTAAACCACAATGTTAATGCCTAGAACCACTAAACCAATGTAGCCAAGGCTACCGGCTTCCACTGTGGAAGACTGAAGTCCTGTCGCCCAAGTTTGAATCGAACCTATTTGGCTCATTACCCCAGTAAAGCCGAGGAATATTAATAATCCTCCTGCTGTTCCTTGGGAAGTGAGGTTAACCAGTTTGGACCCCCCTTTGAAGTAACTGAGCAACAAACCGAAAACGCCTAATAAAATCGCCAGCGCAAGAGGGTGAGCACCAGCAAGAGCGATACTACCAATTAGAGGAATCATCGGACCGTGGTTACCGGCCAAATTTGCTCTAGGGTTAAATATCCCAGATGCTAAGATACAGAACAGTAACGCTGGGATAAGCATTTCAACACGGGCTACTTCAATAGCGAAGTCCTTGCCCAGCTCAACATGATCCCATGCCGCCGTTAGGCCATCAGCCCAAGACATCATTACCGCAGAGTACATTGCGATAATACCAATCGTACCAGCAAGGGCAGGTACTAAGTCTTCTAATTCAAATCGGAAATCACGACCAGGCAGGTTAAGCCCAAAGCGGCGTGGTTTCATAATTTGCAGTTCATGATCTAAATAGTCTGAACGGCTAGCAAACTCAGATGCTGGACGGTGGAGCTCTTGGTAGCTCTTGTTCTCAATATCCGAATCAGAGTGCGGTTTATTCACTGCGTCTGACATAGATTCCTCATAATAAAAGTAGTCATTTGTTCAATCCGAAACCTGCAACTCGTTAATAGTAAGTTGCTGGAGTGGTACGAGATAATTGTGTTAATTCTCAATTAAAGATAAAGCATGTAGTGTTTGTTTACACTTTCGATTTTTTGCGAGTTTACCCCGCTTGCTATATGGCTTGATTGATCTTGATCACTTTATAAAACATTGTGAAATAAAGCTACAGAACTGAGGGGCATGTAGGTAAAAGTAATATTGATATTGAAATTAAGTTACATAAAAAATATTGATATTGAAAGTAAACTACATCCTATTGCGAGTGTTTTTTTTAAACGAGCGTAGTGAACAAGATAAGTGAAGGTTTACAAATGTTGAACTATATCTATTTTTTATAAATCTATTAACATTTGCAATGTTGGAATAATGATTCAAATTATTCATTTTATGCGCCTTTGGTAGATTATTAGCCTGATGTTTGAATTATTAATCATATAAAGTAGCTATATATTTCAAAAAGACAGGTTAATAATTTGTTGCATCTATCAATAAGGGGTGCTAGTTTGAATCGCTATGTGGGCGGAGCCCAGCAGTCATATCGAAATAGGGAGTACGAGCGCATGAATGAAGTACCAGCGCTAGATATTAAGGAACTACACAAGACATTTGGTCAAAATGAAGTACTGAAAGGCATTTCGTTAGAGGCACATAAAGGCGATGTTATTTCTATCATTGGCTCTTCCGGTTCAGGCAAGAGTACTTTTCTTCGATGTATAAACCTACTTGAAACTCCCACGTCTGGTGATATTTGGGTCAATGGTGAATTGATCGATATGAAAAAGAATCGTTCGGGTGAAGCGGTTCCTGCCAATGAAAAACAAGTCCAACGAATTCGTTCTCGGCTAGCCATGGTCTTTCAAGGCTTTAATTTATGGTCGCATATGACGGTATTGGAAAATGTGATTGAAGCGCCTGTACACGTTCTCGGTGTTCCCAAAGCTCAAGCCATTGAAAATGCAGAATTGTTACTAAAGAAAGTGGGCTTGTACGAACGAAAAGACTATTACCCTGGTCACTTATCGGGTGGGCAACAACAGCGTGCAGCAATCGCTCGCGCTTTAGCGGTTGATCCAGAAGTGATGCTGTTCGATGAACCGACTTCTGCATTAGACCCAGAACTTGTTGGTGAGGTTCTTGGTGTTATGCGAGATCTTGCCGAAGAAGGCCGCACTATGTTGGTTGTTACTCATGAAATGGCGTTTGCCCGTGATGTTTCTAACCATGTGATGTTCTTACACCAAGGTATCGTTGAAGAGCAAGGCGACCCAGCCAAGCTATTTACAGCACCAGAATCTGAGCGTTTACAGCAGTTTATATCTTCGATCTACTAGCTCAGGAAACTGGTTTAGTGGAATTGTAAGCACAACCCAAAACACATAAAAATCAAACTTTATAGAAGTAAATTTCAATCACAGGAGTATGGAAATGAAAAAGTGGTTACTAGTAGCAGCGATTGCTGCAACAGCTGCAACAGGTATGGCCCAAGCGAAGGAATGGAAAACAGTACGCTTTGGTATTGAAGGCGCTTATCCTCCATTTAGCTGGACTGAAGCTGATGGTTCACTCAAAGGCTTTGACGTCGATATGGCAAATGCACTTTGTGAAGAGATGAAAGTGAAATGTCAGATCGTACCTCAAGATTGGGATGGTATTATTCCATCGCTACTTGCTCGTAAATACGATGCCATTATCGCAGCAATGTCGATTACAGAAGAACGTAAGAAGCGTATTGATTTCACTGGAAAATACGCGCTTATTCCAAATAAATTTATCGCTAAAAAAGGCGCAGAGCTTAACTTCGACAAGCTTGAAGGCGTAAAAATTGGTGTTCAACGTGCAACAACACACGATAAGTACCTGACGGACAACTATGGCAGCGCAGTAGAAATCGTACGTTACGGCTCTTTTGACGAAGCCTACCTTGATCTAGCTAACGGTCGTATCGTTTCTGTTCTTGGTGATGCCTCGGCACTTGAAGAAGGTGTTCTCAATAAAGCGGGTGGTGAAGCGTACGAATTTGTTGGTCCTTCTCTAACGGATCCTAAATGGTTTGGTGACGGCTTTGGTATCGCAGTGCGCAAACAAGATAAAGACCTAACGAAAACGCTCGATGCGGCGATTCTTTCGCTTCGTGAGAAAGGTGTGTATCAAGAGATTGCTGCAAAATACTTCAACTACGACGTATATGGCCAGTAATAGCTAAGCCGATATCTGGCTGTTGGTTCCTAGTCAATTGATGTACCCAACAGCTGGATATTCGCGTCTACAACCTAGGGACTAGGAACTAACCTATGTTAGATTTACAAGGATACGAAGCCTCAATATTAAAAGGGGCCGTTTTAACCATCGAAGTTGCCATACTGTCGCTTATCCTAGCTATGGTACTGGGTATGCTCGGCGCTTTAGCCAAATTAGCCCCATATCGTTGGGCAAGGGCAATAGCGACTCTTTACACCACAGTCATTCGTGGCATTCCTGATTTAGTACTCATGATGCTTATCTTCTTTGGTGGGCAAATCTTATTGAATAATAGTCTCTACTCGATGAATGAATGGATTAACGAATGGTTTACCTCGTCTAATCCAGATCACGAGTGGACAGCGTATTTACCTGATTATATCGATGTCAGCCCTTTTGTCGCTGGCGTATTAACCATCGGGTTTATTTTCGGTGCTTACATGGCTGAAACCTTCCGCGGCGCAATTATGGCGGTCGATAAAGGTGAAATGGAAGCGGCTAAAGCATATGGAATGAGTGGTCCTCTGGCGTTTCGACGCATCTTGCTTCCACAAATGATTCGTCACGCGTTACCAGGATTTGGTAATAACTGGTTGGTTTTGCTTAAAACCACGGCTTTGGTTTCAATCATTGGGCTTGAGGATATGGTCCGAGTCAGTTCATTAGCTGCGGGTTCAACGAAAATGCCTTTTACTTTCTATATGACGGTTGCTGTGATTTTCTTATTCTTTACGAGTGTATCAACGGGGTTACTTAAGTTGGTCGAGCGTAAATTCAGCATTCATGCGAGGTAGATGATGGATTTTTCTTTATTGATTGATAGCTTTCCTATCTATCTTGATGGCTTGTGGACAACAACCTGGCTTGTCTCTTGTGCTTTAGTGATAGGCTTAGCCATCGCCATCCCTTTAGCGATAGCACGAAACAGCCCTAACTACTTTTGGAATGCGCCGGCATGGACATTCATCTACTTTTTTCGCGGAACACCGCTGTTGGTGCAGCTCTATTTGATTTATTACGGTATGGACCAGTTTTTCCCAGTCAAGGATACGTTGTGGGAAAACGCGTGGTTTTGTGCCCTCGTCGCGTTTGTTCTTAATACGTCCGCGTACACGGCGGAAATTATCCGTGGCGCGATTAATGGTTTGCCGAAGGGGGAAGTAGAAGCCGCAAAAGCGTATGGAATGAGCATGTCGAAAACATACCGTCGAATCATTCTGCCGAGCGCATTGCGTCGCGCACTTCCAGCCTACAGTAATGAAGTGATCTTTATGCTCCACGGCAGTGCGGTGGCGGGTATTGTGACTATCATGGACTTAACTGGTGCAGCACGTCTCGTGAATGCTCGTTACTACGCCCCGTTTGAATCGTTTTTAGCAGCAGGGCTATTTTACATGGGCTTGACGTTTATTATTCTGTGGTGTTTTAAACATGCTGAAAAGCGTTTTCTAGCGTACCTTAGACCACTTAGCTAGAGTTTTAAGCCAATTTGGCTACTGTTCTAGACCATTGAGATAAAAGCGATAAACTAAATGAGAGAAAGGCTTCTGAGCAGAAGCCTTTCTTATTTTTAGTCCTTGATTCCTTGGCACCAAATTCCTTGGTACTAAATTCCTTGGTACTAAAAAGAAAAAGTTGACCATATAGGCGCATGGTCTGATGGTTTTTCAATACCTCGCAGCTCGTAATCAATGCCTGCGTCTATGCATTGAGCGGCCAGTGACGGAGTTGCTAAGACAACATCAATGCGCAGCCCTCGATTGTCATCAAAGCCACGGGAGCGGTAGTCAAACCATGAGTATTGGTCATCCACGGTTGGGTGCAAGTTTCTAAAGGTATCTTCAAGGCCCCATTGCTGCAGAGTCGCTAACCATTCACGTTCGATGGGTTGGAATGAACACTTACCGGTTTTCAACCAACGTTTTTTGTTTGGTTCCCCAATGCCGATATCAGCATCAATCGGGCTAATGTTAATGTCGCCCATCACCACCAGTTTTTCATCATTACAGTGGTTATCATTAAGGTAAGTCATTAAATCTTTGTAAAATTGCTCTTTATAAGGAAACTTAGTTTCGTGCGCAATATTGTCACCTTGCGGGAAGTAGCCGTTAAGCACGGTGACAGGTTCACCGTTGTCATTTTCAACGGTAACCATAATCATGCGCTTTTGATGCTCTTCAGTATCAGTTGGGAACCCGTATGTAACCGAAATAGGCTCTTTCTTACACAACATGGCCACGCCATAGTGTGCTTTTTGTCCGTGAAAATAGACGTGATAACCCATGGCTTCAACCGCTTCAAGGGGAAATGCTTCATTGTGAACTTTGATTTCTTGTAGGCCTATCACATCCGGTTGGTGTTTGTCGATAATGGCTTGTAACTGATGTAAACGAGCACGAAGGCCATTGATATTAAAGCTGATGATTTTCATAAGTCATCCATGTAGAAGAGGCAAAGTAGGATTCTATCACCTCTTATAATGAGGACAACGGCCAAACGCATAAAATATTATGTGGTCATTGATTGCAATATTAACATTTAAGTAAAGTTCTGATTGACGGAGTAAAACAGTGTGCTTTAATTCTAATGGTCAGGACTATTTTAACCGAAATTTCATACTGTTTGCTTATAAGGATGTAAGATGCGAACTCTTTCCGTGCAGTGGAAAATAACCCTCTTAGCAGGTTGCTGCCTACTGATCACTTCATTATCTCTTGTCGGATTTTCCGTTTACAACGCGATAGGGAATCAAAAGATCATCACCGCTCAAAGTTCAACGTCGGTGATAGATAAATCTCAACAGCTTCTTGAAACACGCGCTCGACTGAACGCTACTGAAGTGGCTCAATTTCTCGATGAAGCGATATACCGAGCTGAAATGCTGGCTTCAAACGCGTTATTTTTCAAACGAAATACGGAAGAAAACTTTGGTTCAAGTGAAGAGTTACGCACCGCTCTAGATGAAATGGTGCGTCAATCGGTTGCTGAGTTCGATGCCATCGAAGGGGCTTATCTGGTGTTTCAACCGGATCTTCTGGATGGGGAAGATGGTAATTATGTAAACGCCGATTATGTAGGTTCCAATGACATTGGCCGATTTGCTTCTTATTGGAAAACGGCAGAAAACGGCGAAAATATCATTGCTAACGTGTTATCAGAAAAGTCCTTGGCACAAGAAAGTGAAAGTGAGCGTTTTTACTGCCCAATTGGCAGTGGTGAGATTTGTGTCTCGACACCCAGGCTCATTGTCCAAGCAGATAGAGAATTTCTCACCTCATCCATTTCTGTTCCCATTCTTGTTGACGAGGTTCCAATCGGTTTCTTTGGTATCGATCTTAAACTCGATCAACTGACTAACGTTATCGCGGAATCCGATGCCAGCCTGTTTGAAGGACGTGGTCGATTATTTATCATCAGTTTGAATGGTTCTTTGATCGCGAGTGACGACCCGAGTCTCGTGATTGGTAGTGCGTTTCAAAGTAGTACCGTCAGTCGCGATAAAGTGACGGATCTGTTATTTGGCGGCGAGCTAACGACAAGTTGGAGCAATGATGATTCATGGCTAACGGTTTTTGCTCCAATGACGGTTGCGAATCAAACCTGGGGCGTTATTTTTGAAATGCCTCGCTCAGTGGTGGTCGCAGATGCCGTCGCGTTAGATGAAGTCTTATCTGGCAACTTAGCGTCGAGTGTAAAAAGTGAATTATTAACGGGCGGGATATTTGTCCTTGTTGGTTTGGCTCTTATTGCTCTTTTGGCTCAACGTGTTGTTAAACCTATTCGAGAAGTGGTGGTACGCCTTGATGACATTGCGTCAGGTGAAGGTGATCTTACTCAGCGTCTAAACGTTACGTCACAAGATGAAATAGGCCAATTGGCTCAGGGTTTTAATCTCTTTTTGGAAAAACTTCAGTCAACGATCAAAGACGTGGTGGTGACAACCAATGATGTTGCCCAAACGACGGTTGAAGCCAAAAGTGCGGCGATGGCAACTCGAACGAGCAGCGAGTCTCAATTCAAAGAAGTGGATTTAGTCGCGACTGCATCTGAAGAGATGACACAAACGGCGAGCATGGTGGTACAAAATGCAGAAACAGCCGTGCAAGCTGCTGCTGATGCTAATGACGCTGCGGTTACCGGACAAAAAGTGATTGAAAGCTCTCAGACTGAAATGGGAGCACTGCTCAGTAAAATGACGCAAGCGGTCCCTATTGTCGAAGAGCTAGCTGTAAATAACGCCAATATTACCGAGATATTGACGGTTATTGAGGGCATATCAGAACAAACAAACTTATTGGCTCTCAATGCTGCCATCGAAGCGGCTCGGGCTGGAGAGCAAGGACGTGGTTTTGCAGTGGTGGCGGATGAAGTAAGAAACCTGGCTAGTCGTACTCAGGCATCTGTTGGTGAAATTAGAGGCGTGATTGATAAAGTTCAGCGTGGAACCCAAGACGTTGTTGCAACGATCCAAGAGGGTCACCAACTCGCTCATGACTCTTCCAGTCAGGTCAATACCGCTGTTGAAGAGCTGAGTCATATCTTTGCCGCAATCGCTGCGATTAACGATATGAATAGCCAGATTGTTAGAGCGGCAGAAGAGCAGCAAACGGTCTCGGCAGAAGTGAACCAGAGTGTGTCGAATATTAGGGATCTAAGCGCACAAATTGTTAGCCAAGCGGGTGAGTCAGAATCGATTGGTAATCAAATTAATACACTGTCTGAGAAGCAGCAGCAGTTGGTGAGTCAATTCAAAGTATAAGTGCTTGGTTGAGCGACCTTCCAGCGCGATAAAAATCCAAGTGTCTCTCAGGCACTTGGATTTTTTATGGATCCTTCGTAAGCTCTGAGTGTCATGTCTAAATGGAAGGGTGAGGGGGCAAAACACGCGCTAATAAGTAAGAGCGCCATTTTTCGTCAGTGAACCGCACTCGGGTTTGAGGTGACGTCCCATTGACTTTGCTCAGCGTCCAGTGACCACAAATAGCTTGGTTATCTTGAGGTTTTCCCCACATATTCTGTTACAAATAGCAATTCCGCTCAAATATTTTTTAGAGCAGTAAAATAAATATTCCTTAATTTACAACTTCTAAGTCTTTTATTGGCAATCAATCCCCCAAATGACTCAAATTATTTTGAGTTTTTTGATTTTCAGGAGTAGTATCTCTTTGCTCTTCACCGTTACGGTGTAACACGGAATTAACAATAAAATAAACTTTGCGTAACACCCTGCGCGACCTCGTGGTTCGTTAAGGGCTTTATTGCACAGAAAGTGTCACTCAGCCGACACATAGGAGTAATTATGTTGGACGTAGTTGAACTATCACGTCTCCAATTTGCAATAACAGCGATGTATCACTTCTTATTCGTACCGTTGACTTTAGGTTTGGCGTTTCTACTCGCCATCATGGAGTCGCTGTATGTCATGACCGACAAACAAATCTACAAGGACATGACTAAGTTCTGGGGTAAGTTATTCGGTATTAACTTTGCGTTAGGTGTAGCAACTGGCCTAACAATGGAATTTCAATTTGGTACTAACTGGTCTTATTACTCCCATTATGTGGGTGATATTTTTGGTGCCCCTCTCGCCATTGAAGCGTTAGTCGCTTTCTTTTTAGAATCAACCTTTGTTGGGCTTTTCTTCTTTGGTTGGGAAAGGCTGTCAAAGCGTCAGCACTTGGTTGTGACTTGGCTCGTTGCGTTAGGCTCAAGCTTTTCCGCGTTGTGGATCCTCGTTGCTAATGGTTGGATGCAAAACCCAATCGGTGCAGAGTTCAACTTTGAAACCATGCGTATGGAAATGGTTAGCTTCTCGGAAGTTGTGCTTAACCCAGTCGCTCAAGTTAAATTCGTTCACACGGTCGCCTCCGGTTATGTAACGGGCGCGATGTTCGTTCTTGGTATCAGCTCTTATTACCTTCTGAAAGGTCGTGATGTCGCGTTTGCTCGTCGTTCTTTTGCTATCGCAGCTTCATTTGGTATGGCGGCTATCTTGTCGGTGATCATCCTAGGCGATGAGTCTGGCTACGAGCTAGGCGACGTACAAAAAGTGAAGCTCGCTGCCATTGAATCTGAGTGGCACACGGAAGAAGCTCCTGCTGCCTTCACCGTTTTTGGCATTCCAAATCAAGAGACAATGGAAACCGATTACGCGGTGAAAATTCCATACGTGATGGGCATCATTGCAACTCGTTCTCTTGATACTGAAGTGACGGGCCTACGTGACCTGCGCGATGAACATATTGTTCGTATCCGTAACGGTATGGTGGCTTATGAATTGCTTGAACGAATCCGCGAAGGCGATCGCAGTGAAGAAAACCTCGCAGCGTTTGATGAGGTCAAGGTGGACTTAGGCTACGGTTTACTGCTGAAGCGATATACCGATAACGTTGTTGATGCAACAGAAGAGCAAATTCAAGCAGCGGCTGATGACTCTATCCCTACGGTGTGGCCACTCTTCTGGTCATTCCGTATCATGGTAGCGTGTGGCTTTATTATGTTGTTTGTTTTTGGTGCCGCATTCATCCAAACCTGCCGCCAAAAAATCGAGCAAAAACCATGGATACTTAAAGCGGCACTGTTCAGTATCCCACTTCCATGGATTGCAGTGGAAGCAGGGTGGTTTGTTGCGGAGTACGGTCGTCAGCCATGGGCAGTCGGTGAAATCTTGCCGGTAAACATTGCGGCTTCAGCCCTAACGATGGGTGAATTGTGGACGTCACTGTTTATGATCATCGCACTGTACACCGTCTTCCTGATTGCTGAAATTTATCTAATGCTGAAGTTTGCTCGCAAAGGGCCAAGTAGCCTGAAAACTGGGCGCTATCACTTCGAACAAGGTGAGCAATCACTTGAAGATAAAGTTAGCCGTCAAGTTGAAGCATAACAGGGAGTAGAGACATGTTTGATTACGAAATTTTGCGCCTAGTTTGGTGGGTGCTTATTGGTGTGTTGTTTATCGGCTTCGCCATAACAGATGGTTTTGATATGGGGGTTGGCGCACTGATCCCTGTTATCGGGAAGACCGATACCGAGCGACGGGTAATGATTAATTCCATTGCACCGCACTGGGATGGAAACCAGGTATGGCTAGTGACGGCGGGTGGCGCGTTATTTGCCGCTTGGCCACAAGTTTACGCAACGTCATTCTCAGGGTTTTACCTTGCGATGATGGTGACGCTCGCGGCGTTATGGTTGCGACCACTTGGTTTGGATTACCGTTCAAAAATTGAAGATCCAAAGTGGCGCAAGTCATGGGATATCGGTATTTCGATCAGCGGATTTGTGCCACCAGTTATATTTGGTGTTGCTTTTGGTAACCTTCTACAAGGTGTTCCATTTCAATTCAACGATTTTATGATGGTGACCTACCACGGTTCGTTTTTTGGTTTGCTCAACCCATTTGCCCTGCTATGTGGTCTTGTTAGCTTGTCGATGATCTTGCTGCAAGGAATGACTTGGCTGCAAATGAAAACCACCGATGAAGTGCATTCACGTGCACGTTCTATCGCGCAAATCATGGGCTTGATTGTTGTGGTCACGTTTGTGGCGGCTGGTGTTTGGATTCAGAGCATCGAAGGTTACGTAGTGACAAGCATTATTGATACGAATGCGCCTTCTAACCCTCTGAACAAAGAAGTAATTCGAGAAGCGGGCGCTTGGATGAACAATTTTTACGCGTATCCAGCCATGTGGTTAGCACCAATAACGGGTATCGTTGGTGCCTTGCTGGCGGTGTTGTTTGCTAAAATTGACCGCGCTGGCTTTGCATTTCTGTCTTCCAGTTTAGCGAATACGGGTATTATTTTGACAGCTGGCTTTGCCATGTTCCCGTTTGTGATGCCTTCAGATTTGCTTCCAAACCACAGCTTAACGATGTGGGATGCAACGTCGAGTGAGCTGACTCTTAACTTAATGACAGCCGTCGCATTTGTTATGGTGCCCGTTATCTTGGCCTACACAACGTGGACGTACTACAAGATGTTTGGTCGTATCAATAACCAGTTTATCGAAGATAACAAAAACTCACTTTACTAAGGAGCGTAACGTATGTGGTATTTTGCATGGATTTTAGGCATTTTACTTGCCTGTGCATTTGGCATCATTAACGCTCTTTGGTTAGAGCACTCAGAAATGATGGATAAAGATAGCGAATAGCAGAGAGACCACTTGGTTTCATTTGTAATGATGAGACATAAGTCGATACAATTTTTGCTACTAAATGATGAAATAACATCCAAGTTAGCGCTACCTCTTTGAGGCAGCGCTAATTTTTTATCTGAAAGGGAGCAAAACCATTGATAGCACTTGTACTAATAGTGATAACTTGCGTTATAGTACATTCAATATTTAATTGATAATGGGTATTACTGTGCATCCAAGTGCCTCAGTTTTTAGCTGGCCAGTAACGGTCTATTACGAAGACACAGACGCTGGGGGAGTGGTGTACCATTCTAATTATCTGAAATATTTTGAACGTGCACGAACCGAAATGCTTCGAAGTATTGGGGTCTCACAACACCGCTTACTTGAAGAGAATATTGGGTTTGTTGTTCGACATATGGATATCGACTTTTTACAGGGCGCCCGCCTTGATGAGCAACTCAATGTGGTTACCACCATCGCAGTAAAGAAAAAAGCATCAATGACCTTCTGTCAAGAGATCGTAAATCTCGACGGTAAGACATTGTGTAAAGCGACGGTTAAGGTAGCATGTATCGATAATGTGAAAATGAGGCCAAAAGCAATGCCTCAATCTATAGCTTTGGAGTTAATAGAAAGTGACTGCTGATATTTCGTTTGTAGAACTGATACTAGAAGCCAGTATTCTAGTTCAATTAGTTATGTTGATTTTGCTTGGCATGTCAGTCGCTTCTTGGGCAATGATCATTAAGCGCAGTAAAATTTTGTCTCAAGCTTCCAAAGACAGCGAATCATTTGAAGATAAATTCTGGTCAGGTACGGATCTCGCCGTTCTTTATCAAGACGTTAAAAAGAGAAAAGACAATCTATCGGGCACAGAAGAGATTTTCTATTCTGGCTTTACCGAGTTTGCGCGCTTGCGTAAATCCAACGCAGATTCACCAGCGTTTATCATGGAAGGGACTGGCCGTGCGATGCGCGTAGCCGTTGCAAGAGAAGTGGATGACCTAGAAACTAACTTGCCTTTCTTAGCTACCGTCGGCTCTATCAGCCCATATATTGGTCTATTTGGTACGGTTTGGGGGATAATGCACGCCTTCATCGCATTGGGTGAAGTAAAGCAAGCAACGCTGTCTATGGTTGCGCCTGGTATCGCCGAAGCATTGATTGCGACAGCAATGGGCTTATTTGCCGCAATTCCAGCTGTCATGGCCTATAACCGCTTTAGTAGTAATGTTGGTAAACTTGAGCATAACTACGCGACTTTCTCTGAAGAATTCCACAGTATTTTGCACCGCCAAGCAATGGCAGGTAGGGATTAACCATGGCGGGTTATCAACCAAAAAAACGTAAGATGACAGCGGAAATAAACGTTGTACCCTACATCGATGTTATGTTGGTTTTGCTGATCATATTCATGGCAACCTCACCATTTGTGACGCAGGGCGTCGATGTTGAATTACCACAAACGAGCAGTGCAAAAGCCGCATCGGAACTCGCTGGTGACACCGATAGCAGCTTTATCATCGTCGAGATTGATAAAGAGGGCGTTTTAGGTTTGAGTGTTAACGATGAAGAAGTTCAGCGTGGTATTTCAATGCAGGACGCGATCATTCGAGTCAAAGCGGAGTTGTCGATTAAACCTGACTCACCGGTTGCGGTTGGTGGTGATGCAGCAACGCCGTATGCGGATATTGTGTTAGTGCTTGATGAATTAAGCCGTGCAGGTATCCCTAAGGTTGGCCTGTTAACGGAATTAAGGGATTAGATCCGTATTACTCATGAAAGAAACTAACTCAAAAAACAGTAATTATCGGAATCCCATTGTTATTTCTTTAGCAATGCACATCGTGCTGATTGTTGCTTTGCTCTGGGGCTCAGACTTTAGCATGTCGGAACCTGAAGCGAGTGGTCAGATGGTTCAAGCGGTCGTTATCGATCCGAACCTGGTCAAACAGCAAGCGCAGAAAATTCGAAGCCAAAGAGAAGCCGCAGCGAAAAAAGAACAGACGCGTCTAGACAAATTGAAGCGCGAAAGCGAGCAATTGGAAAAGAACCGTAAAGCAGAAGAAGATCGGATTCGTAAGTTAAAAGAGCAGCAAGTTGCAGAAGCAAAAGCGACACGAGAAGCTGAGAAAAAACGCGCTGCGGTCGAGAAAGAACGAAAAGCAGAAGAAGCCCGAGTAAAGAAAGAGAAAGAGAAAGCCAAACAGCTTGAAGCAGACCGCAAGCTTAAAGAAGCGGAAATAAAACGCGCTGAAGAAGAGCGTGTAGCGAAACAAGCAGCAGTGGCGAAAGCGGAACAAGAACGTATCGCTCAAGAAAAAGCAGCAAAAGAAGCGAAAGAAGCAGCAGAACGCGCAGAGAAAGCTCGAATCGCTGAAGAAAAAGCTGCGAAAGAGTCGGCTGAAAAAGCGCGCCAAGAAAAGCTTCGTTTAGAGCAACTTGAAAAAGAGCGCAAAGAGCAAGAAGCCGCGTTAAATGATATTTTTGCTGGTATGGAAACAGAGAATGAGCGTAATTCTTCGGCTCAATCTAAATTTGCACAATCAGAAGCCGCTCGTTACGGCAATATGTACAAGCAGATGATCGAACAAAACCTGCTTATCGAGGACAGCTTTAAGGGAAAGTCTTGTCGAGTTAACCTTCGCTTGATACCCGCAGGCGACAATGCTCTATTGGGAAGATTATCGATTGTCAAAGGTGATGAACGCTTATGTGCAGCAACGAAAAGAGCAGTAGCAAAAGTGAATTCGTTTCCACTGCCGGTGGATCAGCCCAGTGTCGTTGAACGATTGAAAGACATTAATTTAACCGTTGAACTGTAACAGTCATAAAGGAAAAGCGAGTGATTAAGCGAATAATTTTTGGATGTTTGTTGTTACTATCGAGCTCGGTTCAATTTGCCAATGCGGCACTTGAACTGGTGATTACTGACGGTATTGACTCCGCAAGACCCATTGCCGTCGTGCCATTCCAATGGCAAGGTGGACAGCCACTTCCCCATGACGTGTCAGCGGTAATCGCGTCGGATTTGCAGCGCAGCGGGAAATTCAGTCCTGTTGCGACGAGCAATATGCCACAGACGCCTTATTCAGAGTCTGAAATCGCCTTTGATTCATGGACAGCGCTTGGTGTCGATTCCTTATTGACGGGGACCATCTCGAAAGGCGAGGGCGACAATTACATCATCAACTACCAGCTGGTGGATGTTATTCGAGGTCAGCTAACCCAAGGTCAAAGTAAAGCGTTAAGTGAAGATGGCCAATTGGTTCTGTCGAAAGATCATGTACTGTTTAATAAGAAAGCCACTGTACCAGGCCCCAGATTGCGTGAATATGCGCACCGAATCTCCGATTTAGTTTACAAAGAGTTGACGGGTGAGCGTGGCGCATTTTTGACTCGTGTCGCGTATGTTGTAGTGCAAGACAAAGACCCATACCCATACCAATTGCGAGTTGCGGACTATGACGGTTATAACGAGCGATTAGTGCTACGTTCTAAGCAGCCGTTGATGTCACCAGCATGGTCACCTGACGCAAAACAACTTGCGTACGTCAGCTTCCAAAATGGGCAAGCTGAAATCTTCATCATGGATATTTATACCGGCAAACGAGAGAAGATCACCTCGTATCCACGTCATAATGGCGCACCAAGATTTTCCCCAGATGGCAATAAGTTAGCCCTAGTATTATCAAAAACGGGGTCTCTTCAGGTTTATACCTTTGATTTGAGATCAAAGAAATTGACGCAAATTACTCGTGGTAGATCAAATAATACGGAACCGTATTGGCATCCGGATGGAAAATCATTAATCTTTACCTCTGATAGAGGTGGTAGACCACAGATTTATAACGTAAATTTGGCAGATGGTTCGACCAACCGTCTGACTTGGCAAGGCAGCCAAAACTTAGGAGGTCAAATTACGCCTGATGGTCGATTCCTGGTTATGGTGAATCGAAGCAATTCAGGGTTTAATTTAGCCAAACAAGATTTAGAAACGGGTGCAATGCAAATACTAACAAGCACATTGCTTGATGAGTCTCCAAGTATTGCACCTAATGGTGGTATGGTCATATACAGTTCTATCTATAACAAAACGAATGTACTTTCGATGGTTTCGATAGACGGGCGTTTTAAAGCTAGATTACCGGAAACAAACGGGCGTGTAAGAGCACCTGCTTGGTCACCGTTTTTATAGAAAATAAGTATTAATTAGTTAAGGGAAAAATATAATGCAGCTTAATAAAGTTCTTAAAGGTCTACTGATTGCTCTTCCTGTATTAGCAGTAACAGCTTGTAGCTCTAGCGATGAAGCAACCAGTGCTTCAGGTACAGAGACTAATCAATCAACTTCTGGTTCAGAGAACACGGTCGACACAACCGTTGTGACTCCAGTTGATTCATACGGTGAGCTAACAGAGCAAGAGCTTAAAGAACAAGCTTTGCGTGAAACTCAAACTATTTACTTTGCATTCGACAACGCAACTATTGCTGGCGATTACGAAGAAATGCTAGCAGCACACGCCGCTTACCTAAGTAAAGATGCTAGCCTACAAGTGACTATCGAAGGTCACGCAGACGAGCGCGGTACTCCTGAGTACAACATCGCTCTTGGCGAGCGTCGTGCACAAGCGGTAGCAAACTACCTACAAGCACTTGGCGTACAAGCTGACCAAATTTCTATCGTTAGCTACGGTGAAGAGAAGCCTCTTCTACTTGGTCAATCTGACGAAGTATACGCTAAGAACCGTCGTTCAGTTCTTGTATACTAATCTTCGCGTTGTGCTTAATTCGCGTTGTACTTAAGTCGTTATGATACCTAGGTGATAAATTGCACCTAGGTTATCAATACACTTATGCTGCAAGACAAGTTATGCGACAACACAAATAGAGGAATAGCCTCATGTTCAGTAACTCAAAGCGAGTTTTAACGCTTATGTTACTGGCAAGTGCAGCGAGCACATCGTTTGCTGCACCAGCTCCAGTATCGGACTTAAGCAATACAGCTCCAGCCTCCACCACATCAACACGTACAGTGAACTCTTCTGAAACCGATATCCAACGTCTAGAGCGATTGCTAGAGAATCGAAATCGTGTTCAATTGACTATGCAGCAGCAAATTGACGACATGTCGATGGAGATCAGTGATCTTCGTGGTCAACTTGAAAAGAACAGCTACGACATGCAGCAAATGTTGCAGCGTCAGCGTGAGCTTTTTATAGAGTTAGACAAAGTCCGCACCGAAATAAAGACCGTTGAAGCGCCTGTTGTTGATTCATCCGACACACAACCAGTAGGAACGTTCAGCAGCAATGTTGATGAGCAAACCGCCTATCAAAATGCCGTCGATCTTGTGCTTAAAGAGCGCGATTACGCTGGTGCTATTGTTGCATTGAAACAGTTTCAGGTGGATTTTCCAGATTCTTCATTTTCGTCAAACGCACACTATTGGCTAGGGCAACTTTATTTCGCTAAGAAACAAGATAAAGAAGCTGTGAAGAGTTTTGCTGCGGTTGTGTCATACAAAGACTCAAACAAACGCGCCGATGCATTAGTGAAGCTTGGTGACATCGCTAAGCGAAATAACAATCAAGCAGCAGCACAAAAATACTATCAGCAAGTTGTGGATGAATACCCAAATAGTTCATCAGCAAAATTAGCACAACAGAACTTATAGTTGATGGCAGTGCTTACCTAAATTGCTTATCTAGAAGAGGTGGATATCCCGCCTCTTTTTCTATTGGCTCAAACTCCTTTGATTCAGGCCATGTTTAAGGTGTACAATGCTTGGATTCATGGAAGTTGCATAGAGCAAGAGCAATGAGCCACATATTAGACACAGTTGAAACAATATACCCATTTCCTCAAAAGCCAGTTCCTTTAAGCGATGTTGAAAAGCAAACCTATATTGCTAGCATCAAGTCACTACTGGTAGAAAAAGATGCGGTTCTGATCGCGCATTACTACACCGATCCTGAAATCCAAGCCTTGGCTGAAGAAACGGGCGGATTTGTGGGTGATTCGTTAGAAATGGCTAAGTTTGGTAATCGTCACCCTGCCAGCACGCTTATTATTGCCGGTGTTCGATTTATGGGAGAATCGGCTAAGATTCTAACCCCCGAAAAGACCATTTTAATGCCAACATTAGAGGCCGAGTGTTCACTTGACCTTGGTTGCCCTGCTGATAAGTTCTCGGCTTTTTGTGATGCCCATCCCGATCACACTGTTGTGGTATACGCGAATACATCTGCGGCTGTTAAAGCAAGAGCCGATTGGGTCGTGACATCAAGCATCGCCTTAGAAATTGTTGAACAACTCGACAGTGAAGATAAGCCGATTTTGTGGGGCCCTGACCGTCACTTAGGCTCTTACATTGCGAACAAAACTGGCGCAGACATGTTGCTATGGCAAGGTGAGTGCGTTGTTCACGATGAGTTTTCAGCAGATGCACTGCGTAAGATGAAAGCGGTTTACCCCGATGCAGCTATTTTGGTTCACCCTGAGTCACCAGCCAGTGTGGTTGCACTTGCTGATGCTGTGGGCTCGACAAGCCAGCTCATAAAAGCGGCGAAAGAGTTACCCCAAAAGAAACTGATTGTTGCTACCGACAAAGGTATTTTCTTTAAAATGCAGCAATTAGTACCAGAAAAAGAGCTAGTAGAAGCGCCAACAGCCGGTGCGGGCGCCACCTGTCGCAGCTGCGCACATTGCCCTTGGATGGCGATGAATGGCCTCAAAGCGATAGAAACGGCTCTACGTGATGGCGGTGATGAGCATGAGATCTTTGTTGATGAAGAGTTACGAGTAAAATCGTTGATCCCTTTAAATCGCATGCTAGATTTTGCTGAGCAACTTAATATCAAAGTGAAAGGCAACGCATAGAGGTTAAAGAGGTTAGTCCCCCTTGTTTGTCAGGCTATTTTTCAGGAGCGTCGCTATTTTATACCGCCGATGAATGTATCGGACGCTTCAGCTGGAAAGCACGACCTAAAAAGCCACATAAACTAATATTAAACATGTGAAATAAACAAAGCCTACGGATAAGTAGGCTTTGTTGTTTGTGGAGAACTCTGTCGCTTAACGCAAAGACTTATTGCTGTTCCGCTAAAAGACCACCACGCTGAGTTAATCCGCAAAGCATCACTGGAATAGCATTAAAAATTTCTTCAAATTGCTCCATCCCTTCGATGCCTTGATCCGCAAGCGTGCTAATCGACGTTTCAGGATCGTAAAGCATGCTTAACGACAGTAATACACCACCAAGAAGTGCATTGTCTTCACTTTGCTCAGGCATGATGGTCTCCCAGTCGTCACGTGCTAATTGCCAACCTTGCAGCATACCTTCACAAAAATCCCGGGTTTGTTTCGTGACAATATCTTCTTCATCAAGCGCACATAGATTTGGCCATTCCCATTTGCCATCTAAAAGTGCAGGGCGGTATGTGTTCCACATTTGAATCACGAGTTCGACATAACGCTCAAGCTGCTCACCATCGCTAAAGGGGGCTGTGTCTTCTCCTCCCCACAAGAAGGGTAGCCACTCTTCAGGTGGAAGGACGTTCGGCGCTGCGGCCATTGAGGCAACGAACCCTTGCGTTCTTGCTTCATTAAGAAGCTTTCCTTCTAGCTCGGGTAAAGAAAGGATATTGTCTAAAGTCAAAATAGATCCATTGGTTTGAATTAATGTTATTCCTATAGTACCAACTCAAATACTAACGAAAAAGACTTGATGCTTGATAATATTCACTATAATTTTTAATAAACATAAAATAATTCAAGTCATTATATGGAAATCAGCTCCTCACTAAAAAGAAAAAGTATTTTGGCGCTTGGCGTCTATTTGTTTTTCTTTATCGCTATGATCGGCACGGTGACCTACCTCGTTGTTGAACCCCTCGTGCGTTCAAAGCTAGAGCAAAGTTTAGACTTAAAAACAGAGTTGCTGGCTTCTCAATTAGAACAACCACTTAACAGTGCGGTTGGCGTTCTTCACGGGATAGCGAGTATTGGAGAAGCCAATCACTCACAGAAGACTCAAGCCGAGATATTAAGCTCATTATTTAAAACGTTAGACGGTGCGGTGGTGAGTGGTGGTCTTTGGCCTGAACCTTACGCCATTGACAAAGATATTCCTTACATGAGCCTTTATTACAATCGTTCCAGTGATGGTCGGGTAGATAATATCCAGTCATGGAATAACCCAAGTGCCGGTGGCTACGTTCAAGAAGCATGGTATACCGTTGCGATTGATGCACCGAAAGGAAGTGTTTTTTGGTCAGAGGTCTATATTGATGCCTACACACATATCCAGATGATTTCCATTACTTCTCCTTATTACATTGATGACCAATTCTCTGGCGTAGCAACCGTGGATCTGTCACTGGCTGATTTGATCGACTTTATTCAAAATAATGCCAAAGAGCATGATTTGGGGTTTATTCTTCGCGATGGATTGGATGAGGTCATCACGGAGCACAACTTTAAAAAATCAGACACTATCTATATCAGCTCTCATCAATTTGGCGAATTTAAATGGACGATAGATGTTGTTAATGCAAAACGAACCGTCAACGACAATGTGTATGCATTAGTAACCAGTATCGAGCTCAGTATTATGCCAATCCTTTTATTGTGCGTTATGGCTGGCTATTACCTGCTCAATCAGTTCTTAATAAAACCGATTGTCTTGATTGCAAAGAAAGTAGACGCTTCAAAAGAAGGGGGGATCATTGAAGTCGCTTATCGAAGTAACGATGAAATCCGTCACCTTATAGACACGTTTAACCAGAAAACTGTGTATTTAGAAGCTGAAAAAGTCAAAGCACAGGCATCGACCAAAGCGAAAAGTGCCTTTCTAGCGGTGTTATCTCACGAAATTAGAACGCCAATGAATGGTGTATTGGGTACAGCACAAATTTTGCTGAAAAGTAACTTAACGCCAGAACAGCGTAAGCATCTCAATAGCCTGCGAGAATCAGGAGAGCATATGATGACATTGCTCAATGAAATACTGGATTTCTCCAAGATAGAACAAGGCCATTTAGAATTGGAGCGAAACCCTTTTCCTATCGATTCCATCATCGGCAGTATCAATAGCGTTTACCACACACTGTGTACCGAAAAAGGCCTCCAATTCAAAGTGTACTCAGAAGTTCCGGCAGGGCGTTGGTACAACGCTGATAAGGCTCGGCTTAGACAGATATTGTTCAATTTACTCAATAATGCCGTTAAGTTCACCTCTAGAGGGTTTGTAGAGGTTTATTTAAAGGAAAAGATGGTCGGGGAGCAATTACATCTTCTAATTAAAGTGAGAGATACAGGCATTGGTATTTCTAAAGAAGCACAAAGTCGTGTTTTCAAACCGTTTGAACAAGCGGAATCGAGTACCACGCGTCGTTTTGGTGGAACAGGCTTAGGGCTTGCGATCGTGAAACAGATCGTCGAGCTCAATGGGGGACGCGTTACCGTTACCAGTGAAATGGGAATTGGCACCAGTTTCGATGTTTCGCTATTGATTGAAGCAACGTCCCCTGGCTCAGTTGAAATGAACGTTCATCGGAAGTTGAACTACAGTGGCTTAAAGGTCTTGATTGTTGAAGACAATAGAACCAATACCATCATCATTGAAACATTTATGAAAGGCAAAGGCTTCGAATGTGATTGTGTTGAAAATGGTGAGCAAGCACTGGTGGCGGTCGCCCAAACACAATACGATCTTATTTTGATGGATAATCACATGCCTGTGATGGATGGGGTCGAAGCAACCTCTAACATTCGGGCTATGAATGACAACAAAAACAGAGTGCTGATTTTTGGCTGTACGGCGGATGTGTTTATTGAAACAAGAGAAAGGATGCTAAGTGCGGGAACGGATTATATTATTTCCAAACCGATAGACGAGTCTGTACTTGATGATGCCCTTTACCGTTATGCCTCCAAGCTTTACCAATACCATCCAGAAAAGAGCTTGATCTCAGAAGTTCTCATTTCAGAAGAAGTACTGGTTAGACTCTATGTGGAACTCGATAATCAGCATTTCTTTCAAGCGAAAGAGATTATAGAGGACATTGCGATAGCGCTTGCTCCTTACGAAGATCAAGTATTGATGGATAAGCTCAAGGATATTGTTCGATGTTTAGAATTGGAAGAGCAACCCCAGGCCGAAGATATCGATGTTATAACCGTAATGCTCAGTAAGTATTGTAATTAAATTTCACAATACCAGGCCAAATTGATGGTAAATTGACCTATATCTCGTTTTGTAGTTAGAATATCTAGTTTTATATTCAATACTGGTTATTTATTTACCTTCCCATGTAAATTTTGAAGTATATCTCTGCAAATACTGTGTTCTAATAGCAAGATAATCCAGCCTAAAGTTAAGGGCTGGTATGTTGTGTTATCTAATCGCCATTAAACCAGTTATTTATATTGCAGAGGAAGACCATGAAAGCCCGCGCCCCTTTTTGTATCCGTCATGCTGCGGCAGATACGTTTGCGATGGTAGTATTTTGTTTTTTATCGGGGATGATTATCGAAATTTTCATCTCAGGCATGACATTTGAGCAATCTTTGGCGTCGAGAACCCTTTCGATCCCAGTCAATATAGCGATTGCATGGCCATACGGGGTATTCAGAGATTACGTATTGAGGCAGGGAAGAAGAATTTCTGATACTGGTTTAGTGAAGAATATTGCGGATTTGTTTGCTTATGTGCTTTTTCAATCTCCTGTTTACGCGGCGATCTTATTGGTTGTCGGGGCATCAAGTGATCAAATCATGACAGCAGTAACCAGTAATGCCGTTGTTTCATGTGGAATGGGGGTACTTTACGGATACTTCCTAGATACATGCCGTAAGTGGTTTAAGGTTCCTGGGTACTGCCCGCAGGCATAACGTTTTGATGAAAAAATGCGCTTAAATGTCAATTAGTAAGCACTTAATCAAGGTTGTTGGTTTTTTTTAGCAATAGCACTTGACCAAGGAGAGCAGAATCATTAAATTAGCGCCTCGTTAACGCATAACGTTGACACACAATACGGTGAGTTGTCCGAGTGGCTGAAGGAGCACGCCTGGAAAGCGTGTATACGGCAACGTATCGAGGGTTCGAATCCCTCACTCACCGCCACATTTAAACGAATAAGCCCTTGATTATCGAGGGCTTTTTTGTGTCCGCTCAAAAGTAAATTTGGCATGATACGTACAGGTGATACGATCATGTTTCTACTCAAAGACCGCAATGCTACATATTACGCCCGTTATTACTTCCCTAAGGAGCTAGTGAGTAAGGGGTTTCCAAACGAGCTACGCTTTTCCCTTTCTACGAAACAACGCTCTATGGCTTTAGAACGAATGTTATTAGTCGTGGGTGCCATTCGAAATCATGTGAATCAATTGGATCTGAATCAGAGCGCTGATGTCGCAATGGAATCTATTAAAACGTTACTGAAATCAATTAGATCCAATGGTTTCATACTCTGGCATTAAGCCGAACTCGTCAGTAAGCCAACACAAGACAGCAACACTATTAAGCGTCAAACCTTATCAGAACTTATGTGCATCATGAAAACAAGCCGATATGTCTTGAGATAAATGCCCCTGTAAGCCTTTTATACTAATTAGTGAATTAGTGAATTAGTGAATTAGTGAATTAGTGAATTAAGGAATGGATATCGAGTGAATTACGTTGGAATCGATGGTTGTAAAGCGGGCTGATTGCTCAACCGACCAGCTGTATTGTGATTCCATTTGGTTATCACCGTTATGGTGTTCAGGCATTACTAAATGATCGACTTCCCACTTATACTGGTCTTCTTAACGAGAATGCAGAGCGCATGTCTTGTCACTTGAGAGGGATATCAGAATTGAAACTAGGTTGTGATGAAAAAGTTTCCCACGTTAATGCTCTTTGCTTGTGCGCCTGTTCAGGCTGACGTAGTTGCGTCTATTGAAAAGTTCACTGATATATTTAGTATCAGCGCATCTTCTGTTGATAATGATGTCGTTTATACTTTAGATGGGAATTACTATCTAACTGAAAATTTGAGGGTTTTTGGGGATATTGATACGGATTCACAATGGGAGATAGGGCTTGGTTATTCTTTTTGGTCCAATGATGATTTCTACACAGAGAATACAGTTAGTGCCAATTCCAATACGTATTCTACGGGCCTCTTTTTAGCAAAGTCAATAAACGAAAGCTGGCTTGTTATATCTGATGTTAACTTTAATTACCGTACAGATATTAATGATCCACTTTGTTACTTTGACGAAATTTGTAACGGTAACCAATTGAGTGCTAAGTATGTTAGATCTCATACTGTTGATTACAGCCTTGGGGGGATGTGGAGCCCCATTTCGTTTTTTGATTTACTGTACAAGTTTAATCATGAAGTTGGTATTGACCGAAATGAGCTTGAAATCTTGAGCTATCGAACAGAACTGCAGAGAACAAATTTCAATTATCATGAAGCTTCTATGCTGTTCAATATAGGCTTTTTGAAACCCTCAATTACTTACACTTTTGGAAAACAGGTTAGCGATAACTATGTGGAGTTTGGCCTTGCGTTTAGTTTCTAGTGATTCCATTTGGTTATCAGAAATATCCCATCAAGTCATTATCTTTCTTTGTCGCAGAGAGTTACGATTTTGTTAAACCTAAAGCTTGCACGGAAGCTTCTGTCCCGCATTACAAAGAGAGATAAGATGAAAAAAACAATACTAGCATTAACAATTGCAACAACGATTCCTTTTGTCAGTGTTGCTTCTGCCGCGCAAGTTGATCGTGCTGTCGCAAACTACTATACAGAACAAGTGATTGCTCAGCAGATGAGTGATATTGACGATCGTGTTCTTGAACAGCTTAATGCTCAGGGCAGTCAGGTTGCTGTTGTCGACAATGTTGTCTATGAACAACATTCGGATGGTTCTTGGAGTAAAGTCGGCGCTGCTTCGCTAACTTTAGTTGCTGGTATCTTAAGCACATCTTCATCTAGTTCGTCATCGTCTAGTGAAGCTTTACCTGTTCTGCCTAATGTTGGTGAGCCATCTCTCTTACCTATTCCTGATACAGATAACCCTATATCCAAGCAATATACTATTGAAGCAACGACCTCTGGCTGGAAAGTGACTGATAATGAGACCGGTGCAAACGCATTGGTTAATGAAAATGGTGATATCAGGGATTCAAATACAGGTAGGTTGATAGGTGCCATTGAAGAAACTAACACCGGTGCAGATATTCTAAATAGCGAAGGTATTGTCGTTGCCACTTATAACGCGCAAGATGGTCTTGTATTCCTAGATGTGGATCAAGATGCTGGCAATTCGTTGACTCCAAAGGACCAACCGATTTTTGAGCAGTTCAGTATTGAAATGACCACAATGGGTTGGAAAGTGACGGATAACCACACGGGTGCAAATGCATTGGTGGACGATAAAGGCACTATTCGTGATTCAAATACAGGTGAAGTTATTGGCCAGATTTCTCAAAGCTCAGCAGGGGCAAACATACACAACAGCGATGGTGTTTTAATCGCGACATACAACCAGAGAGATGGACTGGTATTCTTAGATGTAGACCAAGATGCTGGCAATTCGTTGACTCCAAAGGACCAACCGATTTTTGAGCAGTTCAGTATTGAAATGACCACAATGGGTTGGAAAGTGACGGATAACCACACGGGTGCAAATGCATTGGTGGACGATAAAGGCACTATTCGTGATTCAAATACAGGTGAAGTTATTGGCCAGATTTCTCAAAGCTCAGCAGGGGCAAACATACACAACAGCGATGGTGTTTTAATCGCGACATACAACCAGAGAGATGGACTGGTATTCTTAGATGTAGACCAAGATGCTGGCAATTCGTTGACTCCAAAGGACCAACCGATTTTTGAGCAGTTCAGTATTGAAATGACCACAATGGGTTGGAAAGTGACGGATAACCACACGGGTGCAAATGCATTGGTGGACGATAAAGGCACTATTCGTGATTCAAATACAGGTGAAGTTATTGGCCAGATTTCTCAAAGCTCAGCAGGGGCAAACATACACAACAGTGATGGTGTTCTAATCGCGACATATAACCAGAGAGATGGACTGGTGTTCTTAGATATTGATCACGGTTCATCAAATGGTAAAACATTTTCGAGAGTAGTGACAGACGATCAACACGAGCGCGTAACACGTATTGACCACGTTAATTCTGAAGCATCGGCTATGATTGTATACGATAAAGATGCCCCACAAAGAAGTACGATCACGGTTACCGATCGTAACGGGAATGAGTTATCAAAGCCTCAAATCAACGAAAAGGTTAAAAGTTTGCGCGGTAGCGGGCGCCTTGATAGCGTTAAATCTCAGATATCAGCGGTAAGATAATCGACCTGTAAGAGTAAGAAGCCAATGCTCGGTATCGGGTATTGGCTATTTTTTTAGTTGGTGTTCAGCTAAAATTTAACTAGTTTAATTCTATTGGTATGGCTCATGGCTAAAGACCTGTTTTCTAATCTGGATCTCAACCTCCTTCGAACGTTTATTATACTTCATCAAGAAGGTAACATGCGTCAAGCTGCGAGAAGACTATTTGTTACGCAACCAGCTATAAGTAAATCTTTACAAAAGCTCAGAGCACATTTCGATCACGAGTTGTTCGTTAAAACACATAAGGGTCTTACTCCTACGGCTTATGCCAATGATCTTGCGAGCAAAATCTCCCCATTAATCAATGATCTTAACCTAGCCTTAAACTCTACCCATAAATTTGACCCTAGCCAGTTGACAGGAATACTCAAGGTGGCTATTTCACCTCATATTCTTAGTGCCTTTGCGAGTGAAATATTTCATGCAATTCGGAGAGATGCCCCAAATGTTCAAGTCCAGCTTCTAAATTGGTCAAGTAACACCATTCAAGAGCTAATGAATGATGAAGTGCAATTAGGTGTGAATTATGAAATCGATTACGCGCCAAAAGAACTGCTTAGGCATTTCGTTATCCAGGATGAGTTTCACGCCTATGTCAGAAAAGACCATCCGTTCAAAGGGGAATCAATCTCACTTGAGCAAGCTTTAAATTATGAAATCGCCACTATCATCGCTGCCGATTGGAACTCTCAAACCTCATTTGCAGAAAAGGTAATAAAAGAGAAAGGGTTGAAATCTAATGTGGCGTTTCGTTCAGAGCTGCCCTCAGCCGTGGTTGATGTGGTACTGAATTCCGATATGTTGTTTCCAAGTTCGAGCCTTTCTAAGATGGATAAGTTAGACAAGTTGCGTCGCTTTATTATCAAAGTAGATAGCTACGCGCGTACCCCAGAAGTATTTATCTACTACCATCACAAGAATCGTGAGAATAAAACAATGAGGTGGCTGAAAAGTAAAATAGAGGAGACTCTAGCTAGTTACGCTAAACGCTAGCGTCACGTAGGTGAGTGAGTTGCTCCATTAACTAGTAGACTATTAGCCTATGTGGGTTATTCGAGAAAATAAGAAAGGTTGTCGCGTTCTAACTTTTGAAACAGTAATTAAGATCGCATAACGATTTTCCTTGGAATAAGCTCAACGCTGGGGTTATGCCGTTTTTGTGAGACGTTGAGTGTTTGTTTTAACGTACTGTCACAGATCAAATCAAACTGCTGGGGCAAAGAGTTTATCTTGAAAGGCAAAAAGTGGAGTAAGTGATCATCACCAATGAAAACAATATTTTTGAATTTTACGCATAATATTTAACGATCTGGAGAGCACTATTAGTGTTCTTTTTCGTATCTGGAGCCTAATAAGATAACACTAGCCCTCACTGGAGCTAACACAGGTTATCCAATAAGCGCCTACCTTATCCTAAAGCTCTTTACCTATTTCACAGTCGGACGGGTGTCTATACCGTTCGGTTGACTCTGCGTGTAAATGGGCACCACCGCATTTAAGCTTTTAGGCGTTCAGCCAAGTCAACAATCATGAGATGGGAATATTTGTTGAAAGGAATGAGGATTCGGATATTTATCGCGATACTTATGATGAGACGCAGAGAATTATCCGAATCAGTGAAGAGATTCGCGCGCCTAGAATCTAGGCGGCTAACTTATTCTTTACTCGTCACAATACCAGTAACCTTTGTTGACTAGCTCAGTAAATAGAGCGATATCGGCGCTTCCGATAGGTCGATCAAAATCAGAAGCACTTAACGTGTCGTAGTTACAGAGTCTGTGTAAAAGGTCCTGCTGTTCTGAATCAACTTTAAACATGTTGCCATCGATATAAGCGACACATGGCTCTGACTCGTTGTATAACGCACGTAATCCAGAGACTTTGATAAAGTTCACCTCGTTATCGAGTTGCAGTGAGATCTCTTCACTTTGCCATGCGTCTTCTGGCGGATACAGCGCTAACTGATGGCGAGATTGGCTTAGCATGCTGCCCATAAAGTCTTTGAGCGTATCCGGATCTTCGATAGCTCGTGTTAGCATTTCTGTCAGCAGTGTGAGGTCACTAGAAAGAATCTCTCCGTGCTGAGTTTGCGTTTTTAAGTTTGGATTGTGAAGATGCACATCCCCAATATCATGAGCCAACACATAATCGGCGAAGTTGCTGACCAGCTCTTGTTCTTTTGGTGAACGGTATCCCATCGAATAACTCATCGAAGGTTCTAATGCGACGCCTTCGTGTGGGAAACCTGGCGGAATATACAAAATGTCACCAGGCTCTAGAATGTCATCAATGATGGCATCGAATCCTTCTATTTGTCTTAGGGCTGCGGCACGTTGCGTTTCTTTGTATTGTCCGACATCTTTATCTCCAACTCGCCAGTGGCGCTTCCCACTGCCCTGAATAATAAATACATCATATTGATCGATGTGTGGGCCAACTCCGCCACCGGTTTCGGAATAACAGATCATGAGATCGTCGAACAACCACTGAGGCAGATGCTTAAAAGCTTGAGAGAGTTCAGCAACGCCCTCGTGCCAATGGTTCGCGGCTTGCACGATCAATTGCCAGTGTGACGGAGGTAATTGGCTGAACTTCGCTTCATCGAACGGCCCATGTTCTGCAATCCATTTATTATCAAAATTAGACACATAGCGGGAATCGACTTCTTCTTCCATGGTTAGGCCAGCCAGCTCTTCAGGAGTGATTGGGTCTTCAAAACGTGCGAATCCGCCTTTAATAATGGTGGGCTTTTTATGCCAAAACTCAGCAAGAAAGGAATCTAAGGAGAACGAAAGTTGATACATGTTTTTACCAATTAAAGGGTGGGTATAAATAGTGTGTGACAATGGCTACAGGCTACAGGCTACAGGCTACAGACTACAGACTACAGAATTGATGACAGTTTGGATTCAATATCTGACTTGACTATCTCTATGGCTTTCAGGGCGGTTGTTAGATCGACTTCGTTGGATTCAAGAAGATAAATGAGATCCACAGCGAGTTTGATCTCATCTGGCGCGTTGTCCAGCGGAGAAACATTTTCATTCGGCATCTTTTCATGCGGGATATTTTCGTCAGACATAATTATTGGTTCTTTTCTCTAAAGGTTATTTGCTTTTCTATTTTTAGCTTGGCTTCTTGGCAGCGTTGTAACCTTTGTTCCGTGGCAAGTAAAGATTGCTGAGCCTGCTGTTGATGAAAAGAAGGGGCCTGAGATAACTCTAGCTGTTTCTCTATCACCATATCACGCAGGCGAATCTCCCACTCCTGGTGTTGGGCCAGTTCCTGATAGAGCGCATTAATCGGTTTTCGGTAGTAGCTTGAATGCTTAGGTTCACTTTTGCGAATACCCTGCGTTGAAAGTTCTCTCTGAATAGCGCTTATTTGAGCGAGCAAACGTTCGGACAAAAACTCTGCTCTATCAGCAGTGAGTTTTTTCGCTTGTTCTTCTCGAATGATGGTTTTAAAGGTCGACTGGGTTTCAGTGACGCAAGGGACCAGCAATCTCCCGTGACAATGAAAAAGGCGCTCATCGAACAAGGGTTTATGATGTTCCCCACGAGAGCGATCTAATTGCGCAGCTTGATGGGCCAATTGTTCAAGAATGGGCTTTAAATTTGAAAAATGACTCATAGGTTATACGACTCGTTCCATGGGTTTATCATTTTTTGGGCCATTATAAACTCACAAACCAAGCTTCGTACGCCAGTTTTACCGCCAATACGCTCACTACGGTGATAAAAACTGGGCGAATGAACTTAGCGCCAAATCGAATCGCTGAATGTGCACCCACGTAGGCTCCCGCCATAAGGCAAACGCCCATGGTTAACCCAAGTACCCAGTCAATGTGGCCGAGAACAGCAAAAGTTACGAGCGAGGTAAAATTGCTGGTAAAGTTCATGGCTTTAGCAAGGCCAGAAGCTAATAGGATATTGAGGCGGTATAACGCCATAGAGCTGACGGTCCAAAAAGCGCCGGTTCCAGGCCCTGCAACACCATCATAAAACCCCAATGTTAGCCCTTGGATAATCTGCTTCTTGCGAATCGATGCGGTGTACTTTGGCAAGACATTCTTAGTCGAATGGGGCGTTTTATGGAGAATGGTGTAAACCGCAGAGGCGAGAATAATTAAAGGAAGCCCTTTTTCGAGCCACTCTGTGCTTATGGCATCAACAATTAACGTTCCGAAAATCGCACCCAATAAGGTGGCGACAAACGCTTGTCCCCAGAATCTAGGCTTGAACAGTTTTTTCTTGTAATAAGTAAAAGCAGCCGTCGACGAAGCAAAGGTGGCCGCCAGTTTGTTTGTTCCCAACGCGATATGTGGGGGTAACCCAAGTGAAAGCAGGGCTGGTACGGTTAGCATTCCGCCACCGCCTGCGACAGCGTCAATAAAACCAGCGACAAAAGCGACCAGCGCTAGCACAACCAGCATGGTCGGCTCTATTAATTCCATAAACTCTTCTTCTATTTTATTGTCGGGGCCGGTTTATTATTAGGCCTGTGTGAATCAAAACGAACGAACCAAAAACAGCAACACGCACTATTTTATTGTTCTTTTAAATGGCGGAAGTGAATCAAGCAACGACTTCCCGTAGCGTTTTGTTACTAGACGGCGATCAAGGATGTACACTTTACCAGAGTCTCGTTCTTTACGCAGTAAACGCCCTACCGATTGAATCAGCTTTTTACTGGCTTCAGGAACACTGATTTGCATAAACGGATTTCCACCACGCTGTTCAATATATTCCGCGTGTGCTTGCTCAACAGGTGAGGTGGGGACACCAAAAGGAATCTTAGTAATGATGAGATTCTCCAATAGCTCCCCTGGCAAATCTAATCCTTCAGAAAAGCTCCCTGTCCCAAACAGCACACTTGTCTTCCCACATTGAATCAACGTTTTGTGTTTGTTTAGAATCTCGTTACGAGAGCTGTCACCTTGAACTTGAATCGCCCAACCTTTTTTAATGAATCCCTTCGCGAGGCCTTCAGCAACTTGATTCATTTGCCAGTAAGAAGAGAATAAAACAAGATTGGCCTTCTTGTCTTCAATTAACTTAGGCAATATTTCAATAAGATATTCAGTAAATTGAGGCGCCTGAGGCTCATATTTCATTTCAGGTACAATCAGCTCTGCTTGGTTTTGATAATCAAAAGGTGAAGCCAGCGCTAAAAATTGAGTGCCTGAATCTGGTTTGCCACTGACTCCTGTCTGGTGGCAGAAGAAGCGAAAGGAATTGAGTGCGCGCATTGTGGCGGAAACCAAAATAGCGCCAATGCAACGGCTCCATAGCTGCTGATCTAACTGCCAACCGACTTCAAGGGGAGAAACGTTGACCGTGAAATCACTGTCGCTGTCTTTCGATACTTCTATCCAACGAGCGAGTGGCGCTCCTTTTTCGCGTGTTGGTTCGGCCATGAGCGTCCAGACTTGAGCGAGATTCTCCAACCTTTGCAAGTAAAAGCCCAGCTCCGCTAATGCAGGTTCTGCTAACTTGCTCGATAGCTCACCGTCTTTTAACCGTTCAGCGATCAGATCCGCTACTTTTGCCGCGGCTTGAGCCCCTTTATTGGACAGCAGCTTTAATTCTGTCGCTTCTTTCTCAAGCCAAGAGGGGAGTTCTCCTCCTTCAAAACGATATGTCCCTTCTTCAAAGGATGAAGGTTCAAAGCGCTGACTGAGTTGCGTTAAAGAGGGAATTAATTGCTGAATGGAATCTTGAAGCTGGTTTTGGAAACGACCAACTCGTTTTTCGTCCGCTAAGCTAGCAAACTTACTGACCAGTTTATTCAGTCGCTCTAGCCAGGTTGCTGCACCTTTTAAGCTGGCTGACGCTGAAGAATGGTCGCGGGCAACGCGAGGTAAATGATGCGCTTCATCGAAAACATAAATGGTGTTTTCAGGTTCGGGTAGGATGACACCGCCACCGAGATCAGCATCGGCCATGACTAAACTGTGGTTAGCAATAATGACATCGGCTTTGTCTAGTTCAGAACGTGCTTTTTGAAAAGGGCAGGAGCGATGAGCAGGCAAGCTGTTATTGCAGCTGTGCTTATCGCTGACGATCGATTGCCATAATTCATCACGAATCGGTTTTGGCCAGGAGTCTCGATCACCGTCCCATTTTCCACCCACCAGTGATTTGTACATGGTTTGAAGTAATTCAATCTCATTTTTTTGAGGTTTTGATTCAAACATGGCCAACTGACCACCATCGACACCGCTCGCTGAGGCCAATTTTTCTGCGCAGCAATAACGTTGTCGTCCCTTCGCTAAAATAAAAGAAAACTCTCGGTCGGTAATGCGTCGAAAAAGCGGCAGATCTTTGTTAATTAATTGTTCTTGCAATGCGACCGTGGCTGTCGAAATAACGACCTTACGGTTATTGAAGACAGCAATCGGAATCGTCGCCATTAAATAAGCCAAAGATTTACCGATTCCGGTGCCGGCTTCGCCAACGAGGATGCGATTTTTTTTGTGATAATCACCACAAAGTGTTTTTGTGATTTCTGCAACAAGATAGTTCTGCGCTCGACGAGGGACAAAGTTATCGAGCTGAAATTGCAGGTTTTGATAACTTTTGCGGATAGATTGTTGAATTTTACTGGTTGACATACGGTGACCTAAATAGTGACCTGACGATGTTAGCACAAATCTCTAGTGTGTACTTAGTTCACGAAATTGAATGCTATTAGCTAAAAAATGGATCTTGTTCACAAAAAAAAGTTGAACCTTCATGGGGTTAGATTAATTTTATAACTAAAAATATATAAATCTCCAGGCACGTGTATTTGGCGGTTAAATATTCTGAAGAATTGACGTGCTGGCCTTGTTTTTAGGATTTTAATCTGATTTTTGTTTTGTTAATTTTTTGATTTTTTACGCCAAAAGCTAAGATGTGACTCGAAAAAAAAGCACAAATTAGTGTAACTTATTGATTTTTATTGATTTGACGTTTTTTTAGGTAAATTTTTAGAAGATTTGACACGCAGGATTATCTTTTGCAATCTAGACCACGAAATTTAGTGACGGTGACATCAAGCCATAAGAGCTTGAGCCACCATCAAAATAAAGGGAACCGGACAAGGATTTCCCATCTAACGAAAAGGCAGTGGATTATCATGAAAAAGACTCTATTAGCACTAAGTGTTATGGTTGCAGCTACTTCTGCACAAGCAGGTATCGAAGTTTACAACAACGAAGGCGTTACAGTTAACCTTAAAGGTGACATCGAAGTTGTATACGTACAAGACATCGGTGTGGACAAAGAGTTCCAGCAAGAAATTCAAGATGCAGACTTTGGTTTTGACGTACGCTACGCAGTGAACGACGAATTCCAATTCGGCGGTTACTGGGAGTTTGACGGTGCATCTGGCGATGTAACTGACGGAAAAAGCAGCAGCGCTGACGTAGGCGACGTTTACGTAGCAATGTACTCTCAGTCTTACGGTTCTGTAAAAGTTGGTCGTACTTGTGGCGCTCTAGATGATGCTGGCGTAGGTTCAGATTACCAATTCGGTGTTAACTCTTTCTTTAGCAACGACAGCTCTTTCTGTGCTGACGAAATGGTTCGTTACGACATCGACACAGGTATGTTCTACGGTACTCTTTCTCTAGCACAAGACAAGAGAAGCGTTGATAAAATGGGTAAAGACGGTTCTTACTTTGATTTAAAAGCGGGTGTTCGTGTAGCTGATTTTGATTTCACAGCATACTACGGCGACGCAACGCTTAAAAACCGCAAATCATCAACTACATCTGACGTAGTTGTATCTGGTCCAGGTGGTAACTACACTATCTCAAACACAGTTACTACTGACCAGCCTCAAGCTGATGACTCACTTCTTGGTCTAGAAGCTCGTTTCGGTGGTGTTGAAAACCTAAACCTAGAGATTGCTTACTACCAAATCGATGTTAAAGTAGCTGGCTCTGATAAAGTTAAGTCGGATACTATCGCACTAGCTGCTGACTACACAATCGATGCAGTTAAACTAGCTGCTGGTTACAGTGTTTCTGGCAACGATGTAGCTAACTCTGAAGATCTTAGCAAGTGGTTTGTAAATGCAGGTTACGGTTTTGCTCCAAACACAACAGCGTATGTTGAAGTTGGTGGTGATGACGTAAGCGCAAATGACACTGGTTTTGCAGTTGGTGTTAAAGCTAGCTTCTAATCAAGCCTAGTATATAGTAATTATAAAAAGCCACCGCAAGGTGGCTTTTTTAGGTTTGCAGACAGCCACTTATATAGTTTTCGTCACGGTATCAACGTGATACAGTAAAACGCTCTTAAGTTTAGGGTACGAGTTCAGGGAGTTAACTGACAGTGAATAAAATTAAATTGGCCATTTCTATCGCTTGCATGATGGCATTTTCAACGAATGCGGCGACATTAATTCCTGCGAAGGGTGTGTCCATTCTCTATATTAACGGCCAAGAAGCAGACGCTAAAATTGGCAAAAATAAGGTGTTAGAAGGTGAGACTCAGCTTATCGTAAGAATGGATAAAGAGCTTGGCCGTGGTAATAGTAAAGAAGTCTTCACCTCCGATCCTTATGTCGTAAGTTTGGTGGTAACGGGTGATGAATTGAAGATTAATCATCCTGTGGCAAGAAGTACCATTGAAGCAGAGAGTGCATTTAAGTCGAAAGCTCCGCAGTGGCGGATTACCCAAGATGGAGCCGAGCTAAGCTACAGCCAAGAGCCGTTGCCTAAGAAAAAAGGCATGCTCCCATTTATGGGCCTAGATACGATCGTCAGCGATTACAATGAAGATAAAGGCATCTTCTTTGTCGATGGGGTGCTTACGGCAGCAACTGTCGCCCCTGCTAGTGTAGCAGCGGTAGCAACAACAACCGCAGTAGTGGCAACATCAGCTGAGAGCAAAGTGGCGACGGATGCCATTGCCAATGAACAGCCTAAGTTGGCTATCGAAGATACTCAGAATGTAGACCAACTGAAAGCTTGGTATCTCAAAGCATCAAAATCTGAGAAAAAAGAATTCCGCCGTTGGATGATCGATCAAGAATAAAGACTTAAATCCAAAGAGATTTATAACTTGAAAACAGATAGAAAGAGGAGCTTAGTGCTCCTCTTTTTGCTGATGTTAACTTACTTTGGTGGGGTAGCTTACCTATATTGACTTAATGTATTGGCTTAATGTATTGGCGTTGGATGAGCGGGGTTACAAAGAGCTATTCAATAGAGCACTGCGGTGACTGCACTGCACTCGATATAGCGTCAATCAATGTCTTTATTTGATCCGCACTGGTGATAAATGGGGGCATCATATAAATGAGCTTGCCAAATGGACGAATCCATACCCCTTGCTTAACAAAGTGCGCCTGTATTACTTCCATATTTACGCTCTTATGTGTCTCTACGACGCCAATCGCACCCAGCCAGCGAACATCTTTGACCTGCTCATATTCACGTAACTTGGGCAGTTGCTGAGAAAATAGTGTTTCAATGGCTTTAGTCTGTGCGAGCCAGTTCCCTTGTTCAATCAGTTCTAAGCTTGCCGCACCAACAGCGCAAGCCAGTGGATTACCCATAAAGGTAGGGCCATGCATAAAGCAGCCAGCTTCACCCGCACATACGGTATCAGCAACCTGTTTGCTGGTGATGGTTGCTGAAAGAGTCATATACCCGCCGGTGAGCGCTTTACCCACGCACAGTATATCTGGCGCAATCCCCGCATGTTCGCAAGCAAATAACTTGCCTGTACGACCAAAACCCGTCGCGATTTCATCCAAGATGAGTAGAACTTTATACTCGTCACAAAGCTGACGCACTCCTTTCAAATACTCTGGGTGATAAATTCTCATTCCCCCTGCGCCTTGAACGATGGGCTCCATGATCACTGCCGCGATATCGTGATGGTGTTCGCTGAGTTTGAGCTTGAAATCATCGAGATCTGTCTCATCCCATTCTTGCCAGTATCCGGTTTTTGGCGAGTTCGCGAAAATATGCTCGGGTAAGAATCCTTTATAAAGAGAATGCATTGAATTATCTGGATCGGTTACCGACATCGCGGCAAACGTATCCCCATGATAGCCATCGCGTAGTGTGAGGAACTTTGATTTTGGCTGACCTTTCGCGTGCCAGTATTGAAGCGCCATTTTCAAACTGACTTCAACCGCAACAGAACCTGAATCGGCCAAAAATACTTTCTCTAAATTAGGGGGCGTTAAGCGAACGAGCTTCTTACACAGCTCTATGGCTGGGTTGTGAGTCATGCCTCCAAACATTACATGCGACATCTTGTCGATCTGGTTATGCGCCGCTTGGTTTAAATGAGGGTGATTGTAGCCGTGAATCGTCGACCACCAGGAAGACATACCATCAACCAATTTTTCTCCTGTCTCTAATTCAATAAAAACGCCTTCAGCGCCCACTACGGGATAACAGGTTAAAGGGTCAATGGTTGAAGTGTAGGGATGCCAAATATGATTTTTATCGAAGTCTAAATCCATGCAAAGAAACTCGCTGTGTGTTTTATAACCAAGTGTAAACTTGTTTGTTTTTATGCTGTTGACAGTCTATCGCTTATCAGTACACTAGCCAAGTATCCATAACAATAATGATGAATTACTTAATAAGGAAAGCGCTGTGCAAATACGTCACGATTGGACTCATGCAGAAGTTCAGCAATTAATGCAAAAACCATTCATGGATCTGTTGTTTGAAGCACAGCTCGTTCATCGGGAATTTCAGCCGCATAATCACGTCCAAGTCAGTACTTTGCTCTCTATTAAGACGGGCGCTTGTCCGGAAGACTGTAAGTACTGTCCGCAAAGTGCTCGTTATCAAACCGGTGTAGAGAAAGAACGCTTGATGGAAGTCGACCGGGTACTGGATGCGGCGCAGAAAGCCAAGCAAGCGGGCTCAACCCGTTTCTGTATGGGTGCCGCGTGGAAGAATCCTAAAGAACGCGACATGCCACACCTGACGGAAATGATCAAAGGTGTCAAAGATCTAGGGCTAGAAACCTGCATGACTTTGGGCATGTTAGAGCCTAAACAGGCAAAAGTACTGGCTGATGCAGGCCTCGATTATTACAACCACAATTTAGACACATCGCCAGAATTTTATGGAAACATCATTACCACCCGAACCTACCAAGATCGTTTGGATACCTTGTCTCATGTTCGTGATGCCGGGATGAAAATTTGCTCTGGCGGCATTATTGGCCTTGGAGAAAGCACCAATGATCGCGCAGGCTTATTTGTTGAGCTGGCGAATCTTCCTGTGCAACCAGAGAGTGTGCCAATTAACATGTTGGTTAAAGTAAAAGGCACCCCCCTTGAAGAAGTCGACGATGTTGACCCTTTTGACTTCATACGCTTGATTGCCGTTGCCAGAATTATGATGCCAAAGTCTGCGGTTCGCCTGTCGGCTGGCCGTGAAGGGATGAACGAGCAAATGCAAGCACTGTGCTTTATGGCCGGTGCAAACTCAATTTTTTACGGATGTAAGCTGCTGACCACACCAAACCCGGGCGAAGACAGCGATATGCAGCTATTTAAAAAACTGGGTATTAATAGCCAACAAGTGGTTCAAAAACCTGATGAGATTCAAGAAAATGAATTACTTGATCGCGTGACTGAGCGGGTTGCTTCTCGTCCGACTAAAGACGATCTGTTCTACGAAGCGTCAGTGTAATTTCTATGAACCAAGGCTTTACTCATCAAGGTGTTAACAATAAGCAAGGCTTTAACAGTAGACAAGGCTTTCACAACAGACAAGGCTTTCACAACAGAATAGAGAAAGCGCTGGATGCAAGACGTTCGCAAAGCCTGACTCGATCTTTGTTGCCGACGCTGAATGGAAACACCGTAGAGCTGACTCGAAATAATCAACGACTGATCAACTTTTCCAGTAACGATTACTTAGGGTTAGCCAACGATAGCGAACTGATTCAAGCATGGCACAAAGGCCTTGATATTTATGGTTGTGGAAGTGGTGCTTCGCCGCTTGTGACAGGCTTTACGCCCGCCCATCAGAATTTTGAACGAGCGCTGTGTGAGTGGTTGGGCTTTGATCGAGCCATACTCTTTTCATCGGGGTTTAGTGCGAATCAAGCGCTTCTATTCACATTGTTAGAAAAATCCGATGTTGTTTATCAAGACAAGCTTAACCACGCTTCGTTGATGGAAGCAGGAATGCTGTCACCCGCATCAATGCGCCGTTTTAAACATAACGACACCAATCACCTTGCGAATCTGTTGGATACCAGTGGCATTGAGGTGTCAGACCAACTTGTGGTGACGGAAGGTGTGTTTAGTATGGATGGTGATCAAGCTCCATTGAAATCGATAGCGGATACCATCGATCAGCGTGCTTGGTTAGCCGTGGATGATGCTCATGGCATCGGTGTGTTAGGGGCAGGAGGTCAAGGCAGTTGCGATGTCCACCAGGTAAAGCCCAATATTCTTATTGTGACCTTTGGTAAAGCGTTTGGTCTGTCTGGCGCGGCGATTTTGTGTGATCAATCTACTGGTGATTATCTTACCCAGTTTGCTCGGCACCATGTGTATTCAACCGCGATACCACCCGCGCAAGCTTATGCTCTATCTCATGCTTTACATATGATTCAAACGCAGCATTGGCGTAGAGAAAAACTGTTCGATCTAAAATCGATTCTGAATGATCAACTGAGCGGGTTTGAGCAAGTTGTCGCAACGCAGACCCCAATTAATCCGATTATCATAGGTGATAGTGATCAGACACTGTCAGCCGCCCAGAACCTTGAACAGTTTGGCCTGGGTGTTACGGCGATTCGTGCACCGACTGTTCCAGCAAACATGAGTCGTTTACGCATTACCCTAACGGCCAGTCATTCAGAAAATCAGGTGAAGCACCTAACGACTTGCCTTCAGAAAGTACTCGGAGAATGAAACGGATGTTGAACACGCTCAGTGCCCAAAATCAAAATGAATGGCTTTTTGGTCGTGCCCCCGATAAGAGCAACATTGCCGCTGCGTTTAGCAAGGCTGCCGCGAGCTATGACAAACATGCTGGATTTCAGCGTGATGTCGGTGATCAGCTATTAGAGCGTATGCCTTTGGATCTGTCAGGGAAAGTCGTGGTTGATTTAGGTTGTGGTACGGGATACTTTTCAAAAAAATTATTGTCACGAGGCGCTTACGTTATTTGCGTTGATCTATCGGCATCGATGCTTGAACAAGCTCGGCTGAGGTGCGGTGATAATAGCATTCAATATTGCGTGGCTGATGCTGAGAGTCTTCCTCTTAATCAAAACTGTGTTGACTATGTATTTTCGAGCTTAGCGTTGCAGTGGTGCCAAGATTTGTCTGTCCCTCTTAAAGAAATAAACCGGATATTGAAACCAAAAGGCGAAGCGTTTTTTTCGACATTGTTAGATGGTTCATTACAAGAGTTAAAGACGTCTTGGGAGAAGGTTGATAAAAATCAACATATAAATACGTTTATATCACCTAATCAGGTAAAAATTGCGTTAGCTCAATCTCAATTTAACAATCTTCGACTAGACTTCGATGAAATCACTATTTGGTACGACTCTGCATTTTCAGTGATGCGTGATCTTAAGGGTATTGGCGCTAACCATGTCAATGGCCGCTCACAAGGGCTAACAAGTCGTAAGGCTTTGATTCAAGTAGAACATGAGTACCAAGTCTTTAAAAACCATCAAAATCAACTACCTGTTACATATCAGGTATGTTTAGGGGCAATTCAACGATGATTGATGCATTTTTTATTGCTGGTACGGATACCGATGTAGGCAAGACCGTAGCGTCAAAAGCAATTTTACATGCTTTAGCTACTAAAGGGTTAAATACGATTGGCTATAAGCCAGTGGCTGCTGGAAGTACTAAGACAGAAGAAGGCATGCGTAATTCAGATGCGCTTCATTTGCAAAAAGCGGCAACACTCGATACGCATTATGATGATATCAACCCATACGCTTTAGAATTAGCATGTTCACCGCATATCGCTGCGAAACGAGAAAATGTAGAGATAGATTATGCCGTACTGAGTGAAAAGCTGGCGTCGCATAAGAAGAAGGCGGATGTTGTTCTTATAGAAGGTGCTGGCGGCTGGCGAGTGCCTGTCTCTGATACGGATTATCTATCAACATGGGTTAAGAAAGAGCAACTGCCGGTTATTTTAGTGGTTGGGATTAAACTAGGGTGTTTAAGTCATGCTGTTTTAACGGCGGAAGCGATCAGGGCAGACGGGCTCAACATCGCAGGTTGGGTGGCGAATCGTGTTAATCCAGGTACCGAGCATTACGCTGAACTTATAGAAACGCTTGAAGCACAGTTAGGTGCACCAAAGCTGGGTGAGATTCCATACATCCCAGCGGCGAAGCGAACGGATCTTGGTCGATTCATTGATTTAGACAAGTTATCTCAGTAGTGAAAATCGAGCACCGCCACAATAAATAGAAATAAAACAAGAATCAGAGATAACAGAATAAAAAGAGGGCTGCATTTTTTGCAGCCCTCTTTTTATGGATTTATATCTATGTATTTGAATTATATGTCTAACACAGCGTTACTTCAGTCAGGATAACTGGCTGTTTATTTGTCTTGAACTAAGCCCATGAGTGCTTGTTGTGTATCAAAGGCCGTCTGCTGTATTTCTTGATCAGATTTAATACCCAGTTGCTGTTTTGCTTCTTTTTCAGTGATGCCAAGATGACAGCAAAGAAGATCAATCGCCATTTGATAGTTGTTAGCTTCCACCATAAAACTGTCCTTTTCTTTGGGGGCTAAATGTATAGTGAAAATGTAATAGCTTTGGTCTAAAAGCACAATAAGACTAAAGTCTAATCAATATGTAACCTCATGCATTACAATAGAAAACAAATGTTTCAATTTAGCACTTAACCTTGTTTTATTTCCCTTTAAACTATATGTATAAATATAAGTGATAAAGTTTTCTATTATCATGTCGTGTAAGCTTCCCATCGGAGAGAAAGAATGAAGCGGATAATGCTGTTTTTAGCCACTAACTTAGCAGTGGTGCTTGTACTAAGTGTTGTACTTAATATCGTTTACGCTGTAACGGGAATGCAACCAGGTAGTCTATCTGGCTTATTAGTCATGGCTGCCGTATTTGGATTTGGTGGCTCGTTTATTTCGCTGCTGATGTCAAAGAAGTTGGCCCTGCGCTCTGTGGGTGGTGTTGTGATTGAAAGCCCACGAAATGAAACGGAGCATTGGTTGATGGAAACCGTGAGTCGTCAATCTCAACAGGCTGGTATTGGGATGCCAACAGTAGCGATTTATGATGCGCCAGATATCAATGCTTTTGCAACTGGAGCAAAGCGAGATGATTCACTTGTCGCGGTGTCAACCGGGTTACTCCATAGCATGACGCGCGATGAGGCGGAAGCGGTACTCGCCCATGAAGTTAGCCACATTGCCAATGGGGACATGGTGACGATGACGCTGATGCAAGGTGTCGTCAATACGTTTGTTATTTTCTTATCCCGTTTTATCGCCAACATTGTTGCATCAAATAACAATGACGAAGGGGAGGGGGGAAGCAATATGATGGTTTACTTTGGTGTTTCGATGGTGCTGGAATTGGTGTTTGGTTTCCTAGCCAGCTTCATTACCATGTGGTACAGCCGTCATCGTGAGTTTCATGCCGACTATGGTGCAGCGAAGCTGGTAGGCAGTCATAAAATGATTGCGGCTCTAGAGCGTTTGAAAGTCAGTCACGAACCACAATTAGAAGGGTCTATGATGGCCTTTGGTATTAATGGTAAGCGTTCTATGACTGAGCTTCTTATGAGCCATCCACCGCTGGATAAGCGCATTGCTGCGTTAAGAAGCTACGATTACAGCTAAACACGGCTGGCTAGTCAATCGACTTAAACGCTATTATTCAGAGAACAAACCCTATTATTCAGAGATAAGAAGGGTTGAGTGTGAAAAATAATTAGAGATTAAAAAAGGGCTCATCAGAGCCCTTTTTGTTGTTTGTTACTTTATTACCATTCTAGCGCATGTTAATGATAGCTCTAATGATCGCTCATTGCATGCTGATGGAAGGAAAGTGCTTGCTATAGTTTGTCCGTCAGCTCAATGGCTTGACCGATATAGTTAGCAGGTGTCATCTCTTTTAGACGCACTTTTTCAGCCTCAGGAAGCTCAAGGCCGTCAATAAAGTTACGCATAGCTTCACCATCGATTCGCTTACCACGAGTGAGCTCTTTAAGCTTTTCATAAGGCTTTTCAATGCCGTAGCGACGCATCACAGTTTGTACTGGCTCTGCAAGTACTTCCCAGTTCTTATCAAGATCAGCCAATAGTGCTTCACGGTTCACTTCTAGCTTGCTAATACCTTTAAGCGTTGAAGTATAAGCAATGATTGCATAGCCAACACCAACACCTAGGTTACGCAATACCGTTGAATCGGTTAAGTCACGTTGCCAGCGAGAAATAGGCAGCTTTTGCGATAGGTGGTTAAACATTGCGTTTGCTAGACCAAGGTTACCTTCCGAATTTTCAAAGTCGATTGGGTTTACTTTATGTGGCATCGTCGACGATCCGATTTCACCAGCGATGGTCTTCTGTTTGAAGTGACCAAGAGCAATATAGCCCCAAACATCACGATCAAAATCGATAAGAATCGTATTGAAACGTGCAATCGCATCGAATAGTTCAGCGATGTAATCGTGAGGTTCAATTTGAGTTGTGTATGGGTTCCATCTTACACCAAGAGATTCAGTGATGAACTCTTCACTAAAGTTATGCCAATCCAGTTCAGGGTAAGCAGAAAGGTGAGCGTTGTAGTTGCCAACCGCGCCGTTTACTTTTGCCAGAATTTCAACATCAGCGATTTGCTTGTATTGACGCTCCATACGGTATGCAACGTTTGCCATCTCTTTACCCATTGTGCTTGGCGAGGCAGGTTGACCGTGCGTACGAGAAAGTAATGGAATGTCGCGGTATTCAACAGCCAGTGCTTTAATCGCGTCAATGATGTTTTTAATTTCAGGTAGGATAACCGTTTCACGCGCTTCTTTTAACATTAGTGCGTGTGACGTGTTATTGATATCTTCTGAAGTACATGCAAAGTGGATGAACTCATTAACCGCATGAAGCTCTGCGTTGTCTGCGACTTTCTCTTTTAGAAAATATTCCACCGCTTTCACATCGTGGTTAGTCGTGCGTTCAATTTCTTTGATACGTGCTGCGTCTTCTTCGTTAAAGTTCGCTGCAATGTTATCTAGGAATTGATTCGCTTCTGCGCTAAACGCTGGAACTTCAGCAATACCTGCCGTTGCAGCTAGTTTTTGCAACCAACGAACTTCGACAATAGTGCGGTATTTTAGTAGCCCATACTCACTAAAGATGCTGCGTAAAGCAATCGTCTTACTTCCGTAACGGCCATCTACCGGTGATACAGCAGTTAACGCTGACAAATCCATGGTGTTCTCCTGAATTGAGTTTCAAAATTTGTGTTTTCAAAACTTATGTTTCTAAATAATTGTGAGCTTTATACCAATAACTGCTCTTATTGTCACGAATATTGCGCAATCGTTTGCGCGAAAGTTACATTGAGCGAATAGAGACAGTGAATTGAATAAAAAGTCAGCTCGCGATAGTTCGCAAGCTGTGTATTTGTTCAGTCTGGCTACATTCTGGCTAATAGAATCTGAGCTTGTTCGACCATTTTCTTGCGACCAAAAATTAAGTGGCGACGTTTGCCCCCAACTTGACGCCAAAGAACCGCACTGCGTATACCCGACAACAATAATGCACGAACTTTGTGCTGGTTAGTCGTATGCTGTAAGACAGTGGGTGTTCCAGAAACCTGAATACGCGGGCCTATAGGGCTAACCACATCCAGATAAACACTGGCGAGGTTACTGAGCATTTGGTCATCAAGCAGTTCAAAGTGGTCTAACTGGCGCTCCAACATCTGTATACGATCGCCGAGCTGAGACATAGCATCATTGCGTAAACTGAGTTTTTTCTCGAGAGCCATTAGGCTGATGATATAGCGTGTTACTTCGCTGCCCGCTGGGGTACTGTCGATTCCTTTTACCAAACACTGCAACCCAAGTTTTAGATCTTGCTCACTGCCGAACACATCTAAGGTACTATTTGGGCTGGTATTAATGACAGCATGCAGTGAGGTTCTAAAGGCATCGCTATCGCACTCACCATCTTTGGCTACTTGTTGAACTAATGAGACAGCTTGGCATATACCAGCAAAGGCTATAGTACGGTCATACAGAGAATTCGCCACGTAGTAGTACTCCAGTTTACGAATTAGTTAAATACGTTGTTCGATAATACCGCCACCGAGGCAGACATTATCTGAATAAAAGACAGCGGATTGGCCAGGTGTGACAGCAACTTGGGGCTCGTCAAAGATGACCTTAATACTTTCATCGTCCACTGGGATGATGGTGCACTTAATGTCGGTCTGACGATAGCGAGTCTTCACCGTGCAGGTTAGTGGCTCGGTGATCGTGTTCCTGTCTACCCAGTGAAGCTGTGATGCTATCAACCCTTGAGACTTTAGAAGAGGGTGATCGCCACCTTGTACCGCAATAAGAACATTACGTTTAAGATCTTTTTCTGCTACATACCAAGGTTCTTCATTACCGCCGCCGCCTTTTTGGCCACCAATGTGCAGACCTTTTCTCTGACCTAGGGTGTGATACATCAAACCTTGATGTTCGCCAATTACCTTGCCTTCTGGTGTCTCGATTTTACCTGGTTGAGCAGGAAGGTAGCGCGATAGGAAATCGGTGAATTTTCGCTCGCCGATAAAGCAGATACCGGTTGAATCTTTTTTCTTCGCAGTAATCAGCCCTTGCTCTTCAGCAATTCGACGCACTTCGGGTTTTTCAAGTTCGCCAACAGGGAAAAGGCTACGGGCCACTTGCTCATGACTTAATGTATATAAGAAATAGCTTTGATCTTTATTACTATCTAGGCCACGAAGCATTTGCGGTTTTTCTTCGCCTTCAGGAAAGGTACGGCTAACGTAATGGCCCATTGCAATATAATCTGCATCAAGAACATCATCAGCAAAATCGAGAAATGCTTTAAATTTAATCTCTTTGTTGCAAAGAATATCAGGGTTAGGGGTTCTTCCTGCTTTATATTCCTCAAGGAAGTACTCAAACACATTATCCCAATATTCTGCGGCGAAATTGATGGTGTGTAGGTGTATCCCTAATTTGTCACAGACAGCTTGAGCATCAGCGAGATCTTCAGCCGCAGTACAATACTCTTCATTGTCGTCTTCTTCCCAATTTTTCATGAACAAGCCTTCGACTTGATAACCTTGCTGCTGAAGAAGATACGCTGAAACGGATGAATCGACACCCCCAGACATTCCGACAATGACTTTCTTTTGGCTGTTGTTTGACATGACTTATTACCACTCACTATAACTGGTCGCAGATTCTAACAGAAACAGACAAGGGGTGACAGTTTCTAGGCTAGAATCACAACGTCATTTGATGAAAAAAATGGCATAAATGTAGAAGTTATTTGCTCACCTATGGCATAGTGCAGCGAAATTAATATTGAGGCCATAAACATGTCTGAACAAAACGAATTCATGCAAGAAGAAGAGCTTATTCAAGTGATTGAGAATCAGCTTGAAGATGGAAATCCAATGAAGGTAAAAGAAACACTGATGCGCCTGATGATGACAGGGACTTCACGTGATGATGCGGTTGCAATGATGGCATGTTGTATGTCGATAGAGATTTTTGATGTCATGAAAAATGAAGGCGAGTTCAATTTAAAACGTTATTCAGAGCATTTAGATCGTCTACCAGACCTGAGCTTTATGGAAGGTGAATAAATTTTATTATCGCAAACGTTTGCTATAATTAGCTAGATTGCCGCGTGTTATTGAGCGCGGTAGAATCCCCCCTTCATCCTTAATACGAACTGTCGCTTATGAAATTCCCTGGTCAACGCAAGTCCAAGCATTATTTTCCTGTTCACGCTCGTGATCCTTTAGTGAGTCAAGCTCAAGAAAGTAAGAAAATGTCACAAACCCATATTATTGGCATTGATCAAACGCTTGTTGATATCGAAGCGAAAGTCACCTCTGATCTTATTGAAGAATATAATTTAAGCAAAGGGCACTCATTAGTTATTGATGATGCAACCGCTGAAACGTTATACAATCATTTAAAAAAAGAGCAGCTCATTACGAATGAACATGCAGGTGGAACCATTGGGAATACGCTGCATAATTATTCGGTGTTAGCTGATGACCGTTCTACTTTATTAGGGGTGATGAGCCAAGATATTAAAATTGGCAGTTATGGCTATCAATATTTATGCAATACATCGAGCCGGATGGATCTTAATCATTTGCAAGGTGTTGATGGTGCAATAGGGCGATGTTTCGCTTTGATAACGGAAGATGGAGAACGGACTTTTGCAATTAGTGAAGGTCAAATGAATCAACTTCATCCAGACAGTATTCCTGAGTCTATATTTAAAAATGCTTCAGCTCTGGTCATCACCGCTTATTTAGTTCGCTGTAAAGAGGGCGATCCAATGCCTCTAGCTACGATGAAAGCAATTGAGTATGCAAAAAAGAATAATGTCCCAGTCGTATTAACGTTAGGAACAAAATACGTTATTCAGAATGATCCTTTATTCTGGCAAGAATTTTTAAAAGAACATATTTCCGTTGTTGCAATGAATGAAGAAGAAGCGGAAGCTTTAACCGGTGAACATGATCCTTTAGTCGCTGCAGATATTACTTTGAATTGGGTTGATTTAGTTTTATGTACGGCTGGCCCTGTTGGCTTATTTATGGCGGGTTATACGGAAGATGCGGCGAAACGAGAAACGTCGTTACCATTAATGCCAGGATCGATTGCTGAATTTAATCGATATGAGTTTAGCCGACCTGCAGCGAAATCTATGTGTGATAATCCGATTAAGGTGTATTCACATATAGCGCCATATATGGGCGGGCCAGAGAAAATTAAAAATACCAATGGCGCAGGAGATGCCGCTCTCTCTGCGTTACTGCATGATATGGCGGCTAACACATATCACCGGGAAAATATTCCAAACTCAAGTAAGCATGCTCACACATTCTTAACCTACTCTTCGTTTTCACAAGTGTGTAAATATTCCAATAGAGCGAGCTATGAAGTATTAGCTCAGCATTCACCAAGATTATCGAAGGGTTTACCTGAAAGGGAAGACAGCTTAGAAGAATCTTATTGGGAACGATAACTTCCTGGGAACGATAAAACAGAAAGGCTCCTTTAAAGGAGCCTTTTATATTTAATGATGTTTTAGAAAACGAAATTAAAGTGCAAATTCTTCTAATGATTTACCCGCATCAAGCTGAGTTTGAATTGCTGAAGGTGTACGGCCTTGACCGGTCCAAGTCTTTTCTTCGCCATTAGTATCTACATACTTATATTTTGCAGGGCGAGGAGCACGTTTAGCTTTTACTTTACCAGCCTTAGTTTTTGTTTCGCCGGATAACGCAGAAATAAGCGCTTCAACATCAATACCGTCTTTTGAAATCTGTTCAGCAATGGCGGCCAGTTTTTGTTCTTGTTCCGCTTTAGCTGCACGCTCTTCAGCTTCAGCTTCGTTACGTTCTTGAACAACAATCGTTAATTTATCTAAGGCTTCTTCTAGTTGCTCTAAGGTTAATTCGCGAGCAAAGGCACGAAGGCTACGAATATTTAATAGTGTTTTTGATAGTTCCGACATGTCTATTCCTATGAAAATAAATTGTATTGGTTGATATTAATCTGCAAATAGATTTAACACAATAATGAAATCAAAATAAATACTAGCATATAAATGGATTATATATCGTCATATTAATGTAAACAGAGGTAATTGTTGTATCAGATATTAGAAAAAAGTTTGCCTTAATAGAAATAGTCGAACAGTTAACGTATTTTACGTGTTGCATAATAAAGCGCGTGGAGTGTTATGGCTAATGGAGGATGAAATTTATCATTGATATCTTATTTCGAGTTAAATATTGCAAAGAGGTGGTTTGTAAGTACAATAGAATCCGCTTTAAGTGTGAGGCCAGTTAAATTGTTGTTAATTTAAAGTAACAGCGGTTATTTATGCCTTGCACGGTAGAGGCGCGAGATAGAAGAGTCGATGTTATTGGGGTGATGCCAATGAATAACATTAAAAGGCTATTTCGCCGAAGTGAAAGTGTGCAATCATCACCTTTTGCTGGGGGTGTACTCAACAGGTACATCACTGCCATAGTCTATAATTTTTACACTATGGAGCGCTACTGTAGAGTTAGGTTTTGTCATTGTTAGCCTTTCACTTCGTTCAATGAAATTTCGATGAGTTACTATCACGAAATTTTTCTGCAGTAGATCTCTTGCCATTACTAACTGGTTTTTGAAGATCATGAATTTAATCGATTTTGCATCATCCCCTTTGTCACTCTTGCCTCCAATTGTGGCGTTAAGTCTTGCTATTATTACCCGCCGCGTTCTAATTTCGCTTGGTGTCGGCATCGTACTCGGTGCGTTGCTACTTACAGATTACTCCGCCACCGGCATGGCCGGATACGTGGGTAAAACTGTATCAAGTGTCTTTATTGAAGACGGAAGCATTAACTCATGGAACATGAGTATCGTTGGTTTCTTGCTTTTATTAGGCATGATGACTGCACTGTTAACCATGTCTGGTGGCACTCGCGCGTTTGCCGAGTGGGCGCAGACTCGAGTTAAAAGTAAACGCGGTTCTAAACTGCTAGCCGCCTGTTTAGGGGTATTCATCTTCATTGATGATTACTTTAACAGTTTGGCTGTGGGCGCTATTTCCCGGCCCGTCACTGATCGCTATTATGTTTCGCGCTCAAAACTTGCCTACATCCTCGACTCTACCGCCGCACCAATGTGTGTGTTGATGCCTGCATCAAGTTGGGGTGCTTACATCATGACGATTGTTGGTGGAATATTAATTTCTCACGGTGTCACTGAGTATTCAGCGATCGGTGCGTATGTGCGCATGATCCCAATGAACTTCTATGCTGTGTTTGCTCTCTTAATGGTGTTTGCGGTTGTTTGGTTCCAGCTTGATGTGGGTCAAATGCGCAAACACGAAATTCAAGCATCTCAAGGCCGTGGGTTTGATGGGGATAAAGAAGCCGATCTACCACAAGCTCATGAACTAAATGAAGAGCTTGATATTCAAGAAAGTGAACACGGAAAGGTATCGGATCTGGTCCTACCGATTCTGTGTCTTATCGTTGCGACGGTTTCTGCCATGCTTTACACAGGTGGTTCTGCGCTTAAAGCGGACGGCCAAGCCTTTTCATTATTGGGCGCATTTGAAAATACCGACGTTGGCATGTCACTTATTTATGGTGGCATTACTGGTTTTGTTGTTGCGTTAGTGACTGTGCTAAAACAAAAAATGTCGCCTAGTGATATTGGTGTGACGCTTTGGATTGGTGCTAAGTCTATGTTTGGCGCAATTTTGATTCTTATTTTCGCATGGACGATTGGTACCGTTATTGGTGACATGAACACCGGTGCTTATTTATCTTCTCAGATTGAAGGTAGTATTAGCCCAATGTGGTTGCCGGTTATTTTATTCCTACTATCTGGGCTGATGGCTTTCTCAACGGGCACTTCTTGGGGCACGTTTGGCATTATGTTACCTATAGCGGGAGATATGGCTGGCGCAACGGATGTTGCACTTATGCTACCGATGCTAAGCGCAGTGCTAGCTGGCTCTGTATTTGGTGATCACTGCTCTCCAATTTCAGATACGACTATTTTGTCATCAACGGGTGCTCGTTGTAATCATATTGACCATGTTGCCACACAATTACCTTACGCACTGTCGGTTGCGTTGGTGTCGTGTATTGGCTTCATTGTACTCGGTATTACCGCGTCGGTATTGTTCTCGTTCTTAGCATCACTGATTACTTTTGTGCTGGTTTGTTTTGCAATGTCCGTGATTGCAAAATCAAAAGTGACAAGTTACCAAAACGCTTAGTTCTAACGACTTATCTATATAAAAGAAGGCTTAGGCCTTCTTTTTTTGTGGAAAGCAAATAAAAACCAAAAAGTACTAATTAAAGGTTGCAAATGATACATAGCTTAGTTAGTGTGGTTATCAACGAAGCAACATTAGCAGAGCCAATAAGTATGCGTTATATTACTATGAATATTCATCACCATCATCACCCTATTTAGTCTTTCGGGGAGATATACGCATACCCGGGAGGCACAAGCTCCCGGAGGTGAAATTGGTAAAACAAGATTCAAACCCTCGGGAGACATGCAGTCTCCCGAGGGTTTTTTAGTTTTAAGCTTGAACGAAATTTAATAAATTCAACAATTTGTACAGGGAAGAAATAATGCAAACACAACGTCTAAGAATCGCTATTCAAAAGAAAGGTCGCTTGAGTAAAGAGTGCCAAGAGTTACTTAAGAAGTGTGGTGTGAAATTTATCGTGATGGGCGAACGCCTTGTTGTTCATTCACTGAATATGCCAATAGATCTGCTTCTTGTACGTGATGATGATATTCCAGGTTTGATTATGGACGGTGTGGTTGATCTCGGTTTCATTGGTGAAAATGAACTCGAAGAAGTTCGCCTAGATCGTAAAGCACTGGGTAAACCTAACGAGTATGTAGCGTTACGACGTTTAGATTTCGGTGGCTGTCGCTTGTCGATTGCTATCAATAAAGATGAAAAGTACAACGGCCCTCAAGATCTCGCCGGCAAGCGCATTGCAACCACATACCCTCAGCTATTAAAAGCGTTTATGGATGAGCAAGGGGTTGACTACAGTGCTTGTATGCTTACGGGATCGGTAGAAGTTGCTCCTCGCGCTGGCCTTTCCGATGCCATTGCCGATTTAGTCTCGACGGGGGCAACATTAGAAGCGAACGGATTAAAAGAAGCGGAAGTCATTTTCAAATCTAAAGCAACATTGATTCAGCGCAACGGTGAATTTGATGCTGATAAGCAAGCACTTATCGATAAGCTATTGACCCGTATGCAAGGTGTCCAACAGGCGAAAGAGTCGAAGTACATCATGCTTCACGCCCCTGTATCAAAGCTAGACCAAATTAAAGCGCTTCTCCCAGGAGCAGAAGACCCAACCGTATTGCCACTGTCTTCTGATACAGAGAAAGTCGCTGTTCACCTAGTGAGTACTGAGAACCTATTTTGGGAAACAATGGAACAATTGAAGGAACTGGGTGCAAGCTCGATTCTTGTCCTTCCAATTGAAAAAATGATGGGGTAAGTCCATGAGAACAGTTGTTTGGCAATCATTAAGTGAATCTCAGCAAGATTCGATATTGGAGCGTCCGGCCATTACCGAAGGCGCTAATATTACCGCCTCGGTATCAGACGTCATTGCAAGTGTCCGCAGCGAAGGCGATAAAGCACTTAAAGAGCTGACCCAAAAATTTGACGGCGTTGAATTGGTTTCTATCCGCGTATCAAGCGACGACATCGAGTCAGCATCAGCGAGACTTGGGGACGAAATAAAAGCCGCGCTCGAACAAGCCTATAGCAATATAGCAAAATTCCATAAAGCACAAATACCTCAACCATTGAGTGTCGAAACACAACCAGGTGTGGTTTGTGAGCAAGTAACGCGGCCAATTAATACGGTTGGATTGTATATTCCAGGTGGCAGCGCACCCCTGCCTTCAACAGTCTTAATGCTTGGGGTTCCCGCTCAAATAGCAGGATGCCGTAAAGTGGTCTTATGCTCTCCACCGCCAATTGCTGACGAAATCTTGTATGTGGCGAAGCTATGCGGAATCGATGAAGTCTACAACGTTGGTGGCGGTCAAGCGATTGCGGCCATGGCGTATGGGACGGAAAGTATCACGAAAGTGGACAAAATATTCGGACCTGGAAATGCTTATGTAACAGAAGCCAAAAGACAGGTGAGCAATGATTTTCGTGGCGCAGCGATAGATATGCCTGCAGGCCCATCAGAAGTGTTAGTTCTAGCCGATGAGACAGCAGACGCTGACTTTATTGCGGCAGACCTACTTAGCCAGGCTGAACACGGCCCAGATTCACAAGTCGTATTAGTAACGCCATCGGCGGTCATCGCAGACCAAGTGACCGATGCGGTCCAACGACAATTACAAGAGTTATCGCGTGCGGATATTGCCCAAAAGGCATTAGCCTCGAGCTTGGTGATTATTGCTGACTCTCTAACACAAGCGATATCTATTTCAAACTACTATGGGCCAGAGCACTTGATTGTTCAAACGAAAAGCCCTCGTGAACTGTTACCGCTGCTTGATAATGCGGGCTCTATTTTCTTAGGCGACTGGTCTCCTGAATCTGCTGGTGATTATGCGTCTGGAACTAACCACGTACTGCCTACTTATGGTTATACCAAAACGTATTCAAGCTTGGGCTTAGCCGATTTCTCGAAGAGAATGACGGTTCAAGAGCTAACTGCAGATGGACTTAAACTATTGGCTCCAACCGTTGTGACAATGGCGGAAGCGGAAGGCCTAGATGCGCACAAACGTGCGGTAACTATCCGCATTGAAAAATTGGCGCAAGGAGAAAGCTAATGGAAAAGCTCGCTCGCAAGCAAGTTCAGGCCTTAACGCCTTATTTGTCAGCAAGACGCATTGGTGGCACTGGGGATGTTTGGCTCAATGCTAACGAATCGCCATTTAATAATGAATACAAAACAGATTTTGCTCGATTGAACCGTTACAGCGAATGCCAGCCAAAGGCTTTGATACAAGCTTATGCTGATTACGCGAATGTGACTGCTGAGCAAACACTGACAACTAGGGGAGCAGATGAAGGTATTGAGCTTTTAATTCGCGCCTTCTGCGAACCGAATGAAGACGCCATTCTATACTGTCCACCAACGTACGGGATGTATGCGATCAGTGCTGAAACCATCGGCGTTGAGAGAAAGGTCGTTCCTCTTACTTCCGATTGGCAATTGGATCTTGAGGGCATCAAACAAAATTTAGACAAGGTAAAGCTCGTTTTCGTATGCAGCCCTAATAACCCAACGGGTAACTTAGTCAAAAGGGAAGATATTGTCTCTTTGCTGGAAATGACCAAAGATCGCGCCATTGTTGTCATGGATGAAGCGTATATCGATTTTTGCCCAGAAGCCTCAACGGTTGATTTGTTAGCTCAATATCCAAATTTGGCGATATTACGTACCTTATCTAAGGCTTTTGCATTGGCTGGGTTACGTTGCGGTTTTACCCTCGCCAACAAAGAAATCATCGACGTGCTTCTTAAGGTGATTGCGCCTTATCCGGTGCCGATTCCTGTGGCTGAAATTGCACAACAAGCGTTATCAGAAACTGGGCTCGCTCGAGCGAAATATCAAGTTCTTGATTTAAGTGCAAACAGAGCGTACTTGCAGGCTGGCTTATCGGTCTTGCCTCAACTTACCGTCTTTGAGGGCTGGGGTAATTATTTATTGGTGAAATTCCAAGATGGTGAGGCTCTATTCAAGGCGGCTTGGGACAGTGGCATCATATTAAGAAACTCTCCCATCGAAAATTGCGTTCGTATCAGTATTGGTAATCGTGAAGAGTGTGAGAAAACACTAGGTTTTATTAGAAATTACTACGCTTAGGTATTTTAGGGCAAAGCCTATTTGCCTAAACTATTTTTTAAAAGGAAGTTCGTGTGAGTAAGCAACAGAAAATATTATTTATTGACCGTGATGGCACCTTAATTGTTGAGCCTCCGATCGATTTCCAAGTAGACCGTTTAGATAAGTTGAAGTTGGAACCGTTCGTCATTCCTAGCCTGCTATCACTTCAAGACGCAGGTTACCGCCTTGTTATGGTGACTAACCAAGATGGTTTAGGAACAGATAGTTACCCGCAAGCTGACTTTGATGCGCCGCAAAATATGATGATGGAGATCTTCGAATCTCAAGGTGTTATTTTTGACGACGTGCTAATTTGCCCACACTTTGATGAAGACAATTGTTCTTGCCGTAAGCCTAAGCTAGGTATGGTGAAAGAATACCTTCAGGGTGGCAAAGTTGATTTTGCTCAATCCGTGGTCATAGGTGACAGAGAAACAGACTTGCAGCTCGCTGAAAACATGGCGATTCGTGGCATTCAGTACAACCCAGAGACAATGGGTTGGAAACAGATCCTGAAAGACTTGACGGTTAACGCGCGTACCGCAAAAGTCGTTCGTACTACCAAAGAAACCGATATTAATGTGTTCGTTAATCTGGATGAAACCGGTGGAAACAAGATTGATACTGGCATGGGATTTTTTGACCATATGCTTGATCAAATCGCCACTCACGGCGGCTTTCAATTAAAGCTGGATGTCAAAGGCGACCTCCACATTGACGATCACCACACTATTGAAGATACCGCTCTAGCTCTCGGCGAAGCGCTTAGAGAAGCCTTGGGTGACAAAAGAGGCATTGGGCGTTTCGGCTTTAGTCTGCCTATGGATGAGTGTCTAGCGCAATGTGCCCTGGATCTGTCTGGGCGTCCTTACCTTAAATTTGATGCCAAGTTCTCAAGAGAGCAAGTCGGTGACTTATCGACAGAAATGGTGGTTCATTTCTTCCGCTCACTCACTGATACGCTAGCCTGTACTTTGCACTTATCCTCGGCTGGTGACAACGATCACCACATTATTGAGAGTCTGTTTAAAGCGTTTGGTCGCACGGTTCGCCAAGCGATTAAAGTGGAAGGAACGGAACTGCCGAGCAGTAAAGGCGTACTTTAATAAGGAAGTATTATGAGCGATCAGAAAGTCGTCATTATTGATACAGGATGTGCGAACGTCTCTTCAGTGAAATTTGCCATCGAGCGGTTGGGCTACAAGGTTACGATTTCGAAGCAACCAGAAGTGGTGTTGGCCGCTGATAAGCTTTTTCTACCAGGGGTGGGAACCGCAAGCGAAGCCATGAAAAACTTGCAAGAACGCGATCTCATTGAACTGGTTAAAAAAGTGGACAAACCACTGCTAGGTATATGCTTAGGAATGCAGCTCTTGGGCCGAGCTTCCCAGGAGAAAGGCCAAAAAGCGGATCAAATCGTCGAGTGTTTAGGTCTGTGTGAAGGCGAAGTTAAACGCTTACAAACCGGCGATTTACCACTGCCTCATATGGGGTGGAATACCGTTCAAGCGACCCCCAATCATCCGTTGTTTAAAGGCATAGAAACGAACGAGTATTTTTACTTTGTTCACAGCTTTGCGATGCCAGTGGGTGAATACACTATTGGGCAATGTGACTACGGCACTCCGTTTACGGCGGCACTTCAAAGTGGCAATTATTATGGCGTTCAATTTCACCCAGAACGTTCAAGCAAAGCCGGTTCTAAACTCATTCAAAACTTCTTAGAACTGTCGTCACCGTTCTGAGCGTAGGAAAAGGAATTTATCGTGATTATTCCAGCATTAGATTTAATAGAAGGTCAGGTTGTTCGCTTATTTCAAGGCGACTATGGCCAAGTGACAGAATACAAAGTTGATCCTGCTGAGCAGTTCAATCTCTACCACCAAGCCGGTGGCAATTGGTTGCATTTAGTGGATTTAACGGGCGCTAAAGATACCTCAGCACGACAACTAGATTTGATTGCTAAGTTATTGGCGAGTACACCCGCCAATATTCAAATCGGCGGCGGTGTCAGAACCGAGCAAGATGTGGTTGATTTGCTAGAAGCGGGTGCTCAACGGGTTGTCGTAGGCTCTACAGCCGTCAAACAGCCTGAACTGGTCAAAGGTTGGATGGAAAAGTACGGCGCAGAGAAGATTGTTCTCGCATTGGACATTAACATCGATGATCAAGGCGTAAGGCGAGTGGCTATTTCAGGCTGGCAGGAAGATTCAGGAGTGACCATTGAAGCACTGGTTGATGATTACCTAACTGTGGGCCTGAAGCATGTTTTGTGTACCGACATTTCTCGAGACGGCACGTTAGAAGGCTCCAATGTTGAGCTGTATATCGATCTGTGTAAACAATATCCACACGTTCAGTTCCAGTCATCTGGTGGTATTGGCAGCCTAGCTGACATTGAAGCACTTAAAGGCAGTGGTGTATCTGGCGTGATAGTGGGACGAGCCCTACTGGATGGTAAGTTTACCGCAGAGGAGGCATTTGCATGTTGGCAAAGCGAATAATTCCATGCCTCGATGTTCGTGACGGGCAAGTGGTCAAAGGTGTTCAGTTTCGTAATCACGAGATCATCGGTGATATCGTTCCATTAGCTCAGCGTTATGCTGAAGAAGGGGCTGATGAGTTGGTATTTTATGACATTACTGCGTCAAGTGATGGCAGAGTTGTGGATAAGAGCTGGGTCGCCCGAGTGGCAGAGGTGATTGATATCCCTTTTTGTGTCGCTGGTGGAATTAAATCTGCTGAAGACGCTGCCCGTATTTTAGAGTTTGGAGCGGATAAAGTGTCAATCAACTCGCCAGCACTCGCAAAACCTCAGTTGATCACTGACCTCGCCGATAAATTTGGTGTTCAATGTATTGTTGTTGGTATCGATTCATACTACGACAAAAACACGGGTAAGTATCAGGTTTATCAGTTTACGGGTGATGAAGAGCGAACCAAAGCCACAAGCTGGGAAACAAGAGATTGGGTTCAGGAAGTGCAAAAACGAGGCGCGGGTGAAATCGTACTGAATATGATGAACCAAGATGGCGTGCGTAATGGCTACGATATCGAGCAGTTAAATATGGTACGCGAAGTCTGCCATGTGCCTCTGATCGCGTCTGGTGGTGCTGGTGCAATGGAGCATTTTGCACAAGCGTATAAACAAACGAATGTCGATGGAGCACTTGCTGCCTCGGTATTTCATAAGCAAGTCATCAATATTGGTGAACTGAAGCAATATTTAAAAGCAGAAGGTATAGAGGTACGAGTATGAGTTTTAATGTATCGAAGATAAATGAGCTTTCTGAACGAATAGACTGGAACAAAGTCGATGGTTTGGTTCCTGCTGTTGTGCAAGACTTTACCTCAGGGCAAGTCTTGATGATGGGCTATATGAATCAGGCAGCGCTTGAGAAAACAGCTGATACTCAGCAGGTTACATTTTTCTCAAGAACCAAAGAGCGCCTTTGGACCAAAGGTGAAACATCAGGGAACGTTCTTCAGTTGGTGAATATTTCCCTTGATTGCGATAATGATACACTTCTTGTCAAGGTCAATCCAATTGGTCCTACGTGTCACACCGGTACCACAACATGTTGGGATGCAGACAAGCAAGAAGAGTCTCAAATGGTGTGGCTTCATCAACTTGAGCAGCTATTGGCTGCCCGCAAGGACGCCGATCCAGAGTCTTCTTACACAGCCAGTCTATATGCTCGTGGTACAAAGCGTATTTCGCAGAAAGTCGGCGAAGAGGGCGTTGAAGTCGCGCTTGCGGCAACGTCGGGTGACAAGGCGGAGTTAGTTTGTGAATCTGCTGATCTTATTTACCACTTGATGGTGCTACTGCAAGATCAAGGTTTATCAATGAATGATGTCGTCAATAAGCTAAAAGAGCGTCATAAATAGCTCTAGGTTTGGATGTGTCGCTGACTCGTTTCTATAGATAATAATATCGGTGGGGACGATATCAGCGAATAACTATCGTGTTTAATAACTATTGTGTTTAATAACTACCGTGTTTAATAACTCATAGTGTTCAATAAACCCAGTGGTGCATAACAAAAAGGTCAGCAACGGATGCTGACCTTTTTTGATCGGAAGGTGGTGATCGACAAGAGAAGAAAGCGCCACATCGCTTTAACTATCATTCAGTTAGGTAAATCATGCGGTTAGGGGAATCATGAAGCTAGTGAGATTATGAGATGAGGGAAATCTACAGTGTGATCTCTTTCCATTGACCGGGTTGAAGATCAGCCAGTTCGACGTTGCCCATTGAGTAACGAATGAGACGCAGAGTAGGGTGACCGACATGCGCTGTCATCCGTCGGACCTGACGGTTCTTTCCTTCAATAATGGTGATTGATAACCATGTAGTCGGAATTTTTGCTCGAACCCTAACTGGCGGCGTTCTTTCCCAAACGCTAGGCGCTTCCATTATCTGGATTTCAGCAGGGAGGGTAAGACCATCTTTCAGTTCGACGCCATCCCTGAGTTGTTGGAGTGACGCCTCACTAGGGGTACCATCAACTTGAACCCAATAAGTTTTAGGCGATTTAGAACTTGGTTGGGTCAATCTTGCCTGCAATATTCCATCATTGGTTAAAATCATCAGACCTTCACTGTCACGATCAAGGCGTCCTGCGGCATAGACTTCTTTGACTGGAATATAATCGGCTAACGTTTTTCTGCCATCGCCATCGGTAAATTGGCTAAGTGTATCGAACGGCTTATTGAATACGATGACTTTACGATCTTCTGGATTGACCCGTTTCACTTTGCTTGTGTCATTTTTGCGACTTGCTCGTCGACCTTTTGAAGTGTCACCTTGTTTAAAATGTGGTCGAGAGCCAGTTGAAGAACGTTGGCCCTGCTTATGACGAGAACGCGGCTGCATGTTAACTACCTTGCAAAAATGTGAATAAAGTGTGGTAAAAAGTTTTTCCGCATCTGTAAATAAGCTATCATTTGCGCGCCCAAAAACAGAATAACGCTCAAGATAATAGACTATTATCGCGGTTTTGTTTAATTATAAGTATCAGCACTCAAGGACTTAGGATACGACTGCTCAACAAGACTATCTTAAGAAGTTTAAAAGAGTGATAAAATCGCATCAATTAGGATGCGGACATTCACACAGCATTATTGAGACCAATAGTGGCTGTTTAGAACAATAGGGAAATTTCATGCCTACAGAAAAACCTACCATCATTTATACGATTACCGATGAAGCGCCAGCGCTAGCAACTTATTCATTATTACCAATCATTCAATCTTTCACCGCTTCTTCTGGCATCAATGTAGACACACGCGATATCTCATTAGCAGGGCGCATCATTGCAAACTTCCCAGAGCATCTAAAAGAAGAGCAGCGCATAGGCGATGCATTGACGGAACTTGGTGAGCTAGCGAATACGCCAGAAGCCAATATCATTAAATTACCGAACATTTCAGCGTCAGTACCTCAGTTGATTGCAGCGATTGAAGAGCTTCAAGCTAAAGGCTACGATCTTCCTAACTACCCTGAAGAGCCAAGCACTCACGAGCAAGAAGCGATCAAAGCGACTTACGACAAAATTAAAGGCAGTGCAGTAAACCCTGTATTGCGTGAAGGTAACTCTGATCGTCGTGCTCCGCTTTCGGTGAAGAATTATGCGAAGAAGAACCCACATTCAATGGGTGCCTGGTCACCGGATTCTCAATCGCATGTATCAAGCATGTCTGAGAAGGACTTCTTTGGTAGCGAAAAATCAGTCACTGTAAGCGGTGACACAGAAGTCAAAATCGAATTCGTTGCTCAAGATGGTTCAGTAAAAGTGCTGAAAAAACCCTTCGCAATCCTTGATAAAGAAATCATCGACTGTTCTGTTTTAAACAAAGCAGCGTTAGTGGATTTCTTTGCTAAAGAGATTGCTGATGCGAAGAAGCAAGATGTTTTATTGTCGTTGCACTTAAAAGCAACAATGATGAAAGTGTCCGATCCAATCATCTTTGGCCACGCCGTTAAAGTGTATTACAAAGACGTGTTCGACAAGTACGGTGAGACCTTCGAGCAGCTCGGCGTAGATGTGAACAACGGCCTAGGTGATGTCTACTCAAAGATTGCGTCACTTCCACAAGCTCAAAGAGAAGAAATTGAAGCGGCTATTCTTGCCGTTTACGAAACTCAACCTGCACTTGCGATGGTCGATTCAGATCGTGGTATTACTAACCTTCATGTTCCAAGTGATGTCATTGTGGATGCGTCAATGCCTGCAATGTTACGTTCTTCAGGTCAAATGTGGGGTCCAGATGGCAAGCAGAAAGACACCAAGGCACTGATTCCTGATCGTAGCTACGCTAGCATCTATCAAGCGGTTATCGATTTCTGTAAGAAAAACGGTGCTTTTGATCCAACCACAATGGGCAGCGTTCCAAACGTTGGCCTAATGGCGCAAAAAGCAGAAGAATACGGTTCTCATGACAAAACGTTTACCCTAGACGCACAGGGCACAGTGCGTGTTGTTGATGCTTCAGGCGCGACATTGTTAGAGCAACCTGTGGAAGAAGGCGACATCTTCCGCATGTGCCAAGTGAAAGATGCCCCTATTCAAGATTGGGTTAAACTAGCCGTTACTCGCGCTCGTGCAACTGGCGTACCGGCGGTATTTTGGTTAGATAAGAATCGAGCACACGATGCTCAACTTATCGAAAAAGTAAATGCTTACTTACCTGGCCATGATTTGAGCGGCCTGGACATAAAGATCCTAGCACCACTTGAAGCGTGTCAGTTCTCGTTAGAGCGCATTAAAGAGGGATTAGATACGATTTCTGTGACAGGAAACGTATTGCGTGACTACTTAACCGATCTTTTCCCAATTCTTGAGCTGGGTACATCGGCGAAAATGCTGTCGGTTGTTCCACTGATGAATGGTGGCGGTTTGTTTGAAACGGGTGCCGGTGGTTCAGCTCCTAAACACGTTCAACAGGTTGAAAAAGAAAATCACTTACGTTGGGATTCATTGGGCGAATTCTTAGCGCTTGCTGCGTCGTTAGAGCACCTAAGCACGGTAACTGGCAATGCTAAAGCACAAGTACTAGCTGATGCGCTTGATAAAGCGACCGGTGAGTTTTTAGATGAAAACAAATCACCGTCACGTAAAGTGAATCAACTTGATAACCGTGGCAGTCATTACTATTTAGCGGCGTACTGGGCTAAGGCGTTGGCAGCACAAATCGTCGATGCGGATCTAGCGGCAGAATTTGCACCAATTGCAAAAGCGTTAGCGGATAACGAAACGACTATCATCACTGAACTCAACGAAGCACAAGGTGTGGCGGGTGATTTAGGCGGATATTACGCGCTTGATGATGAAAAAGTGTCAGCGTTAATGCGACCAAGCCAAACACTAAACAGCGTAATCGATGCATAATATAGATTACTCCCACCATTTTTGATGGTGGGAAAAAGCTTTATAAAAAAGTAACCCCGCTAGTTTTAGCGGGGTTTTTATATTCTTGGCGTCTTAAGGTTTATTTTGCCATTTGAGCTTCAATCGGCACGACGGAGCTAGCATGGTAGCCTTTAGGTCCTTGCTCAATTTCATAAGCGACTTGTTGACCCGCTTTGAGCGTACGATAGCCATCCATCTTAATTGTTGAGTAGTGAGCAAAAATATCCCCGTCCTCACCCTCTGGACAGATAAAACCAAATCCTTTGGCATTGTTAAACCATTTTACTGTACCTGTAGCCATGCTATACATCCCTCATGCATTTAATACTGATGTTGTGTTAAGACGATTCCGCCACAAACGTAACGTGAATCTGTTAGTGACTAATCATTCACGTGCCTATTATTTTTAATCACTATTTGACCAATGTAGTCAATGAACAGAGACAGTCAATAGGCAAAAGGTCTTAAATGCTACATATTTGCAAACAAATCACTTTTGAGATTTACATTTCTGCAACTTGACAAGCCTGAGATCTAGGCACTTTTATTAGTTTGCTTGTGAAACTGTTTGCTTTTTAATCAATTAGATAATTCTCTAGAATTGATTTCTATGTTTTATTTGCAGCGATTGGAATGCTGGATTAGTCTCTAAGTAAGGGATGCATTTCTGGCCGTAATATTTCTTAGCAGCATTCGGAGATAAATCTAAAACTTTGTCGTCACATAATGGTAAAATCGACTCTAGAAATCCTCAATTATTGAATTGACCATGGGCCGAAATTTTGAATGGGTAACTCCAGACTCTGATTTACTGGAGAAAGAGAAAACGAAAATCCAGCCACCTGCGATGTATCACGTGTTGTTAAATAATGATGATTACACGCCGATGGACTTTGTGATTGAAATCCTTGAGCGTTTCTTTTCAATGGACATAGAGAAAGCGACGCAAGTTATGCTTCAAGTGCATTATGAAGGAAAAGCAATTTGCGGAACCTTTACCGCAGAAGTAGCTGAAACAAAAGTGGCGCAAGTCACCATGTATTCCAAGGAAAATGAGCATCCATTGCTTTGCACATTAGAGCAAGCGTAACGCTTGTATGAACAACCCTGTTGTTCTTTTAGGAGGTACATATGCTTAATAAAGAATTAGAGACCAGTCTTAATGGCGCTTTTGCGCGCGCTAGAGACAAACGACACGAGTTCATGACTGTCGAGCACCTCCTACTCGCATTATTGGTAAATGATGCAGCCAAGGAGGCATTAGCGGCTTGTCAGGCAGACCTAGAAGCTTTACGACAAGAACTCGATGTTTTCATTGACCAAACAACCCCTCTTATTCCTGAAAACGATGAGACTCGTGAAACTCAGCCGACGTTAAGTTTTCAGCGAGTTCTTCAACGTGCCGTTTTCCATGTTCAGTCTTCTGGCCGCAGTGAGGTAACAGGCGCTAATGTTCTGGTTGCCATTTTTAGTGAACAAGAATCACATGCGGCGTATCTACTGAAGAAAAATGACATCAGCCGACTCGATATCGTTAATTTCATTTCTCATGGCATTGCTAAGTCGTCAAGCTCAAATGATGACTCCTCTGAATCGTTTGGCTCAGAAAATGTTGAAGAGGGCTCTTCCGATGAGCGTTTAGAAAGTTTTGCTATCAATCTAAATCAAGTGGCAAAGCAGGGCCATATTGACCCGTTGATCGGTCGAGATAAAGAACTAGAAAGAACGATTCAAGTATTGTGTCGACGCCGTAAAAACAATCCTTTGCTTGTTGGCGAGGCGGGGGTGGGTAAAACGGCAATAGCAGAAGGCCTCGCTTGGCGAATCGTAGAAGGTCAAGTTCCAGACGTCATTAAAGACAGCGTTATCTATTCATTAGACATCGGTTCATTACTGGCGGGCACCAAGTACCGTGGCGATTTTGAAAAGCGTTTTAAAACCATTCTAAAGCAGCTAGAGAAAGAAGAAGACGCGATCCTATTTATTGATGAAGTTCATACCATCATCGGTGCAGGAGCCGCTTCTGGTGGTCAAGTTGATGCGGCAAATCTGATCAAACCATTACTGAGTAGCGGTAAGCTTCGTTGTATCGGTTCAACCACGTATCAAGAATACAGCAGTATTTTTGAAAAAGAACGTGCGTTATCTCGCCGCTTCCAAAAAATTGATGTTGTTGAGCCATCACTAGACGATACAACCAAAATTCTGATGGGCTTAAAACCTAAGTATGAAGCACACCATGAGGTGCGCTATACCAATAAAGCACTCAGAGCGGCGGTTGAACTGTCAGCTAAATACATTAACGAACGCCATCTGCCCGATAAAGCCATCGATGTTATTGATGAAGCGGGTGCTCGAAGTCGTTTGGCGCCAGCGAGTCGTCGCAAGAAGACTGTGGGCGTTGCTGACATCGAGTCCATGGTGGCTAAAATGGCTCGAATCCCTGAAAAATCGGTGTCTTCATCAGACAAAGATATTTTGAAAAATCTTGATGATAAGATGAAAATGTTGGTATTTGGCCAAGATCCAGCCATTGATGTTCTAAGTGAAGCGATCAAGTTAACTCGTGCTGGACTTGGAGCGGATAACAAACCGGTTGGTTCATTTTTGTTTGCAGGCCCTACGGGGGTAGGTAAAACTGAAGTGACGTTGCAATTGGCGAAACTGATGGGAATTGAACTGCTGCGATTTGATATGTCGGAGTATGGAGAAAGACATTCTGTTAGTAGGCTAATCGGTGCTCCTCCAGGTTATGTTGGTTATGACCAAGGTGGGTTGTTGACGGACTCGGTTATCAAACACCCCCACTCAGTCGTGTTGCTCGATGAAATCGAAAAAGCACACCCCGATATCTTTAACCTACTATTGCAGGTCATGGATAACGGTACGCTTACCGATAATAACGGGCGCAAAGCGGACTTTAGGAATGTCATCTTGGTGATGACGACCAACGCTGGTGTTCAAGAAACAGAACGTAAATCAATGGGCTTGATTGAGCAAGATAACAGCCCTGATGCCATGGCGGAGATTAAGAAAGTCTTTACGCCTGAGTTCAGAAACCGTCTTGATAACATCATTTGGTTTAACCGCTTAGATGAAACGGTTATCCACCAGGTGGTCGACAAGTTCATCGTTGAACTTCAAGCACAACTGGATGCTCGTGGTGTTTCTTTAGAAGTGTCGGAGAGAGCAAGGCATTGGCTAGCAATAAAAGGCTACGATAAGTCGATGGGGGCTCGACCAATGGGCCGCGTGATTCAAGAGCAACTGAAAAAACCATTGGCAAATGAACTGCTCTTTGGTTCGCTAGTCGAAGGCGGTACAGTCAAGGTTGACTTGAAGAAAGATAAAATTGTCTTTGAGTATTTCGGTACGAAAGAAGAAGCGCTGCACTAGTCTGTCTGTAGTGAGTCACACACTAAAAACCAGAGCGATGTGCTCTGGTTTTTTATGTGGTGTTCGCAGGTGATTGTTGTGTTCGCTAGTAATTGTTGTCTTCGCAGGTGACGGTTGTCTTTGCAAGTGACTGCTGTCTTCGCAAGTGACTGCTGTCTTCGCAAGTGATAGTCCAAACCACTGACACGCTCAATGTGTTAACGGGGCGAGGTGTTTCATGGATAAGCTTGTTTAAAGGGTCGATTCCTTGAATGAATCAATTCCTTCAATGGTTCAACAGATAGTGTTCGTAGATGAATTGATACGCCTGCTCTACAGAATCCGGTATTTCTTGCTCAGTCTGAAATCCAAGTTGGGGGTAGGTTTTGATGCGTTCATAGTCTTCGGTGAGTGCTCTTAACACCATATCGAGGGGCATATCTTCATTGAGGTAATCAAAAAAACCGTCTGATGAAGAGCTCACCAATACTTGTTCACAAGGCTCAGGCCATTGCTGCATAAACGTCGCATAACTGCGCCTTTCCATGAAGGGCTTTTGAACCAGGAGCATTTTCTTATGTGGTAACCCAAGTCGTCGAATGAGTTCATAGCCGAGCGTGACATTTTCTCCGGTATTGGTCGCTTCTTTTTCGATGAAAATGTCCCCTGAAGGTACCCCACAATCTTTTGCAATTGCAGCAAACGTCTCGGCTTCTGTTTTATCGAAATGTCCTTCGGTAAAGCGTCCAAAGCCACCAGAGAAAACAATCCGTGGAGCAAACCCTTGCTGGTATAGTGAAGCGGCATGAGAAGCGACACGTAAATCATTACTGCACAGAACAAAAATAATATCCGACTGCTTCGGCGTATGCCCCATTAACATGTAGCTCCACAGAGTCTCTATGTGTTGGTATAGGCGTTTAGTCATTTAGCGCATCCAAAACAAGGGAAAGAGTCGGGTAACGATATGAGTACCCAAGTGAGATAAGTTTGCTTGGGTCTATTTGTTTGTCGTGTACGTCAACTATTTTGGGTAATAAGGAAGTCGGCAAGCCAGCATTGATAAGCGCCTTTTGATAAAAAGTATCTTTATACATGATATCAGGCGTGGTCACGTTAATGGCTTGGTTACTAATATTGCTAATCGCAAACTCCAAGCTCCCAATGGCATCATCAAGGTGAAGTATGTTTGCTGGCGCTAAACGACTTACCTGTTTTAATTTACTGACAAAGCGAGCTGGGTGACGATTTGGGCCTACTAATCCGCTCAGGCGAGCAATAACAAACTCGATACCTGAGTCAATGACATGTTGCTCTGCTTGAAGCATGACAATGGCGTTTTCGCTGAAGCCATTTTTGCTAGAACGACTCTTGTCAGTCTCATTCGATTGGGTCTGAGCTAAGTCATAGTGGGTCTGAACTAAGTCATAACAAGACATGGGTTCTGTCATCAAGTGAGGTGCAGGCTGGTTTTTGTCGATAGAGGGGTAAACCGCTGTCGAGCTGATCATGATGATTTTTTTTACGTTAGCCTGTTTTGCGGCCTCTACGACCGTTTGCCACATCAATTGATATTCATTAGATAAACCCCGACGAAATCCTGGAGGAAAACATCCAATAAGGACATCAGGTTGTTGTTCGAGAAGGTTTTCAGTCAGCTGATGAGGAGACCTAAGATCACAAATGAATCCTTGAATACCTAATGCGGATAATTGCTGAGCTTTATCTGAGGTAGTGTTGCTAGCAAACACTCGATGGTGTTTAGAAAGGAGCGTTGTGGCGAGGGGAGTGCCCAGCCAACCTGCTCCAATAATAGTGATAGTTTTCATCGGATTCTGTTAGAAGACTAATGGATAGCTATGCGCTTAGTATACGCAAAACTTTATCGGCTTTTTCTGCTATTTCGATACCTTCGTCAGTGAGGTAGCCTCCATCAGGCAGTGTACACAATCCTTTATCGAAGAGTCGCTTAGCCGCTTCTTGTGTCTCTTTAGCGGCATCTTGATGGACCTTGATGCCAGTCGCTGCACTACTAATATCAAATTGCAGAAGCAAATTTAGCTCTGCGAGGTGGTCTTGGGAAAATTTCATGATTATGTTCCTTTAAATGCTATTTGCTACACATTAAGCAAGCATGGATAGCACTGCAAACAAGGAAAGTGAGAAGTGTTAATTAGAACCAAATTGGTGCACATTTGTTCGATGCTGGGCATAAAAAGTCCCGTTATCTGGGTGATCAAAACTGCCCAATATAATATGCACCTAGAGGTATATAAAGGATGGGTTATCCACATTTTCTGTGGATAAAGTGTTTCTAACGCGAGAGGGTGTACGTTTTTTGTCCAGATTTTAGGCTCGTATCGTTATGAATTTTATCGGCTTTAAATGGTTGTTTGTTATCAAGCTGCCTTTGTCTTTATTGGCTATTTTTATCGATACCCATTTGGTGTGTAGACTCAATCAATATCAAACGAACGACACTGAGCGAATTTAAAGAAGTATGATTTTGGATTTAGACGGACTCTTTATTTAAAAAGCGAGCTAAACTGTTAACTGAGTGTTTAGTGGTTAACCTTAAAACAACATGTGTAACTTGTCTTATTTGTTCATAATTTTACACATAATATGACAATCAAACATATCTCTGGATGAGCTCAAAAAAGTGTTGATTAATAAGGCTTCAACAGCGGTTGTTATTGAAAGTTAGATGACGCGTGAACTAAAATTCATTCTAACAATGACGAGATTTAACTAACTCAAAATATTGAGTCGTTAGGCAAAACTAAATCGAATGCAGGTAAATGTATGAGAAGTGTTAATAAAGATAAGAAAGATGAGGCACATTCGTTAGAATGGCAGTCTTTTCTTTTTATTACTGTCGTCCTTTTCCCAATCTTAAGTATCGCTTTTGTTGGTGGGTATGGTTTTATCGTTTGGATGCTGCAAGTGTTTGTCCTTGGGCCTCCTGGTGTGCATGGTTAATGCAATCCCTAACACCCATATTTAAATAGAATTTTAAGAGAGTGAAACATGAAATCATTGATTGCTAGACTGTGGCGTACAATGACACGCCCGGCAGTTCATATCAGCCTAGGGGTTCTAACCATGGGCGGTTTCATTGCTGGTGTGATTTTTTGGGGTGGCTTTAACACCGCCTTAGAAGCAACCAACACTGAAGAGTTTTGTATTGGTTGCCATACCATGAGCGAAAACGTGTACGTAGAGTTACAAGAGACGGTCCATTGGAAAAACAGCTCTGGTGTTCGAGCGACGTGTCCAGACTGCCATGTACCTCATGAATGGACAGCAAAAATAGCGCGTAAGATGCAAGCATCGAAAGAGGTGTTCGCGCAAATATTCGGTGATCTTGGTACGCCAGAAAAATTTGAAGCACGACGTCTTGAGTTGGCTCGCCATGAATGGGACCGATTCTCTGCGAATGGTTCACTGGAATGCAAAAACTGTCACGCGTACGAGTCGATGGACTTTGAACAAATGTCACCCACGGCGCGGATTCAAATGAAACAAGCCGCTGAACGAGATCAAAGTTGTATCGATTGTCATAAAGGCATTGCACACCACCTCCCAGCAGATATGGCTTCAATGAGCGGTATCGTTGGTGATCTGGAGCAGACAGCAAGTAGCACCAACTACTCACAGGGTAATGACGTTATTTCCGTTCGTCATCTTCCATTGTATACCGATCAAAGCGCGACAACAGAAGCTGGCTTGTTAAGTCCAGCTAGCCAGGTGGCCATCGTAGGCCAACAAGGCGACATGATTGAAGTTAAAATTGACGGCTGGAGAAAAGCGAAAGGCTTTGGCCGTGTGATCCAGGAAGATTTCGGTCTTAATATCTCTACGGCAATCTTATCTCGAGAAGTGTCCCAGAGTGATCAAGTGAATGTGGGTGAAGGAAAAGAAGACGAACTCACCGGTCTGCCTTGGGAAGAAGTGAGCGTCAATCTTTGGATGAAAAAAGAATCGATGGTTTCCGACTACGCTCCGATCTGGAATGCGGCGAGCGATGCCTACAAAACGAACTGCTCGACTTGTCACTCACAACCTGATGAAGCGCACTTTAGCGCTAACGGTTGGGTCGGCATGCTAGATGGCATGATCGCATTCGTCAACTTTGATGCTGACACTGAAGCACTGGTACTGAAGTATTTACAAAAGCACTCATCAGACTTTGCTGAAGGTCATCACTAATCGACGTCAATTGGAGTAATAAAATGGCAATTTCACGAAGAAGTTTTCTCAAAGGTGTGGCCACCACGAGTGCTGCATCTGTTATCGGTCCAAGCCTGTTGGCGTCGACGTCGGCTATGGCAGCAGAAACCACAGAAGGGACTTGGAAAGTATCAGGTTCTCACTGGGGTGCATTTCGCGCCCGAGTTTATGCGGGCAAAGTGCAAGAGATTAAACCGTTAGAGCTCGATAAGCACCCAACGGACATGCTAAATGGCATTAAAGGCATCATCTATAGCCCATCGCGTGTCCGCTATCCAATGGTTCGTCTTGATTGGCTTAAAAAGCATAAGTACAGCGCTGACACACGCGGCAATAACCGTTTTGTGCGCGTGACATGGGATGAAGCACTCGACCTGGTTTACCGTGAGTTAGAGCGCGTCCAGAAAGATTATGGACCTTCTGCACTGCATGCGGGTCAAACCGGTTGGCGTTCAACAGGGCAATTCCACAGTTGTACTAACCACATGATGAGAGCCATCGGACTTCACGGACATTCCGTAAAGAAAATCGGCGACTACTCGACAGGGGCCGGTCAAACGATTCTGCCTTACGTACTAGGCTCCACTGAGGTCTATGCTCAGGGTACTTCTTGGGAGCTTATTCTAGAGAACAGTGACAACATTATCATGTGGGGTAACGATCCCGTTAAAAACCTACAAGTTGGTTGGAACTGTGAAACCCACGAATCATTTGAATATCTTGAGCAACTGAAGCAAAAAGTGGCGAATAAAGAAATCAATGTGGTTTCAGTCGATCCTGTGCAGAATAAAACAGGGCGCTTCTTAAACAATGAACAGTTCTATATCAACCCCCACACTGATGTCCCGTTCATGTTGGGTGTGGCCCATGAACTGTATAACAAAAACTTGCATGATAAAGAGTTCATTGATACTTACTGTCTGGGTTTTGAAACGTTCATTCAGTATGTTCAAGGTGAGACGAAAGACAGAGTAGAGAAAACGCCAGAGTGGGCTGCCAATATATGTGGCGCGAGCGCTGAGAAAATTCGCGAGTTCGCACGTATGCTCGTGAATGGGCGAACCCAAATCATGGTGGGTTGGAGTATTCAGCGTCAAGAGCACGGCGAGCAACCGTATTGGATGCTTGCAGTATTAGCAGCGATGGTCGGTCAGATTGGATTGCCAGGTGGTGGTATTTCTTATGGGCACCACTATTCAGGCATTGGCGTTTCTTCAACAGGTTTTGGTGCTCCAGGTTCGTTCCCGCTTAATATCGATCAAGGTCAGACGCCGAAATATGACAACCAAGATTACAAAGGCTTTAGCCGAGTTATCCCAGTTGCGCGTTGGGTTGATAGCCTGATAGAGCCAGGTAAGAAGATCAAAGCCAACGGTTCAACGGTGACGCTTCCAGACATCAAAATGATGGTGTTCAGCGGTAACAACCCTTGGCATCACCATCAAGACCGAAATAAAATGCGTCAAGCATTCAAGAATCTACAAACAGTCGTAGCGGTAGATTTTGCTTGGACTGCAACCTGTCGCCATTCTGATATCGTGCTGCCTGCGTGTACACAGTGGGAGCGTAATGATATTGATGGTTATGGTTCTTATTCTGGTCGTGGTTTGATAGCCATGCACAAATTGGTAGACCCATTGTTCCAGTCAAAATCTGACTTTGATATCATGAGAAACCTTACCCGTCGCTGGGGCCGTCACGATGATTACACTCGTGGCATGGATGAAATGCAATGGGTTGAGTCTTTATACAACGACTGTCGTGCAGCGAATGGTGCTAATTTCGACATGCCAGAATTTAAAGAATTTTGGGAGAAAGGCTTCTTAGATTTCGGCAAAGGGAAGCCGTGGACCCGCCATGCTGCGTTCCGTGAAGACCCAGAAATTAATGCCTTAGGTACGCCTTCTGGCTTTATCGAAATTTCGAGCCGTACGGTTGGTAATATGGGCTATGAGCATTGCCAAGAACACCCAATGTGGTTTGAGAAATCAGAGCGTTCACATGGTGGTCCGGGTTCCGAAAAGCACCCATACTGGTTGCAATCTTGTCACCCCGATAAGCGCTTGCATTCCCAAATGTGTGAGTCGGAAGAATTCCGTGCGACTTATGCAGTACAAGGCCGCGAGCCAATCTACATGAACCCAGGTGACGCTAAGAAAAAAGGTATCAAAGATGGAGACCTAGTTCGAGTATTTAACGACCGCGGGCAATTATTAGCAGGAGCCGTTCTTATGGACAGTTATGCACCAGGAGTGGTTCGTATCGAAGAAGGTGCTTGGTATGGCCCTATGAACGAAAAAGTAGGTGCCTTAGATACCTATGGCGATCCAAACACATTAACTCAAGATATCCCAACGTCTGAACTTGCGCAGGCAACCTCAGCCAATACCTGCTCTGTTGATTTTGAGAAGTTTACTGGGAAAGTTCCACCTGTTACCTCATTCGGTGGACCGATTGAAGTGAGCTAATTACGCTCTGCAATTAACATAATTCAATGCCAATCCAACAGGGTTGGCATTTTTGTATTAAAATCCAAGTAGATAGTACAGAGAAACAGACAGTACGTAAAAGCTGGTAGTACAGAGCCATCGTGACTCGCAGTCATTGTGCATTGTGCATTGTTTATTGTGTATTGTTTGTTGGGCACTGTGCATTGTTCATTGACCTAAAATAAACCGAGGGGTAAGTCGCCGTTATGCCGCAAATCATTACTTTAGCTTGCCAGCGTGAGATATCGGTTCTCAATAATGATCTCTCCGTGTCGTTGGCTAACCAGGAGCTCACCTTTCGTTTTATTGGACTGCACAACAATCCAATTCCAAGTGACTACCGATTGTTTACCATGCCGTTCGATTTTGAACTGTCGGCGACCTTGCTCGGTGATGGTTTTCAGATGCTAGCTCAGACTTCAGGAAGTTGTGATAATCCAATAGAAATAGGTCGTTGTGCGGACAACAATGCGAGTTATCGAATTTACCCACAAACCGAGGCTAAGCGTTATTACAACTATCTCGTCATAGAAGACTCTGCGGGATATACCTTGTTAGGCTTTACAAGTTGCCATCGATTTGCCGGATATTTTCAAATCATCAACCAAGAAGGCCAACGCACTATCTTGGCGAATATAGATGGTGAGAAAACATACCCACTCGACTGGGATAGCCAAAGGCTTGAATCTGTTGCTGTGCTCAGCGGGCCTTCTCTGTCTTTACTGTTTGAAGAGTATTCTCAGCTCATTAAACATCATCATCCAACGAAATCCACGTTGACACAAAAGTCACCCATTGGCTGGTGCTCTTGGTATGCGTATTACGATGCCGTAACAGAGAACAACATCGCGCGTAATGTAAAGGCGATGAAACAGGATCTTTCTTATTTAGATTGGGTGTTACTGGACGACGGATACCAAGCGTTTATGGGTGATTGGTTAACCCCATCGTCGAAGTTTTCTCACGGCGTAAAAGCGATGATTCAAGCGATCATCAAACAGGGGAAGAAACCGGCTATTTGGTTAGCGCCTTTTATCGCTGAACCCAAATCCAAGCTATTTAAACAGCACCCAGACTGGTTTGTCCGACACGAATCTGGTGAATTACTCAAAGCCGAAGACGTGACTTATGGTGGTTGGCGCTGCACACCTTGGTATGTGTTGGATACATCAAATGCTGAAGTGCAAGATCACCTAACTCACATTGTTAAAACGATGCATGAAGATTGGGGCGTGCAGCTTTTTAAACTCGATGCGAATTATTGGGGCACATTAAAAGGAAAGCGTGACCAAACGGGTGTAACAGGGATTCAAGCGTATCGAATGGGGATGAAAGCTATAGAGAAGGGAGCCGGAGACGCATGGATACTCGGTTGCAATGCACCCATGTGGCCATCATTGGGTTTGGTCGATGCAATGCGGGTCTCTGATGACGTAGAGCGCTCTCCCGATCGCTTTTGTCAGATTGCCCAAGAAACCTTTTTCCGCAGTTGGCAACATCGCCAGCTTTGGCATATTGACCCAGACTGTGCGACCTTTGTATCACTCGCGAATCAGTCTACAGAACGCCAGTATTACGATTTTCATCGTACCGCTCTATTGGCAAGTGGAGGTTTACTTCTTTCGGGGGATCCACTTCCAGAGCTTACCCCTTATGCTAAGTCGAGTTTGACCAAACTTGTGCTGCGGCAAAAACACAATCAAAAAGCTTCAAAATTCACATCGTTATCGCTTTCCCACGCGTTTCTTCCGATAACGGATAGAAACGATCTACACTGCTTATTCAATTATCACTCTGAACTTGAAGAGTTTACGTTAACGTCCAAACAAGCGGTCTATTGGTACGATTATTGGTCGGGCAAAAAGCTGACGTCAAAGCCAACAAATGCACTTCAAATCAGTTTAGAAAAAGGTCCAAGTAGCCGGGCGATCATTACCGCGATTGCTAAATGAAAACCGATTGCCAAGTGAAAACCGATTACTGCGTAAAAACTGACGGCTATCTATACGGATGGCTGTATAAACTGATAGCTTTATAAACTGACAGCTACATAAACGGAAGTCACACAAACGAAAACCACACAAACTGAAATCTTTGTGGGTTACTCAAATAGAAAGAAATACCCATAGCCGACAATAAAGGCGGGGATCACTGAGTAAATCGTTGCTATCAAGGCGGCTTTTGGTGCAAGAGCGATTGCAGGGAACAACGCATCACCATCGTTTGAAATTGAATTAGCCAGTTGGCTCGATAGCGGAACCGCCCCAGACAAGTAAAGACTGGTGATCAATATCTGTGGGCCGCAACCAGGAAGAATACCAACAGCCAACCCGATGAGTGGCATCCAGACTCCCCAACCAGAAACGCTGGCTTTAATATCAAGACCAGAAAAAAATGCAGCGAGCTCAAAAAACAGAAAGGCGATGATGACCCAGGCGGTGACAAAATTGGTATCTTGGGCCGCTTTTTGAATCGGGTGAGAGGTCGAGTATTTTAGATCTTCAGAAACGGTGGTTTGGTAGTCTTTTAACTCTTTAGTTAATGACCACAAAAGCATGCTAACAATGATGAGTATGCAGCCAATCCACTCGATGGTCATATCAGAAAGGGATAAAAGATGATTAATATCCACTTGAAACGAACCGAGTACTGCCACTATTGTCACTGGAATGAGCAGCGCTTTCCAGAACATGCCTTGTAAATTGATGGCTTTGCTTTCGAATTTTTTCTCTGAACATTCTGCTTGGTGTAGGAGGTTCATTCGAGAATTGTTCTCTGGCATTGTTTCAATCTCAGGCCTTAAGAAATCATCTCTATGCAGTCTATTGACGGTCCACCCAGAGACGCACCCTACAACAACCCCAAGAGCAATAACACTTAATCCCACTTTAGGTGCACTCGCAATCAGCAGAAAAGCGGCATCACCCATTGTGGAGGTGAGTACCGCCACCATTGCTCCGAATCCTACGCGACCACTGATGAATTGGGTTGTCACTACAATAGCGCCTCCACAACCGGGTAACGCCCCGAGAAGCGAAGCAAAAATGACCTGATGAGTACGAGAGCGAGTATAGAGCTTAACCAGTTGACTGTTTTTACTCATTCGATTGGAAAGGTAGTGATAAATCGCCAAGGTAAATGCGACGTAACATGAAACCGCCCAAAAAGCATCGGATAAAGTGGTTACGGTGATTTGCCTCGTGGTATCGGATGCCAGCAGAGCAATGAGACAAATAGGAAGAATCAGTCGTTTATAAGTTAAACGAAACTGAGTCGATGAAAGCCAAGATAAATGTTTGCTAAAAGGGCTGAATGTATTCATCAACAGAGCATCCGTAATTATTCAATACCTTCATTATATGCAAATGATAATTATTATCAATCGCATTTGCTTTGGTTTTTTAGATAACGGCCTTTTGCCAATATCAGCACTAAGACGTACAACAGAAGTCGTTCCGCTTTAAAAGCCTATTCCTTGCTCGTAAATTTGAAAGTAACTGTATGGTATATGTGGGAAAATTAGGCTTAGCGCCGGAAAGCAGCGATAAAAAATGGTGGTGGGTGATGATAAAAGGGATAGAAAAATCCGGTTAAAAAGATACGTTATAGATCGAAAAAAAATGACAGAGACAAGCTTGGTTTGTGCTTTGACGTGTAAAGGAATGACAAATTTAAAAATTCAGGTAAAGTAACACCTTTGTGAGCAACCTCACCCCGCAGAGGGTGAACAAACTAAATGAACAGGAAGAAAAATGATTCTAGTTGTCGGTCATAAGAACCCAGATAGTGACAGTATTTGTAGCGCATTAGTAGCCACTGAGCTATTAAAGTCTCGTGGTCTTGAAGCGATGCCAATTCGCCAAGGTGAAATTAACCGCGAAACGCAGCACATTTTAGAGGTGGCTGATGCTAAATCTCCAGAGTTGCGTACATCTGTCGCTGGCGAAAAAATCTGGTTAGTAGACTACTCTGATCTAGCACAAGCCCCAGATGATGTCGCTGATGCTGAAATCCTAGGCATTGTTGACCATCATCGTCTTGGTGATGTAATGACCATCAACCCTATGGAAGCTTGGATCTGGCCTGTAGGTTGTACTAACACTGTTCTATTTAACATGTTCAAAATTGAAGGCCATACGATTTCTCAACAGATCGCTAAGCTGATGATGTCGGCGATTCTTTCTGACACGGTAGGCTTTGCTTCGCCAACATGTACTCAAAAAGATAAAGATGCCGTTGCAGAGCTGGCTGAAATCGCGGACGTACAAGATGTTGATGCATTCATCAAAGATCTTTTGATTGCAAAAACAGACATCGAAGGCCTTTCTGCTGCTGAACTCGTAGAGAAAGATCTAAAAGGTTACCCATTTAATGGGCGTGATGTGGTTGTAGGCCAAGTTGAACTTGCAACTCTAGAGCAAGTTGACGGTATGATTGAACAGCTAGAAGCGGATCTAGACGCTCGTTGTGCGAAAGACAATCTAGCCTTCGCTGCTGTTATGTTAACGGACATCACAACGGCTCAGACTCGTCTTCTTTACAAAGGCGAGTGGGCTGAAAAATTAGTGAAGCATGAAAAAGATGGCTTACTAATGATGGAAAACACGCTTAGCCGTAAGAAGCAAGGTTGGCCTTGGCTACAAGCTGAACTCGTATAACCAAATGTGAATCATTGAAGCGCCCACAGGCACAGTCTGTGGGCGCTTTTATTATGAAAGCTTAAAAAGCTGAGGAATAAAACATGACAACGACAGCGCTAAACGCCGATCAAATCGCGACGATTAACCGTTATAACGATGATCAGCGTTTCAAATATTGTATAAAAGAAATCGTCACCAATAAGCAAGTTTGGATTCTTACCGATGAACATGGCTGTGTGATGCTCAATACCGAGGATGATGATTGTGTCCCTGTTTGGCCAAACGAAGAATTTGCGACGGCTTGGGCAACGGATGACTGGAAAGAGTGCAAAGCAGAAGCGATTTCATTAAACAAATGGCATAGCCGATGGACCCAAGGGCTCGAAGATGATGAACTTTCTATCGTTGTATTTCCAAACGAAAAGGAAGAAGGCGTGATTGTTTTTCCAGACGAATTTGACTTTGAACTGAAAAAACAAGCAGCAAAACGTTAGTTAACGCTATCGAGTCACTCCTCAATGAAAGTCATTCACTGTAAGAACAGGCGGAATGACTTTGACGGAATCTTTTGTACTCATTGATCCCACGTTCAGGCTGTTTAACCAAGTTAGGCTGTTTAAAAAAGGGCGCTTTATTTGAAAAAAGGCGCTTTATTAAAATGGCTTTCAATCATACGTTGAGTGATAGGATGTTGGGGGTCAGATAACACTTGGTGTGTCTCTCCTGATTCTACGACATCGCCTTCATGCATCACGATTACTTTATCGGTAATGTGCTTCATTATTCCAATATGTTGGGATACGTACACAAAAGAAACGCCCATCTCTTCTTGTAGTTCCAAAAATAGGTTGATGATCTGAGATCGCATTGCCATGTCGAGGCCATTGAGGGCTTCATCTGCAACAATAATGGAAGGCTGAAGAATGAGGGCTCTCGCCAAACAAATGCGCTGTTTTTGCCCTGTTGCTAACATTTGTGGATAGAAATAGGCGTGCTCAGGTAAAAGACCAACTCTTCTTAACGTTTCTTTCACCCGTTTCATTCGAGCGTCAGGAGTCATATTGGTGTTTCTCTTCAGCGGCCCTTCAAGTATTCGGCCCACTTGAATCCTGGGGTTCAAAGACGTGTTTGGATCTTGAAAAATCATTCGAATCAGTTTGCAACGTGTCGAATAGTCTTTGTGCTCTAACAGTTCGCCATTAACGCGAATGTCACCCTCTGTAGGTTCAACCATACCGGAAAGCATTCGAGCAAGTGTTGATTTTCCAGAGCCGTTTTGGCCGATAAATCCGATGGTTTGCCCTGCATCCAATGAAAAACTGACGGGCTTAACCGCGTGTTGAATTTTCTTTCGGAAAAAGCCAGAACGGGTAACAAAGTCTTTTTTCAGCCCGTTGACTTCCAACAATGCGCTCATTGTTTTTTCTCCATGTTAAGAGGAAAGTGGCAAGCAAATTTATGTTGCTTAATCCGCCTAGTAGGGGGAATCATTACGCATTGTTTTTGAGCGTAAGGGCATCGTGGTCCGAGTCGACAGCCAATCGGTAGATGCTGAAGAGGTGGAATAGAGCCGGGTAAAGACTGTAATTTCTGTTTATGCGGAATCCAATCACTGAAATCAGGGACGGCTTTCAGCAATGCAGAAGTATAAGGATGCTTTGGCGCGGACAAAATCTTCTTGGTACTGGCGGATTCTACCGATTGTCCACAATACATTACTGTGATGCGGGTCGCCCATTGAGTAATGGTGGCTAAGTCGTGCCCAACCAACATAATGGTCGTATTGTGCAGTTGATTCATCCGGCTTAACAGGCGCAAAATTTGTGATTGCGTTATTGGATCGAGATCATTGGTCGGCTCATCGGCAATTAATATCTTAGGCTTAGTCGCGATAGCCATTGCGATCATCACTTTCTGGCATTCCCCATCCGTTAGCTCATATGGGTAGCTTTCCATTAAGCTCTTATGATCTTTTATGCCTACTTTATGCAGTAGGGTGATGGCTTGTTTTTTACGCCATTTTAATCGTTCCCACCAGCGCCCTGTAAATGTTCTTGAAGGGATGGATTCAATCAACTGTTTACCGATTTTCTCAGATGGGTCAAGGCAAGTAGAAGGTTCTTGGAAAATCATAGCGATATCACGGGCGATGACTTTACGTCTTTCTCTGGGCGCGAGTTGCAAAAGGTCTATGTTTCCAAAACGCATGCGATCGGCGGTCACTTTCCAGTTGTCTTTACAAACTCCTACAATGGCCTTAGCGACAAGACTTTTACCTGATCCCGACTCGCCAACGAGACCTCGAATCTCTCCTTCATTTAAGGTTAGACTCATTCGATCTACCGCTTTGACTAAGCCTTGAGGGGTGTCTATTTCAATCGTGAGATGGCGAATATCTAATAGCGGCATTATTCAGTCCCCGCATTGAGCGCTTGTCTGATCCCCTCGCCAACCAAGTTGATCACGATAACCGTGACCATAATGGCCAGCCCTGGAAGTGTCACCGTCCAAGGAGCGAGATAAATCAGTTCAACCGAATCACCTAAAATAGCACCCCATTCAGAGCTGGGTGCCTGTGCACCTAATCCGAGAAATCCAAGTGCGGATATATCTAAAATTGCAATCGACAACGCGTAGGTCATCTCTGTGGCGATGACGATCAGAATGTTAGGTAAAATCGAGCTCCATAGGAGGTAAAAATCATTCGCGCCATCTAAGCGGGCGGCCATAATGTAGTCTTTTTCAATCTCATTATGAACGGCAATATAAACAGAACGAATGAAGCGTGGAATAAGAGCAAGACAAATCGCCAAAAGAATATTGAACTCGCCGAAACCGAGAAAGGCGACAAAAATAATGGCCAGCAACAAAGAAGGGATCGACATAATCGTATCAAGCAAATGATTGAGAGTACTTGATAATAGACCTTTGGTCATACCGGCGAGGATACCAATGATGCAACCTATAGTCGCAGCAATAGCCGTTATCACTACCGCAGCCCCAAAGGTGAGTTGAGACCCTTGAATTAGCCGAGAAAGAATATCTCGACCTAAATCGTCAGTCCCTAAAAAGTATTCAACGGTCCCGGATGGGTTCCATGAAGGAGGAATAAGAAGCTGTGTCGATTGCGCTTGTGGATCATGAGGTGTGATCAAGGGTGAAGCGAGTGTAATCAAAATAATGATAACCAAGCACCACAAACCGAACATCGCAAGACTGTTAGAGCGAAAACTTCGCCAGAACCGTTGGAACTGAGTCGGGATATGCTCTTCTTGATAAATGTTATTTGTTAGCATACCAAGCCTTTCTCTCCAATGGGTTAACCATTGCACCAATTAAGTCTGAAATAATATTTGCGGTTAACACAAACGTCGCCACCACCATCACACCGGCCTGTATGGACGTATAATCTTGATTGGATAATGCATCAAGTAACCATCGGCCGATTCCTGGCCAATTAAAGATAGTCTCGGTAATAATCGCCAGGGTCAGCATACTAGAGAGCTGGACACCAATCTTTGGGATGATAGGTGGAATAGCGTTTCTCATTACGTGCTGGGTAATGATCTCTAGGGTCGTGAGACCTCTTATTCGAGCAGCTCGAATGTAATTTTGTGTCATGACTTCCGCGACAGACGTTCTCATCAATCGAATCACTTGAGTGGTGGGTGCCAATGCCAGTACCAAGCAGGGTAATATTAAGTGTTCCAAGACACTTTGAACGGTATGAGCGCGATACTTTCCTTCCGTAAAGAAGGCATCGATCAAAGCAAACCCAGTCACGTGTTCTACCTGGTATAGAAAATCGTACCGACCTGCAATAGGTAAGACTTGATATTCTAAAGAAAACACCATGATCAATAGTAATGCGACCCAAAAAATTGGAGCGGAATAACCGGTCATTGAAGTGAATGAAATAATGCTATCGATCCACTTACCTTGTTTCATCCCTGCGAGCGTGCCGAGTGGAATACCGACAAACATTGAGATGATGAAAGCGATCAAACATAACTCAATGGTCGCAGGGAAAACGATGATGAGTTCGTCAATGATAGGCACCCCATTATTATTGGTGCCAAAGTTAAGCTGAGACAGTTCGACAAGATAGCTTAACCAGCCACTCCAGAAATCAAGATGTGCCCACGGAGATAGGGCATCAAGGCGAACAATATTGAATCCAATGAGCGTCAGCAGCAGCAGAGTAATAAAAAACAGATTCAGACGACGAAGCGTATAGAGAAACATTACTGACTCCGTTCAACTAAGTTAAATGGGGGCAAATTAAAGGGATTGAATTCTATCCCTTTTAGAGAATGGTGGTAAACCTGAAATTGTCTGCCATGGGCAAGTGGAATGACTGGAAATTCATCATTCAAAATATTCTGAGCCTGATAATATAAATTGGTGCGGTAACGAGGTTTGTCGACTTCCAGCGCCAAATCGAGTAAGAAATCAAAATCTGAGTTACACCACATGGAGATATTAAGCCCCGCTCTTTCAGAATCACAGGAGAGTAGAGGCCTAAAGAAATTGTCTGGGTCCCCAGTCGCACCAAGCCAACCGGTTAAAAATAAGTCGATATTATCCCTGTTGTTTGCGTCGCTCCGACTCAATCTATCTTCAGTAATAAGATGCAGTGTGATACCTACATCAGCAAAATTAGCTTGGATCAGCTCGGCAGTTTTACGAGGGCTAGGGTTGTACGCTTTGCTTTCTAAAGGGATGGACATGGTTAATTCTAAACCCGAGTCATAACCGGCTTCTCGCAAGAGAGCTATCGCATAATTCCGGTCGTATCGGATTTGTACTTGGTCTTTCTGATACGCCCAGGATGTTGGTGGTAGAAGTGTATAGGCTAAGCTACCGGTACCGTAATAAACCGAATCGAGGATATTTTGGCGGTTGATGGCAAAACTGAGTGCCTTACGGACTCTGACATCGGTTAACTCTGGGTGAATGGTATTGACCGCTATATACGCAACATTGATGGCCGGTCTTGCGGTTAACACCAGTGACTCTTGCTGCTCAATAATAGGAATTTGGCTTGAAAGAGGTGCGTTCAGGACATCGCACTCATTTCGAAGAAGCTTCGCGAAGGTCCCTGTCCCACGGTGAGAAATATCAAACACCACTTGCTGAAGTTTCGCTGGACCATTCCAGTAGGTATTATGTTTACGAAGACGGACGAAGTCATTGACCAGATATTCATCTAGATAAAATGGCCCAGACCCCACGGGTAAAGTATCGATCTGTCGCTTACGGTCGTTTTTCTCAAGCTGAGTGGCGTATTCCAAAGAGTGAATAACAGCATGGCTTGTCGCGATGTTAGACAAAAATGTGTTATCAGGGCGACTGAGCGTGAACTTGACTTGATGGGCTGTTAAAGCCTGTACATCGATCAGCAGATTTTGAAAATCAATGCCGGTAAACCAAGGGTACTGGCCATTACCCACGTAATGATAAGAATGACTCGAATCTATAATACGTCGAAAACTAAATACAACATCTTCAGCGTTAAGGTTGCGCGTTGGCGTAAACCATTCAGTCGTATGGAACGGAACATCTTCTTTAAGATCGAAAATATATTCGGTACGAGACTTATTCACCGTCCATTGAGTCGCAACACTCGGGATGGGTTGATGCGTTTCTGGATCGAGTACAACTAAAGTATCGAAGAGTTGCGGGCTAAGTGCTTCAGACGTAATACCGCTATCGACAAGTTGTGGATTGAACGTTTGTAAGCCGCCTTGCCCACAAAAAATAAAGCCACTTTGTCGGATTTTATCGTGATCGATATCTTCACCACAGCCGACCAAAAACAGTAGGCCAAAGAATCCAAATGTCAGTTTTGAGAACGCTTTCATAGAAAGAACTTTGTCAGGGGATAAGGCAAAACTAAACCAATATTCATGCCGTCAGATCTCGATAATTTACCATTGTTTGGACATTCAAACCAACTGAAAACAGTTGAATCTATGAGGTTATTGGCCGTTTTGCGCAATCAAGTCGTATTTTCTGACCATGCCTCTTAATTGATGATAGCTCAAGCCTAAAAGCTCAGCGGCTTTTCGTTGGTTAAACTGCGCCTCATTGAGTGCCAGATTCAGCAATGCAATATCTTGTTCTTCTTGCCACGCTTTATAGTCAATTGGCAACGCTAACGGGTTGAGTTTACTCGGTTCTAGTGATTTATCGTCTGAGTATGGCGATACAAAACCATTATTTTGAGGGTTCAAAAGAGCGGAATCTGGCTGCTCGCCCATTTTACTATCGTTATCCTCGTGGTTCACTGTTGTGTTGCCCCAAGCGCCACCAAAGGGGTCAAACACTAGAGTATCAATGGGCTCATCGATGCGATTGTGCTGGTAGATAGCACGCTCAATGACATTTTTGAGCTCTCTGATGTTACCCGGCCAAGTGTATTCAAGAAGTTCTCGCATGGCGCTGTGAGAAAAGCCAGGAAAAAATTCCAGATCCAATTCTTGACACATCTTTATCGCGTAGTGCTCAGCAAGCAGTGGAATATCTTCAGGGCGTTCTCTCAATGGCGGCAAGTGAATAACATCAAATGCGAGCCTGTCGAGAAGATCGGCCCGAAAGAGATTCTTCTGTGCGAGCTGAGGCAAGTTTGCATTCGTCGCGCAGACCAAACGAACATTGGCATTCAGTGTTTTTTGACCACCGACTCGCTCATATTGCCCATATTCGATCACCCTGAGCAGCTTTTCTTGCACGGCTAAAGGCGCGGTGGCGAGCTCATCTAAAAACAGAGTTCCGCCTTCTGCACGTTCAAACCGACCTTGGTGACGACCTTTAGCCCCGGTAAACGCGCCAGATTCATGACCAAACAGTTCCGAATCAATTAAGCCATCACTCAAAGTGGCGCAGTTAAGTGAAACAAGGCTATTTTCCCACCGTCTGGATAGGTAATGAAGCCGCTGAGCGATCAGTTCTTTCCCCGTACCACGCTCGCCAATAATGAGGACGGGCCGTTCAATAGGCGCCAAACGAGAGACTTTATCTAATACTGAGAGAAAGGCTGGGGATTCACCGATCAAGTTTTGGCGCATGATGTCGACTCCATGTTAAGAACGAACTGGTTAAAAATACCAATAGTAGGTTAATTTCATCATAACACAGAGTGGTGGCTAATGACGGATAATATAAGTGTATGATTATAAAGATTTAAAAATTGGCATGCATCTTGATTGTTTCTTTTCATACATCAAGAATGTCAGCGCATATACCGCGCATCGTTACCGTTAATTAGGAGATATATCATGGGTGTTTTTTCTCGTTTTGCAGATATCGTAAACTCAAATATTAGTTCTCTACTTGATAAGGCAGAGGATCCAGAAAAGATGATTCGACTTATCATACAGGAAATGGAAGATACACTGGTTGAAGTAAGAACCAACTCCGCGAAAGCGTTGGCCGATAAAAAAGATCTGAGCCGTAAAATTGAATCAATGGAAGACCAGATTGAAGGTTGGCAGCAAAAAGCAACACTCGCCATTACCAAGCAGCGCGAAGAGTTAGCGAGAGCGGCATTGATCGAGAAGCAAAAACTCATCGAGATCCTCAAAGGGCTGCAAGCTGAAAACGTATTGGTGGAAGATACGATTGAAAAGCTTAGCGGTGAGGTAAGTAAATTAGAGAGCAAGATCATTGAAACGCGAGCTAAGCAACAAACACTGGCGATTCGAAACCAAACAGCAACCAGCCGACGTGATGTCCAAAAGCATCTTCATACTAGTCGTACTCATGAAGCTATGGCGAAGTTTGAGCAGTATTCACGTAAAGTGGATGAACTGGAAGCGGAAGCGGATGTGTATGCCAAGAGTGGTAATGCAAAATCCTTAGATCAGGAATTTGCCGAGCTCCAAGCGCAAGATGAAATTGAACAAGAGCTGGCGAAATTAAAGCAGCAAATGAAAGATAAAGGATAGGAGAGTTCTATGTCATCGTTTTTGATCGCTGGGCCATTGATGGTTTTTTTAATCTTTGTGGCTCCCTTATGGTTATTTTTACATTATCGAGCAAAACGTCATTCCGGTAATGGGTTATCCAAAGAAGATAACCAACGGATCCACCATTTGTCAGAGCAAGCAGAAAAGCTGCAATCTAGAGTGGTGACGTTAGAGAGAATTCTAGATGCTGAGTCCCCCAATTGGAGATCATCTTATGACTAAACGCGAACTCTACAGAGATGTTCAAAATAGTAAACTGACCGGCGTTTGTGCTGGTTTAGCGAACTACTTCAGTGTCGAGGTTTGGTTGATTCGAATCCTAGTCATATCTGCGGCATTACTTGGTGCTGGATTTCTGGTTCTCCTGGCTTATGTCGCGATGACACTGATGATTGAGAAACAGCCGGTGAATTATTCTCAAGACATCAAAACTCAACAAGAGCACAAGCTAAAAAGTAAGCCTTGGCAACAAGGCAAGAGTGCCAGTGAACTGCTAAAAACGTTAGAAAGTGATTTTGATACACTGGGAGGGAAATTAGGAAAAATGGAGGCCTACGTCACCTCTGATGCGTTTAAAGTCAACCGCGAGTTTAAAAATCTTTAATCAATAATGAGAGTGGCATCAAATACCACTCTCTACTCATTTGATTTCAATGAATTAACCGATTATTCACTGGTATCCATCAGGGTATTCAACTATCTTTGTAACTAAATGATTCTGTTGGGTGCTACACATGGCAAAGTATATTTATCTCATTGTCTTTAGCGCAATCTTAAGTGGTTGTGGTAAAGATCTTCCTCCTGTACCTGAGCCGGAATCACGGCCTGCAAAATTATTCACAGTATCGGTTGGTAATAACCAGTTTGAACGCACTTTCCCCGCGACAACCGAAGCGGGTGATAAAGCGATATTGACTTTTAGGGTTCCTGGCCAACTGCAATCGATTGATGTAACTGCCGGGCAAAATGTCAAAAAAGGTGAGCAGTTAGCGGCTTTAAACCCAGATGAATACGCCTTACTGGCCAAGCAAGCCCAAGCCAATTTCATGTTGGCTGACGTGCAGTTTGAACGTTACAAAAAGTTGCATATTGATAAAGTAGTGTCAGAACAAGACTTTGACCAAGCCAAAGCGAATCACAATTCTGCGCGAGCTATCCTCTCTCAAGCGAAAGCAAATCTTAGATACACTACACTGATCGCGCCCTATGACGGCACCATTTCACTTTCCCCAGCTCAAAACTTTGAATTTGTGAGCGAGAAAACAGGGGTAATGAACATTCAAACGAACCAGTTGCTGAAAGTGGTGTTTCAGTTACCTGATCATCTGTTGAACCGTTTTTCGCAAGATCTTAACCCTAGTGTCACCATGACGTTTGATGCTTTCCCCGACACGAGTTATCCGCTTCTCTTTCAAGAAATAGACACAGAAGCAGACCGGAACACGGGGGCTTATAAAGTGACGATGGTGATGGAACGGCCAAAGGATGTCGGTATTCTTCCTGGAATGGCAGGCCGTGTCCGAGCCATCGTTGATGCGGGTCAATCTACCCGAATCCCATCATCTGCACTGTTTGAAGAAGATGGAAAAACACGAGTATGGCGTGTTACACCATCGGGTCTAACAGAGAAAGCAACGGTTGAAGTGAATGATAAGCGAGAAGTACTCTCTGGCTTAAATGATGGTGATCAAATCATCGTATCTGGCGTTGGTGGCATTGAAAGTGGCATCAAAGTCCGAGAGTGGGTTAAGGAGAGAGGGCTGTAATGATGAAACAATGGAAAACAGTTGGCTTGTTCGCATTCAGTATCGTTTTGGTGGGATGTAAAGATACCGTTGTAAAGACTGAAATGGCTCCTCTTAACGTTAGGGTTGCTGATCTATCGATTTCTGAAGTGACAGAATCGCTTTACTTCCCCGCTGTGGCAAATGCGGCAGAGCGCTCTCATTTGAGCTTTCGAGTATCAGGCGAAATCAGCCAGTTAAGCGTAAAAGAAGGGGACCGAGTTAAGAAAGGGCAATTGATTGCTAGGCTAGATCCCACCGATTATCAGCTTGATGTCGACAACGCTCAGGCTCGATTTACCGTTGTGAATAATCAGTTTAATCGTTCCAAACCCCTCGTTAACAAAGGGCTTTTGGCTAAGTCACAATTTGATGAGATTGCGGCGCAAAGACAAATAGCCTTGGCCGAATTAGAGTTGGCGAAATTAAGACTGTCGTTCACCCAGCTTAAAGCCCCTGTTGATGGCGTTATTTCTCGAGTTAATACTGACCAATTTGAAAATGTTCAAGTTGGGCAGCACATTGTCAACATACACAGTGTTGAAACAGTAGAGATACTCATACAGTTACCAGATAGGCTTTACGTCAATGCGCCAACTCGCCAGGTTGTAGAGTCGATTCAAACGGTCGTCAGAGTGCCTAGTGGCAATGAATATGAGGCATCAGTAAAAGAATTTACCACCGAGCCGGATCCGGCAACAGGTACATTCACTGCCACATTGTCTATGCCGATGCCAGAAAGCGAATATATCCTCGACGGTATGGCTGTTGAAGTTGCCGCCATGGGTGAGGGCCTTGGGCATAGTATCAGCGTCGGGGCTTCTGTCCCTGTAGAAGCGATCTTTAATGGGGATGGGGATGCCTTAGAAAGAGACAATAAATACGTGTGGATTTTACAAAGTGACAATACGGTAACAAAACAAAAAGTCACATTAGGCAAAGCATCGCAAAACTCATTTAAAGTACTCGATGGGCTAGACAAAACTAACGTCGTCGTTGTTGCAGGACTTTCTAAATTGCGAGAGGGAATGAAAGTGAACGTGATTTCAGAGGTAGCATTTAATGAGTGATTTGAAGCAAGCGATACCCGACCAAACGAATGAAGAAGAAAAAGGAATCGCGGTTTATTTTATCAAGAATAAAGTCATCAGCTGGATGATTTCACTGATCTTTTTGATTGGAGGCGTGTCTGCCTTTTTTGGGTTAGGTCGTCTTGAAGATCCTGCCTTTACGATCAAAGACGCTATGGTCGTGACTCAGTATGCAGGTGCGACTCCTCAGCAAGTCGAAGAAGAGGTGACTTATCCTTTAGAGAAAGCCATTCAACAGCTTACTTATGTGGATGAAGTTAATTCGATTTCCAGCCGAGGGTTGTCACAAATAACGGTGACGATGAAGAACAATTATGGCCCAGATGACTTGCCGCAGATCTGGGATGAGTTGCGTCGAAAGGTCAATGATCTGCAAGGGTCATTACCACCAGGGGTGGGCGCTCCTAAAGTCATCGATGACTTTGGTGACGTTTACGGTATTTTGCTCGCGGTGACAGGGGATGGGTACGGTTATAAAGAGCTGCTGGATTATGTAGATTACCTAAGACGAGAGCTAGAGTTAGTTGATGGCGTGAGCAAAATCTCCGTCTCTGGGCAACAGCAAGAGCAGGTATTCATTGAAATATCGATGACTCGAATGAGTAGCCTTGGCTTGGCGCCGGCAACGGTATTCAACTTACTTTCAACACAGAACCTAGTGTCGGATGCAGGTGCTATAAGAATCGGCGATGAATACATTCGAATTCATCCTACGGGCGAGTTCGAAAATGTTGAGCAACTTGGTGATTTAATCATTAATGAAAATGGCGCTTCAGGGCTTATTTATTTACGTGATGTTGCCAAAATCACCCGTGGTTACCAGGAAGTACCGAGTAATATTATTAACTATAACGGCGATGTCGCGCTTAATATTGGTGTTTCTTTTGCAACCGGTGTTAACGTGGTTGAAGTCGGTGAACGGTTTGATCGGCGCTTAGCCGAGTTAAAGTACCAGCAGCCTGTTGGCGTGCAGATAGCAGAGATATACAGTCAACCCAAGGAAGTGGACAAATCGGTAAGTGGGTTTGTTGTCAGTCTTGGCCAAGCGGTTGCGATCGTCATCATCGTGCTGTTGTTTTTTATGGGCTTAAGGTCCGGGTTATTGATTGGTCTGATTCTCTTACTGACCGTCTTCGGCACCTTTATATTCATGCAGTATTTCAAGATCGATTTGCAACGTATCTCATTGGGTGCGTTGGTGATTGCGCTAGGGATGCTGGTGGACAATGCCATTGTGGTGGTTGAAGGAATACTCATCGGCACCCAAAAAGGACGAACCCGCACCCAAGCCGCCACTGATATTGTTACACAGACGAAATGGCCACTACTCGGTGCTACTATTATCGCGGTGACGGCATTCGCGCCGATTGGGCTTTCTGAAGATGCCACTGGCGAATATTGTGGCACCCTGTTCACGGTGTTGCTGATCTCGTTGATGCTCAGTTGGTTTACCGCTATTTCACTGACGCCGTTTTTTGCTGATATGTTTTTCAAAGGGCAAAAGCTTCCAGAGGGCGATGAGAACAGTGATCCATACAATGGGGTTGTGTTTGTTGCCTACAAAAACTTCCTAGAGTTTTGTATGAATCGCGCTTGGTTAACTGTGATTGTATTGGTTGTGGGGTTAGGTGTTAGCCTTTATGGTTTCACCATGGTGAAGCAATCCTTCTTCCCTTCATCAACGACTCCGATGTTTCAAGCTGACATTTGGTTACCTGAAGGTACGGATATCCGCGCCACCAATACCAAGCTCAAGGTTTTAGAGTCTTGGCTATCAGAGCAAGATCATGTTGAACATGTGACGACCACAGCGGGTAAAGGTTTACAGCGTTTCATGCTGACTTATGCACCAGAGAAAAGTTACGCAGGTTATGGAGAAATCACCACTCGTGTTGATGATTACGAAGCCTTGCACAATCTTATGGAAGCGTTCCGTCAGTATGTTGAGTCTGATTTCCCAGAAATCAGTTACAAGCTCAAGCAGATAGAACTCGGTCCTGGTGGTGGCGCGAAAATTGAAGCGCGAATAGTGGGGTCAGATCCGACTATTCTAAGAGGGCTGGCGGCGCAGGTTTCAGAGATTATGTCTGCCGACCCAAATGCAACCAATGTACGTCACGATTGGCGTGAGCGAACAAAAGTCTTAGAGCCTCAATTTAACGAAAGCCAGGCTCGACGTTACGGTATCACAAAATCGGATGTTGACGATTTCTTGTCCATGTCGTTTTCAGGTAAGTCTGTCGGGGTTTATCGAGATGGCACGACGCTAATGCCGATAGTGACCCGATTGCCGGAAGATGAACGGGTTGATATTCGTAATATTGAAGGCATGAAAATGTGGAGCCCTGTACTCAGTGAATACATTCCTTTACAGCAAATCACACTTGGGTATGAGCTACGTTGGGAAGACCCAATCATAGTGCGCAAAAACCGTAAGCGTGTCCTTACTGTGATGGCCGACCCAGACATTCTAGGTGAAGAGACGGCGTCTACGTTACAAAAAAGGTTAATGCCACAAATTGAAGCGATAGATATGCCGCCAGGGTATTTTCTAGAGTGGGGTGGGGAATATGAATCTTCTCGTGATGCGCAAGAGTCATTGTTTACCACGATGCCATTGGGCTACTTGTTTATGTTCCTTATCACGGTCTTCCTATTTAACTCAGTGAAAGAGCCGTTGATTGTTTGGCTTACTGTACCGTTAGCGATCATAGGGGTAACAACGGGCTTGCTCGCCTTGAATACCCCTTTTGGTTTTATGGCGCTGCTTGGGTTCTTGAGTCTGTCCGGTATGCTGTTGAAAAACGGGATTGTATTGCTTGATCAAATTGAAATAGAAATGCGCACAGGAAAAGAGCCTTACGTTGCTGTGGTAGACGCGGCCCTTAGCCGTGTGCGACCTGTTTGCATGGCAGCGGTCACGACGATCTTGGGTATGGTTCCATTGTTGCCTGATATCTTCTTTAAACCGATGGCCGTCACAATTATGTTTGGCTTAGGGTTTGCAACCGTATTGACGCTTATCGTAGTGCCTGTGCTGTATCGACTCTTTCATGGACTCAAAATACCGAACAAGATTTAACGGTTACTAATGGGTGGATTGATTCACCCTAGAAAAGACATATAGACACTCAATGCCTCTGATATTTCAGGGGCATTGCTTTATTGCTTTGTTGCTTTAAGGAGAAGGAGAAAGAGTAATGGCAAATGAAACGTGTGCTTGGGCACTGAACCATCCTTTGGAAAAGGCGTACCATGATGAAGAATGGGGACGCCCTGTGTATGACGATCGCGTTCTTTTTGAGTTTATTACGCTGGAAGGTGCACAAGCCGGGTTGAGTTGGATCACCATTTTGAAAAAGAGGGAAGGCTATCGTTCTGCTTTTCTAAACTACGACATACAAAAACTTGCCGAGCTAGACGAATCGAATGTAGCAAGGATTATTGAAAGCTATGACGTCGTGAGACATAAAGGAAAAATAGCATCGGTTTACAATAATGCACGCGCCACAATGAAACTGCAGCAGGAATATGGCTCATTATCAAACGCACTTTGGCAGTTTGTAGAAGGTCAGCCACGAGTCAATGGGTGGACATCCGTGGATCAAGTGCCCGCTTTCACCGCAGAATCGACAGCCATGAGCAAATTTCTAAAAAAGAATGGTTTTAAATTTGTTGGCGAAACGATCTGTTATGCATTTATGCAAGCGATGGGAATGGTCAACGATCATCTTATTGATTGCCCCCAATATCAGCGTTAGCCATCACTGAAAGACAACAAGTGGTAAACAACAGGCGATATAGGATGAGGAAGAAACACAGACATTGGCAATTTTAGCCTTTCGACTGAATTAACGAGTCGAAAGGCACATTCTTCGATTCCGCAGCTCAGAGCTTGCAAGTGGATCAAAGCTTGCAAGTGGAGCAAAGTTTAGATTATTGAGCTGACGCCACTGCTTGCTTGTAGCGCTCGAGGCCAGATTTTAGATCGTCAATCAAATCATCTACGTTTTCAAGGCCCACATGAATACGAATCAAAGTCCCTTCAAAGTTTGGGTTCGCAACGGTACGTAAACTGTTAAAGCTTCTAGGTTCGTTCGCTAAAATCAGGCTTTCAAACCCACCCCATGAATATCCCATGCTGAAATGACGCATTCCATCGAGCAGTTCTGTGGTTGCCTTAGGGTGAGACTCTTTTAGAACAAAAGAGAACAGGCCGTTACCGCCAGTGAAATCTCTTTCAAAGAACTCATGGCCAGGGCAGGAAGCAAGCGCCGGATGACGGACATGATCGACGTCAGGGTGACTTTCTAACCATTTGGCGATGGTCAAGCTATTTTCAGCGTGCTGTCGCAAACGAACATCCAGTGTCCGTATCCCTCGTAGTGCCAAGTAAGCGTCGTCCGGTGACACGCATTGGCCCATCAAATAACTTTGCTCTCTAAGTTGAGGCCAGTGCTTTTCATTCGCGACTGCGGTCCCTAACATGACATCGGAATGCCCAACGATGTATTTAGTCGCCGCTTGTATGGAAATATCGACACCGTATTCAAACGGCGAGAAGTTAACACCCGCTGCCCAAGTATTATCGAGCATAACGATGATATCGTGCTTGTGTGCAATGCGCGATAACGTGGGTATATCTTGAATTTCCATCGTTACAGAACCTGGGGACTCGGTAAACAATATCTTGGTATTTGGCTGAATAAGATCGCGAATACCTTCACCGATAAGTGGGTTGTAGTAGGTGGTTTCAACGCCCATTTTTTTCATAATAGTATTACAAAAATCACGAGTCGGTTCGTAGCAAGTGTCGACCATCAAAATGTGATCGCCAGTTTCAACAAACGATAAAATGGCGTTTGATATTGCGGCGGTTCCACAAGGATAAAGTGCGCATCCCGCACCACCTTCTAGTTTTGTCATTGCATCTTGGAACGCAAAGTGTGTATTTGTTCCTCGGCGTCCGTAGAAAAGCGTTTTATTCGCTCTGTTCAATGTTGCCGCATTTTTTTCAGCAACGGTATCAAATACGATGGTTGATGCACGTTGTACCGGAGGGTTAACCACACCATTGGTCCATTTCTTATCTCGCCCAGCGGTGATGAGCTGGGTCTGTTTCCCCTTTGACATATCAGTTCCTTGTCTACGAATTTTGATAACGCTATTTAAAGCATGGAGTTGCTATTGGTTTCAACCCCTAAAGCGCTTTTAAAGAAGCGGATTGAATAAAAAGAAGGCTCGTTCTAAGAATCTATGGTGAAGTGGGCGTTCTTGCCACTTTTCTTGGTCAACAGGATACGACTGCTCAATATATTGCTGTTGAAGCCACGACATTTCTTTAGTAAACGCTGGATCTTGCACGGCTAAGGTCACTTCAAAATTGAGCCACAAACTGCGCATATCCATATTGACGGTTCCGACAAGGCAGAAATGGTCATCAATAACGACCGATTTGGTGTGCAGCAACCCCCCATGAAACTCATGAATGTTCACCCCCGCGTCGAGCAGATCGCCATAAAAGGCACGCGATGCCCACTTAACCATGATTGAATCATTTTTATGAGGGATGATGATATCAACGGAAACACCACGCTGAGCGGTTAATTTTATGGTCTCAAGTAAATCGTTACTAGGAACAAAGTAAGGGGTAGTAATTTTGACCGAATGATTCGCCTGATGCATGGCTAAAGCGAGAACTTGCATGATCAAGTGTTCTGGCATACCAGGGCCTGAAGGAACCACTTGAACGGGGTTTTGTTGTTCATTGGGCTGAATTGTGCATTCCGGCTGTTTGGGTAAGTGACGTTGGCCTGTTTCAACTTCCCAGTCCCAGCTATGAATCGCGGATAAAACGTTAACCGTCGGGCCAGTAATGCGAATCATGATATCAATCCATTGCCCGACATCGGCGCTTTGTTTGAAAAAAGCGGGATCGACAAGATTCATTGAACCTGTGTACGCAATAGTATCATCGATGACAATAATCTTGCGGTGCTGGCGAAGATCAAGACGGCGTAGAAACATTCGCCATGGGCTGACTTCTAAAGCTTGAACCACTTGAATACCTGAATCTTTCATCATCCGGCACCAAGGGCTTTTGAAAAAGCGTGGGCTTCCAGCAGAATCGAGCAGCAGTTTAACTTTAACCCCTCGCTTAGCGGCTTGAATAAGGGCACTTGCAACCGAATCAGCCAGACCGCCTGGGTGCCAGATATAGAAAACCATACTGATGCTATGTTGCGCTTTTTCTACATCTTCAATAATCGAATGAAGAATCTCGTCAGGTGAGTTTTGTAAAGACAAAGAATTGCCGACAAGGGCAGGTATGCTCATACGGTTATTGCACAGCTCGTCAATTTTGGAGATGTGCCCATCGAGTGACTCTGGAAGGTGCGCTTGGCAGTGATTCAATTGACGAAACCAATGCTGAAAGGGGGTAAACATCTCTTTGGTTCGTTCCGCACGTTTACGGCCTAAATTGAGCTCGCCGAAAAGAAAATAGCAAGCTACGCCGACAACAGGAACAATGTAAATGATCATAAGCCAAGCTAGCGAAACACTAACAGCCCGCCTTTTCAGGACAATTCGTAAAGTAACACCAGCGACTAGAAACCAGTAAATGCCAATACTTGCTAGCGTAAGAAAGTGATAAAACTTATCCATATACACACAACATTGAATGAGAGAAGTTTGATAGTAATGGGAATCTAATAATATAGAAACGTGTAAATGCACTAATATGAAATTAGTAACAGTATAATATTGTTAAATTTTAGTGATAAATAGAATTAGAGGAATATGGCTGGCTAAAAATGCAACAGATAAACTGCAAATTGGGATTGTAGGCCGTAATTTATACTTTGTGGGGTTCCAATTTTAATCGCAAACTGGTTTACTTGCTAGGCATGAGCGTCACATAACCTTTGTAGGTTGTATATTTTAGTTTACACGCTAACTTTACACTCAACCTTTTGGACGCCAAATAAGACAAACACAACTAAAGATTTGGAGATAACGTGGCGACTAATACAACCACAGCACCCCGTGATACCTGGGGGTCGAAACTTGGATTCGTAATGGCAGCGGCAGGTTCAGCCGTAGGCCTAGGTAATATTTGGAAATTTCCGTATACAGCAGGTGAAAGCGGCGGCGGTGCGTTTGTTTTAATTTACCTTCTGTTTGTGATCTTTATCGGTTTCAGCGTCATGCTAACGGAATTTGCCGTTGGTCGTAAGACCGGTGTTTCAGCGGTAGGTGCTTTTAAATCGACAGACAGACGTTGGTCGTTCGTCGGCGTAATTGGTGTTTTCAGTGGTCTATTGATCATGGGTTTCTACCCAGTTGTTGGTGGTTGGGCAATTGCTTACATCTACAAACTGTCAACGGGTCTATTGAGTGCCCCTGAAGCGATCGGTGATAGCTTTGGTGCGTTTATCTCAAACCCAATTGAGCCGTTGATGTGGATGGGTCTTTACCTACTTCTAAACATCGCTATCGTTGCTCGCGGTATTTCTGGTGGTATCGAAAAAGCAGGCAAAATTTTAATGCCTATGCTATTCATCATCCTAATTATCGTTTCTGTTAAGGGAATGATGCTACCGGGCGCAAGCGCGGGTCTAGAGTTCCTATTCAAACCAGACTTTTCAAAGGTAGACAGTAGCGTAGTGTTGGCTGCTCTAGGGCAAGCGTTTTTCTCTCTAAGCCTAGGTATGGGTTGTATGATCACATACGGTAGCTACCTGAAGAAGAAAGAGAACCTAGTTCAAACGACCGCTATGGTTACGGCGATGGATACCAGTGTTGCTATCCTTGCTGGTGTTGCAATGTTCCCTGCAATGTTCGCATTTGGTATGGCACCAGCAGCTGGCCCAGGTCTAGTGTTCGTTGTTGTTCCTCAGCTATTTGCTGAAATGGGCGCAGTTGGCTTGATGTTCGCACTGATGTTCTTCGTTGGTCTAAGTGTTGCAGCTCTAACATCTTCAGTATCTCTACTTGAAGTGGTTGTATCGTACTTAATCGATGAGAAAGGTTTGAAGCGTTCTTCAGCCGTAGGGCTTGCAGCGACAGTAATGGCTGTGTTGTGTGTGTTCTCTTCAATTTCTCTAGGTGGCTTAGGTCCTCAACTGTTTGGTACAGGTGCGTTCGATGTATTTGACCTACTAACAGATAAAATCTTCCTAGCGGTTGGCGGTATGCTGATATGTATCTTTGCGGGTTGGAGACTTAACCGTGAAGATCTAGAAAAAGAAATCACTAACGACGGTACGGTCAAATTCCCTCTATTCGGTCTTTGGTACAACCTAGTGAAGTACGTGATTCCTTTTGCTGTAGCGATTGTTGCTATCGCAGGTATCAAGGCAGGCTTTGATAGCGGTAAAGGTGCAATCATGCTGATTGGCTTAGGCGTTATCGTAGTATCTGGCTTCATTTCTAAGAAGTTGTAAGTTTTCCATAGAGCCAGCTTTATCGCTGGCTTTATTGAATTGAAAAGCGAGAAGCATTGATTTGTTTCTCGCTTTTTGTTTTTTAGCAGTGCATATGGGATAGACAGAGGTGGAACGTCAACTACCACTGGCATCCTACGTGATACTGGGTATACTCCAACTCGAAAATGGAGCTAGCCTGATGTTCGATATACTTTATACCCATACAGATTTTCTTGTTATCAACAAACACCCAAATGTGTCTGTCCACAAAGACGATGGTGATACCATGCTTCTTCAAGAAGTTGGACGCCAAAGTGGCGATGATCAGTTGTATTTAGTACACCGACTGGACAAGATGACATCAGGGATTCTGCTATTAGGGCGAAACAAAGAAAGCGCTAGCTCACTCTCCAAAGCCTTTGCTAACCGAGAGGTCGCGAAGTTTTATCTCGCAATTAGCAGTAAAAAACCCAAGAAGAAACAGGGTCTTATTATTGGGGATATGGAACGCTCTCGTCGATCAAGCTGGAAATTGACTAAGTCTCAAAATAACCCAGCAATTACACAGTTTATGTCCCTGCCTGGTGAGCCTGGTGAGCGCCTATTCTTATGTAAACCTCATACAGGCAAAACTCATCAGATACGTGTCGCTCTTAATTCTGTTGGCTCTAGTATTGTTGGTGATTCGATTTACAATGCCAGTAGTCAAGCAGATCGTGGCTACCTCCATGCCTTTGCTCTTAACTTCACATATAAGGCGCTAGAGTTTCAGTTTGTTTGCGATCCCAGAGAGTATTCTACGTTAGGTGAGAAGTGGCATGAGCCAATTGTGAGTGAAGGCATTGCAACATGGCTAAAGCCCGACTTGTTGGCTTGGCCAAAGCTTAAAAATAGCCCTAAGCCAAAATAAGACAAAAAATAACTTAACTAATAATTAAATATTGATAGAGAAGAATATGCAGGTTTCACAACTACCGATTTTTTTTGAACATATCGAATCTGAACTCGCACAAGCGCCGAATGAATTGCGTCGCCTTTTTCATGGTAGAGGACACAACTGGCAAGGACTTGAACAGATGACCTGTGACTGGCTACAAGGTCAGATGATCGTTAGCTTGTTTAAGTCGGTGGATGACGCGTTCCTAATGAGCCTAAAAAATGGTTTGTTAGCGTTTACCCAAACGTCGCCCTGGCTAGAGAAGTCTGGTTCTTGCATCGTTGTTCAACATCGATATACCGACGGTGCGCCTTCTGAAGTTTTAGTTGGCGAGTTAGAGTCTAGGCCTGTCGTGACAGAAAGTGGGTTAAAGTATCAATTGGACATCGGCCGAAACCAGAACTTTGGTTTATTCTTAGACATGCGCTTAGGTCGTGAATGGGTAAAAGAACGATCTGAGAAAAAAAATGTGCTTAATCTGTTTGCTTACACCTGTGGTTTTTCCGTTGTGGCAATAGAAGGTGGCGCGACCAAAGTGGTGAACGTCGATATGTCGAAATCATCACTGAGCAAGGGGCGTGAAAATCACCGATTGAATGAGCATGACGCGCGGTCAGTCAACTACCTTGGCTATGACATCTTCAAGTCTTGGGGAAAGATCAAGAAGATGGGACAGTATGATTTAATCATCATTGACCCGCCTTCGTTTCAAAAAGGCAGCTTCGCCTTAACTAAGGATTACAAGAAAATCTTACGCCGACTGCCTGATCTTTTAACGGAAGGTGGTGAAGTTCTTGCGTGCGTTAATTCGCCTGTTGTGAACAGTGAATTCCTTGTTGATAGCATGAAAGAAGAAGCGCCAAGCCTTTCATTTCAGTATCGATTGGACAACCCTCCAGAGTTTATTGATACAGACCCTGAAGCGTGTCTAAAAGCGCTTGTGTTCAGTTAAATCATGGCGTTGGTAGCACGTATGATGCATAAAAAAGTAGCGCTCTTTAGCGCTACTTTTTTATTTGGTTTCATTCAGAGTATGGAACCCCGAGTAGATACGGTTGGCGGTCGTAAACCAACACGCAGCTGAATAAATATAAGCGATGAGAGCGAAGTGCATTGGGAACAAACAGAAGGTAATGAAACACGCGATGGTTTCTGTCCCTTCAGTCAACCCGCTCATGTAATACAGCGATTTATGTTTATACACTGGGTTTTCAATTCCTCGCTTGCCCGCCATCACAGCAAAGGCTAAGAAACTTGTTCCCGTCCCGATGAACGAAAAAATTAAAAAAGCTCCGGCAATCGCGTTTTGATCAGGGTTGGCTAAGATGAACCCAAATGGGATAAGCGAGTAGAAAATGAAATCTAAACTGATGTCGAGAAACCCGCCTGCATCGCTTATCCCCTGAATCCGTGCGAGTGCGCCATCAAGTCCATCACAAACGCGGTTAATAACAATCAGAAACAAAGCCAGGTGATATTGCTCTAGAGCCAAAGCGGGCAGAGCTAGGCAACCAATGAAAAATCCGAATAAAGTTGTCTGATTGGCAGTAATGCCGACGCGATTTAGTCCTTTTGCTGCGGTTGCTAACGGCCATCGAATGATTTTGATGCTAAGACTATCAAGCATGATGCGTCTCCCAAGGCCAGCTATACACCTTACTGTTTGGTGGCACGTCTTCTTTGTCGTGCGTAACCATCAATGTTGGTATGTTGGCGTTGCTGAGTTCACTAATGACCCAGTCTCGAAATTGACCTCGCAACTCTTTATCGAGCTTACTGAATGGTTCATCGAGCAACGCGAGTTTGGGTTTAGCCAATAACATGCGAGTTAGGCTAATACGAGCGCGTTGGCCGCCAGATATTTGATCTGGTAGTGCGTTGGCCAATTGAGTCAGGGAAATGGCTTCAAGGGCTTCCAATGCCTGCTTCTTTCGGGCTGCGCCTTTTATGTGATTAGGTAAAGCAAAAGCCAGGTTTTCCCAAACACAGAGATGCGGAAACAACAAATCATCTTGAAACAGAATGCCCACGTCACGTTTATGTGCCTCAAGCTGAGACAGATCTTTCCCGTTAAGGGTTACCTGGCCATCATAAGTAAATTCATTTGAAAGATGGCCCGCAACAAGATCTAACAGGGTCGATTTTCCACAACCACTAGGGCCCATGAGAGTAAGGATCTCGCCATTATGGATAGTCATAGTGATAGACGAAAATAGAGGTTCGCCATTCTTTTTAATGATGGAAAGGTTTTTGAGACAAAGACTCATTCGGTAATAGACCTTTATTAGAGAGTTTACGAGAGCGAACGCTAAATCGACTTAATAGAATTGCAGCAGAGAAAAAGAGTAAGGGCAACAGCATTTGCCATAGCGCATAAATTGCAGTGACTCGTCGGTCAAAACCGCTCGAAAGAGCAACCGCTTCCGTGGTAACCGTGGTAATTCGACCTGCTCCTAGCATTAATGTAGGTAGATATTGAGCCAAACTGACACTGGCACCAATCGCCCAAGCAAAAATCAGACTGGGAAAGAGAAGGGGCATTTTTATTTTCCACCAAACACTAATAGGGTGTTTTCCAAGGCTTAAAGCCGATTTCGTTAAGTTACTATTATAGCTGCGCCAAGCGCCATCGAGAGACAAATAGACAAAAGGAAAGGCGAAAAACACATGAGACCAAAGAGTCCAAAGGAAGTAACTGCTTTGATTGATATACAAGGTGATGATCTGGATGCCAAATAAAATAGACAGTTGTGGAATCAACATTGGAATGGCGATGAGGTAGTCCGACAGTGCCCAACGATGTTTCAGGCGATACTCGTGAGCAATCACGGCAAGCATTAAAGCCATCGAAGCACAGGCAAGCGCGAGCGTCAGGCTTTGTAGAATATTGCCTAAAAGGCCAAACCATTCATATTGCCAATAACGAGTCGTAAAGTTGCTAGGCAGTAAATCCGGGAATCGCCATCGCTGAGCGAAGCTCCACACGACCGTTAAAGGGATGATTAACATCGATAAGGCGAATACCGCGACCAATACAGGTTTTCCGCCTAACGATTGTCCATACCGCCCTGAGAACTGCCAACCTCGTAGCCCATGAATGAATACCCATTCAAATAAGCGAGCAAACCCCATTAATAATGACGCTAATAGAAACAAAACCATGGCGCCAGCGGCTGCGCGGGGGAGTAACGTTAAGTCTGGGTCACTAAACCATTGCCAAACCAGTACCGCAAATGTCGGTGGGTTAGTCGGGCCAATGATCAGAGCAATATCAACAACCGATAGACTGTAAGCAAGCACCGCCAGTAAAGGAAAGCGCATTTTCCTAATCCACTGGGGAAAAATGCATTTCCACCATGTTTGAGCGCGGTTATACCCCAACGAAGCGGTCACCTTTTCTAATTGGTCGACATTCATTTGTTTGAGTATCGACATGCTCATCAATAACAAGAAAGGAATTTCTTTTAGAGCAAGCATAACCACAAGACCAATGGCATACGGGTCGTTCACCAACAAAGGAAGATCATTGACCGTTTGCTGATTCACGTCATAGCCAACAGAATTGAAGAGTACTCGGGAAATTAGGCCTGTCGGAGCGAAAAGAAAAGCAAAGCCAATCGCAAAAGCAACGTGGGGAAGCGCGAGCAGCGGTGAGAGTGCTAACTCAATCTTATTCCAAAACGGCTTTCCCCAACAAGACAATAAGATTGCAAAAGAAAGCAATGCAGCAAGATAGCTACTGGCCAGTGCTGAAAACAAAGAGAGCCCAATGGACTGCCAGACACCTTGCCATTCAAATACCCACTGAAACCCAAGAAAAGAGAGAGTGTGCATGTTGATCGGCGGTATATAGCTAAAAGAAGAAGCGATCACACCGACTACCCCAGGGATAGTCGGAATAAAACAGATCAGGATAATGAAAGGGTACAGCGCTCTCAACATCTAGAATCAGTTTCCGTAGCGTTCAAGCCAAGCTTTTTCAAGAGCGGCTTGCCAACTAGGGTGAGGTTCAGAGACGGACTTAAACTGCTGGGTGTTTTTTGCGCTTCCTGTTAGGTACTGGCTGCTCAATACAGATGGATCGCCCCATACTGACAAATCCCCTTTTCTCGATTGAGCTTCAGGGCTCAGTAAAAAGTTAATCGCAACTTGCGCACCAGCATTCGCATTCGAGTTCCATGGGATCGCTAGGAAATGAATATTAGACAGGGCTCCGGCGTCCATGGCATAGGCTTTCGTCGACATCGCGAGTTTACCGCTAGCTTGAGAAGAAAAGACGGAATTCGGGTTGAAGCTGATCGCTAAATCCAGTTGGCCGTCATCCAACAATTGAATGGTTTCCGTTGTGCCCGCTGGAAATTGTTTTCCTCCACGCCAAGCGACAGTGTGTAATTCGTTGAGATAAGACCAGAGAGATTCTGTGACGGCATTAAAATCACTCTCGGAAACCGGTTTGGCTAGCGCAGGATCATTATCGGTCAACTCGATGAGCAGTGCTTTAAGAAAGCTTGTCCCGTGGAATTCAGGGGGGCGAGGATAACTGACCTTATTAGGGAATGCTTTTGCGTAATTGAGCATCTCAGCAAAGGATTTAGGTGGGTTGTTTAATGTTTTGCTGTCATGAATAAAGACCAACTGACCGACACCCCAAGGGGCTTCCAATCCAAGAGTTGGCTCCGAAAAATCCACGTCAACAGGGAGTGACTTATCGACATATTGCCAATTTGGCAGTGATTGCGTGAAAGGACCAAATAGAAGTTGGTTGTCTTTCATGGATTTGAAGTTCTCTCCATTGATCCAAACAATATCGACACTGCCGCCTTCGTTTTTCCCTGCGGCTTTTTCCGCAATCAGTCGCGTTGTTGTTTCAGCAATATCGGTCACTTTAACGTGTTTCAGTGTAACGTCATATTGTTCGGCAAGCTCTGATCCCGCCCATTGAATATAGCGGTTGATCTCTTGACTTCCACCCCAGGCATGGAAATAGACCGTTTGCCCTTTTGCTTGGGATTCAATCGTTGTCCAATCTGTTGCCAGAGCTTGAGTTGCCAATGTGGCCGTCGTTAGTAACATCGTACTAAGTAGCGTCTTCATAACCTTATCCATGTTAAATAATACCAGTGAAGTTTTTATGTTCCATTAACTAGAAATACTAATCTATCTCATTCATTTATCAATACTATTTACTTAATGATTGTCGTAAATGTATCCAGAACAGCCCAGTTAATGAATTAGGGTGTGTAAGCGATGTTTCTAGAGACCCGTAAAGAGCAAAAAAGATTACAGTAAAGATAGAATTAAATGAAAAGTGTGGCCAAGTGCCGACAAGAACCCGGCATTTTGTTCTGTAATGGCCGCGTCTTTTGTCGCCAACATTGACTTTAAACCTCTTTAAACCATGCAATTGCCTAGGATCGTTCTAATATTGTTGTAGTACATAGGTATTGAATAGAGAGTGAAATCAGCCCGTTTTGTCAATGAACACCTGTCATTCAGGTATTCTTTTTAAAACTGAGGGATTTCCCTTGTAGTCGCTGCTCTAAAAGGACATAAGGTTAATGAGGATTGAGTTCTGCTCTCCGTGGGGTGGTTTTAATGTTTAGAAATATGAAAATTGGAATGCGGCTAGGGCTTGGTTTTGCATCAGTCTTGCTGCTTCTGATGATCACGGCATATCTTGCTTTTAATGCGCTTCAAACCGCTTCATCGGGATTCGCAGATTATCGTTCACTGGCTAGAAACACCAATAACGCAGGCCGAGTACAAGCTAATTTATTAAGTGTACGTTTAGCGGCGTTAAAATACATTGATAGTTCAGATGAGCTGTTTTTAGATGAGCAGCAAACTCGTTTTGATACATTAACCGGTTTAATGGTCGAAGCTCAGAATGAAGCTTTAACCAAAGAAGACAAGGCCATTTTTGAGCGTGTAGAAAAGCATTTACAGACTTATGACGTCACCTTTAATCAAATTATCGAGAAAATTGAGCGTCGACATGTTTTAGTGCATGAAACGCTGAACAAACTTGGCCCAGAGATAGAAACACACATCACGGCATTACTCGTTGGCAGTAAAGAAGACGGTAATATGGATGAGGCCTACGATGTTTCGCAATCAATGCGCCATCTGCTGTTGGCTAGGCTGTATGTGAGTCAATTCCTCAATGGTAATGACTCAAAAGATGTCGTTCGGGTGCAAAATGAATTCAAACACTATTTACGCACATTCGGTCAAATAACACATCAAACCAATAACCCAAGGCATCGTGCCATCATTGACAAGGCAACGGTACTCAATGGGCAATATATAACCGCCTTCAATGAGCTTGTTTCGGTTATTGAGGAACGAAATCGATTAAAGAGTGAAAAGCTAGATTTGGTAGGAGAACAATCCGCCAAACTCATAGAAGGTTTCAAACTCGCCATTAAAGAGAGGCAAGATTTGCTAGGCCCTCGGTTACAGACCTCAAATGATCAATCGAAAGCATTTGTTATCGCAATCAGCTTCATCGCGGTGTTTTTGGGCGCTATTCTTGCCATCATTATTACGAAAATTATTACGGTTCCTGTTCGAAAAGCCGTATTGATTGCCAATCGACTCGCTAAAGGGGATTTAACGTCAAACATCTCAATTGACAGCGAAGATGAGACAGGACAATTGCTCAAAGCGATGAAGCATATGGTACAACAACTCTCAGGCATTATTGGTGAAGTAAGAAGTACATCAAACAGCTTAGCCAGTGCATCAGAAAAGGTCAGCGCAACAGCATACTCGATGAGCCGCTCTTCTGTGACTCAGGCTTCCAGTGTTGAGCAAACGAGAGACTCAATGGAAGACATGACCGCTTTGATTAAATTGAACACTCAAAATGCTAAGGTAACGGATGATATGGCCTCTAAAGCGACCTTTGAAGCGCAAGAGGGTAAAGTCGCGGTTGAGCAAACGGTAATCGCGATGAAAAAAATAGCGGATAGAATAAGCATCATCGATGATATCGCTTACCAAACGAATCTACTGGCATTGAACGCAACGATTGAAGCCGCCAGAGCGGGGGAGCATGGTAAAGGGTTTTCGGTCGTGGCAGCAGAAGTGAGAAAGTTAGCTGAACGGAGCCAAAGAGCAGCCCAAGAAATCGGAGACGTTGCCTCTGACAGTGTTATTTTGGCTGAAACAGCAGGACGGTTGTTGGAGCAAATTGTCCCTTCGATCAACAAAACATCCGGTTTAGTTCAAGAAATCAATCACGCTTCCGATGAGCAATCAGCAGGGATCGAGCAGATCAACGATGCCATGAAACAACTCACGGTCATTACTGAACAGAATGCTTCAAGCTCAGTTCAGCTTTCTTCCACGTCAAATGAAATGAGTACGCAGGCACAACAATTACAATCAGTGATGGGTTTTTTTAAAGTTCGTGAAAAGCGCTAACGTGCGAAGCGAAAGCGTTACTAAGTCGGCTTCTAACACGAAAAAAGAACGGCGAACCGTTCTTTTGTTTGAGCGAATACATTTAAGTATATAAGTCGGGTCTAGTTTACCCAGTCGCGTAGTGTGAACGTTAACGTATGTGCATCATTTTCAAGTACTAGGCTGTCTTTTGTTAGCGTCATATTGCTCCAGTCCGTAAGCACTTGAGACATAACCATTTCAGTGTTCATTGATACGTCATCACACATTTTCATTGTCATGCCCATTTTTTCAATACGGAACTGGTTTTCGTTTAGTTCAGCTTGTCCAAAGAAATTGTTGCAGCCAGCGTGTCCGTTAGCCGTCATGTTCTCCCCAACTTCTAGGCGCACAGGTCGATGGTCGTTATCTTTAACTATGTCTTGCCCATCGATTTGGACAAGTTCCCAGTTGTGGTGCTGTAGATCTTTAGGAGTGATGACTTGTCCTTCCTCGCTGACATTTGTACAGGCAGCCAACAATACTGGAACAGAAATAGCAACAACGAGCGTTTTTAAACTAAGCTTCATAATATAAAACTCCGAACTGAAATATGACCAAGCAATGTGCTATTCGGTCTAAGAATGCAAAAAAGTATAGTTAATAAAACAGTGTTTTTGTCAGAACTAAGTCATAGTTTACTCTACGTCACAGTTTTGCTAATTTAAAACACGCTCTTAATAATCATTAACTAACATATTGAATTATCGAGATTTAAGGGGTTAATTTGGAACAATTAGAATTCTTTACTGTACCAAGCCCTTGTGTAAGAGTCTGTCTCACTGATGAAAAAGGGTATTGCCAAGGCTGCATGCGAAATCGCGAGGAGCGTTTTAACTGGTTATCGATGACAACGGCACAGCAGCTTCATGTTATAAAATTGTGTCGACAACGGTACCGACGAAAAATGTCGCAAGGAAAACATGATCAATCACCGGATATTGAAGCCAGTGACCCTCAGCAAGATCTGTTTTAATCGGAATACTTGGTGTTTTCAGGAAAGAAAGAATGACAGAAGAGAAGTAACGCCGCACACCATTATTTACAATAACTTATTTCCAAGCTCTTGTTTGTAGAAGCTTGTTTATAACATCCAGGCGGCGTAATAGGATCCCACTTATTTTAGCCCCCAGGTATCACTAACCCACCCCCCGGCACTTTCATCAAAATGACTGCCGCTAAATCGGTGATTCCTTTCGACACATTCTTCCTTGTGGGAGCTATCGTTCAGTAGGTGCTGAATATAGTTAGCCATTACGTCGTTGGAAAGTTCACGTTGCTTTCGTGTCGCGACCTCTTTTATGAGTTGTAATCGATATGCAGTGCTTGCTCTTTTCATCCTCAATGACCTCCTAGTTAATAGACTTAATAACAAAATTTAGAAGTTAATCACATGAGCGTCAAACCGATTTCGCCCTAATTCTGAGACTTTTTTCGTGCTTTTAAAAGGATCGAAAAAAACAGTTGTAGAATCAAAAAGTAATAGAGTGGACAACCATTGAGAAAGTCATTCTCTTCGCAAAAATAAAACAGTACAGATGTTAACTCTAGAAGCGGTGGAACTAACAGATTCACTAGATAGCGATAGGAAGTGGTGATGCCAACTCGTCGGTGTATTTTGGATAGTCGGGTCCCGTTATGCTAAAGTTAGACGATAATAGGTCGAAACCTTAGTATAAGAATAATAGATAGATTGATTCATATGTGGATGTATTACTCACATAATTAGGGATAAGAAGTAGAATGGAGTGGTTGTCATATGAGTGAAAATCCAGAGCAAAAGCGCCAGTATTATCGGCTAAAATACCCAAAACGAGCGAGGCCGATCATAAGAATTCATGAGCGTCTTTTTCATGTGAGTGAAGTGTCTGAGAAAGGCATTCGTTTTGTGATTGATGACCCATTGGCAGTGCACCACGGGTTAGATCTATCAGGTGTTTTAAATCTGCATGATGACAGTGAAATCAGAATTGAAGGCGAAGTACTGCGCCTAGACAAAAACGAAGTGATTATTTTATTGTCCAAAGGCCCTAGCTTTAAAGATATGGTTAGAGAGCAGCGACACATACGCCAGAAGTATCCCGTGCACTTCGCTAAATTAAGAGCATGCACGGCTTAACCACTTATTTATCCCCTGCCTTTTCTTTAAGATCCTCTATCTCGGTTTGCTGAAAGTGTTTGATGAAAGCGTTTGATCAAGTAAGTCGGCGATCGTCTCATAACGAGCGGGCAGGTTTCTGTGACGTTTTTGTACCATGTATAACGTTTCATTGACTGGGGACTGGGTCGAAACAATATGCAGCTGTTCTTTTTCTGAAAAACTGTCGATTGCGCCTTGAGGGATAACCGTAAATCCAATGCCTTTAGCTACCGGAAGCAGAATCTGGCTAAGTTGGTTGATATGGCCGGAATGTGGAATGTCATCCAGATTAAGGTTCTCTAGCTCTTTATCGCCACATAAATCAAAGTAGAGTGATAAGTAGTGATTAGCATCAGGGTGGCTGATGAGCCCACATTCAATCAGTTTTTCTGCGGTTATTCTTTCATTGTCGAATGACCGAGGTACAACTAAACATAACGTCTCGTTACCAATGATTTTACTTTGGAAAAGATTGCCCGTGGGAATATGAGTTACGATGCCTAGGTCGATTGCTCCCGTTTGTAAATCATTCAGGATCTTGTGATTTGGTGCGGCTTCAAGGTGAATACTCAAGTCGGAGTGCGTCTGCTGTAATGTGATGAGTTCGGGGTATAGACGCAACGCCAGCGAACCCGAACACGCAATTTTACATTGACCTGAAAATGGATTATCAAAGCTCAGGCTTTCAACCAGCATCGCCTCATTATTGGCTAATGTGAGTGCGTATTGATACACCATTCTTCCTTGTTCTGTCAGCTCAAAGCTTTTTCCTTCTCGCTTAATTAACGAATGTTTACATGCTGACTCAAGCTTTTTGATATGTTGGCTGACACCTGGCTGAGTCATGTACAGCTTTTCAGCGGTTTGGGTGAAGTGGCCAATATCGACAAGGGTTTTAAACGTGTTCAGCCAAAGTGGATTAAGCATGGCTAACCTCAGAGATTGATAACAGAGTATTATTATATTAATCGAAATCGATAATAAAAGTGGCAAAAAGTGTTCATTGAGAAATAAGGGGGGGAGATGCATCAAATTGGTGATTGTTTGCAAATGATTTCCGCTTACGGGTTGCTCTCTGAAGACCAGAATAAAACTTGAAGGCATTTGTCACCATAACCAACCTGTCGTGGTCGATCGCTTTACCAACAGAATTCAAACTGAGCAATGTTGATTAGGCATTGAACGGGTTGCGTGTGTTCGTTATAGAGAATTTACTTCCCATTGAACGTGGCTAATGCTGAATCATAAGCATGACTTGGGAGTGGCACATAGCCTGCCTGTTTAACAACGTCAGGTGTGCTGTGTTTGTTTAGATACAGGTTTACAAACCGTCTAACGAAGGCTCTATTCTTCATAGACTGAGTATTGACGTAAATAAACAAAGGTCTAGAGAGTGGCTGATACAAACCGCTTGCGGCATTAGAAGCATTTGGAAGAACGGCTTCTCTTCCTTGCCAGCCAATGGCCACGGCTTTTAACGTGTCTTTATGCTCCAAATAATAAGCGAGCCCAAAAAAAGCCATAGCGTTTATGTCAGTGGCAACGTTTTGCGCCAAAACGTTGTCATCTTCGTTTGGTCGGTAATCCTTTCTGCTCGTTTTTTCACCTAATACTGCGTTGACAAAGTAATCGTAAGTGCCGGAATGAGCGCCTGGCCCATGAAGTTCGATTGGTCGATCGGGGTAGAGGCTGTTTAAGTCACTCCAGCGTTGAACTACCCCTTCTGATTCAGGGCTCCAAGCGGTTTTGAGCTCTTCAACGGTCATCGAGTGAGCCCACGTGTTGTGTTTACTGACGACGACAGTAATGGCGTCAAGCGCGACGGGCAGCTCAATAAACTCAATGCCGTTTTGTTCACAAATGTTCATTTCCTTTGCTTTGATTGGCCTTGAAGCATTCGATATATCGATGTCACCTCGACAGAATTTGTTAAATCCACCGCCAGTTCCATTGATACCAATCGCGATTTGAGTTTTACCATTTTCAGTCGCCATAAACTCTTTTGCTATGGCATTAGTGATAGGAAAGACCGTACTTGAACCGTCCACCTTGATGAGGTTTTTTGCTTGAGAATATGAGCAAAATAGACAAGTAACTAATATTACAATCAATGGTTTGGGTGTTTTCTTTGCTGTCATATTTTTAGCCAAAATTCACTCCGTGAGATTGCTGCTACTGATAATGTTGCCATTTTAATATTAATTTAATATTACGATCTGATAATCCTCATCAATGTTTTAACAATCATATAGATAAATTGGTTTATCTATCTCACCGCAACGATTTGGAAGAGTTAAATCGGGTGATATTAGGTCAGAACCAGTTTCAACTGAGAATTGGAATGCTCGGTTGCTCAAGTTAGGGACGCGGAATGAAGGCAAAGAGGTTATTTTTACTCACGGTTACTTTGGCAGGAATTATTATTTCCTTAACAACGTTACTGTTTGCGCAAGCGAACAAATTGTTGACAGAGAAAGCCCCGCTGATTGAAGCCTCTCAGGAAATCAAAATTAACGGCACACTGGCGCACCTTTGGTTCGAAGAGGTTATGTCTGGGGATGCCACTCAGTCGGTGCAAGAGGTGTGGTATTACCTCGACCTTGCAGACTGGCATACATTAGCTTTGCTAGAAGGTGGGAGCAGCATACAGGGTGACTTTAAGCCCATTCAAGATTCCGCTCTGCGAATCATCTTGGTTTCAATGCGAGACACACTCGTCAAGTTTAGAAATGAAGCGTTACTAAGGCATCAAAATAAAGATATCTCAAGTGCAGGTTCGGCCATTGATATCCGGTCAGATGAAATGTTCCTAGACTTCATTCAAGAAGCGGATGATGTCCAAAGAGCCGTGAAAATGCACCTAGAAGAGGGAATCCAAAGATACCAGTACATCAGCATTATGTTGATCATGGTCTCCATTGCTAGTGTTGCGTACTTGTACCGAGTGCTTAATAAATTTGAAGAGAACAGAACCGTTTGGGTTGAATCCTTAAGTAAAGCGAATGAATCTATCGCGGCCAAAAATGAACAACTGCATAACCAAGCACATTATGACTCTCTGACGAAATTGCCAAATCGGGTGATGTTTCTAGAGAGCTTGGAAAAGTCTGTTTCGAGAGCGTCACGATTAAAGAATACGTTTGCTGTGCTGTTCATCGATTTAGATCATTTCAAAACCGTCAACGATCAATATGGTCACGACATTGGTGACAAACTTCTAAAAAGTGTCGCAACGCGCATCAACCACTGCATTCGAGACTCCGATACTGCCGCAAGAATCAGCGGAGACGAATTTGTTGTCGTTCTTGAACATCTCAATGATGTGCAAAAAGCCACCAATGCGGCCGGTAAAATAGCCAAAAGCCTGAATAAGGCGCTGCAACGCCCTTTTCAAATTAATGATGTTTGCGCATCCATTTCAGCCAGCATCGGTATTGCGATATATCCTGATGACAGTATGAACAGTGATTCTTTGATGCGTTACGCTGACAACGCGATGTATCACGCTAAGTCTTTGGGAAAGAACAACTTTCAGTTCTACTCTGAAGAGCTTAATCGCATTTCGATGTCGAGAATAGAAATCGAACGCGATCTAAAAACCGCCATTAAGCGAGACCAATTTACACTTTATTATTTGCCGAAATGGGAACTGAGAAGCGGCAAGATTGTGGGTGTTGAAGCCCTTCTACGGTGGTTTCACCCGACAAAAGGCATGATTTGCCCAGATGCATTTATTCCCATTGCTGAATCGACAGGATTGATTCGAGAGCTAGATTTGATGGTGTTGTCCAAGTCAATTGAGCAACAAAAAGAGTGGCAGGCGAGGGAGATTGATACGGGGACGATGGCGATTAATGTTTCTGCAAAAAGCCTCAAAAATCAGGCGTTCTTTGAGCAGTTAAAGCGCATTGTTATCGATTCTGGCGTTGACACAACAAGTTTAGAATTAGAAATCACAGAGAGTGTGCTGATTGAAAACGCAGAACAAGCGAAAGTCATCTTCAAGGAGTTAAAGCAACTTGGCGTTCGTTTGGCTTTGGATGATTTTGGCACTGGATTTTCATCACTCTCCTACTTGAAAGAATTCGACTTTCAAACACTCAAAATTGACCGAAGTTTTGTGGCGGATTACAGAGAAAGCGCCAAATCAATGGTGTTACTCAAAAATATTCTAAATCTAGGAAGAGAGCTTGGCTTAGATGTGGTTGCTGAAGGAGTTGAAACGAGCAAGCAACAAGAAGATCTGCAAGATTTTGGGTGTCTTATTGGGCAAGGCTACTTTATGACTAATCCGCAACCCGCCAGTATTCTCATAGAGCGACTGTTTAGTGCTAACCTCGCAAAAGTTCAGTACCTCAGAAAGGTGAGTTAGATTTCTAGATTTAGAGAGGTCGATTTCCATATTTAGAGAAGTGATGGCCGACAAAGATGTCCGCCATTCGCCGTTCTCTGTTCGGCAAAGTGAAAGATAGCCTCTGACAGTATCAGTATGGCTATCTTCGCTTCGCCTCTATAGAGAACATCTCAGCTTGGGAGCTATTCGGATTTATTCGGGAGCTCGCGAGCAATAAAGCTACAGCTCAATTCCGTTCACCGAGAGTTTTATACCCATTAAATTGCAAGCAACTTAATTTGAAATAATACTAATTGAAAAAAATAACGTGCGCAAGTATATTGTGTGCAATTAAAGTTTTGAGTGGTGACTGTTATGGGCGAACCTTGCTCTGAAGGTAATCTAAGATTGGATAATCAGGTTTGTTTTGCACTTTATAGCGCATCGAATGCTATGGGACGTGCGTATCAGCCTATGTTGAAAGCGTTAGATTTAACGTACTTACAATACATTGTCATGATGGTGCTTTGGGAAGATCAATCCATCAACATTAAGCAACTGGGTAAAAAAATGCATCTCGACTCCGGCACATTAACTCCGCTGGTGAAACGTCTAGAGACAAAGGGATATGTGACACGAACACGCAGCGCTGAAGATGAAAGGGTACGGATTGTTACCGTGACAGAGCAAGGCAACGCTCTGAAAGAACAAGCAAAGAGTATTCCAGAAGAAATGATGTGCATGGCAAAAATGAACGCTGACGCCCTGATGAGGTTGAAACGTGATTGTGAAGAATTACTGGCAAACCTTAGTCGTTAGGCCCCTGGCTCAGTTGAGCTTATTTCTATCGAATTAATGAGTGGCTATCTAAAATGGAGTCAAAAATGAGTGAGTTTTATAAGCAGTCGATAAACACACTGCAAGGACAAGAACTCAACCTGAGTGAGCTAGAAGGTAAGGTTGTGTTGATTGTGAACACCGCGAGCCAATGTGGACTAACACCTCAGTATGAAGGTTTACAAGCGTTACATGAGCAATACTCAGACCAAGGCTTAGTGATCATTGGTTGCCCTTGCAATCAATTCGGGGAACAAGAGCCGGGAAGCGAGAGGGAAATAGAAGGGGGCTGCCTGATCAATTATGGAGTCAGTTTTACCATGAGTGAAAAGGTGGATGTGAATGGTAAGAACAGCCATCCACTTTTCGTTTATTTAAGAAAACAGCTTCCTGGTGTACTGGGCAACCGCATCAAGTGGAATTTCACTAAATTCTTGATAGGCAAAGATGGGCAACCTATCAAGCGTTTCGCGCCAACGACCAAGCCTCAGGCTATTGAAGCTCATATTAAAAAGTCTTTAGCTTAGCGTCTCAAAACCTTGAAACTCGATATCAGTAAAATAGGAACAGTTCTGATGTGTCGAATAGCTTGAAGAATGATAGATTTTTCATAATACACCTTCTATTGACGTTTATTGAATGAGCGAGGCGTCAACCGCCTCGCAATGTTATTCGTGATTTACATTTTTGATTATGACTATAAGCCTAGTGCAGCTTTTAAACCTTCGCCATAAGCGTTGTCTGCTTGGAACGCATGGTCAACGTGGCGCTGTTGAATAAACTCAGGCACACCTTCTAACGATCGAGCTGTGTTGTCGAAGAGCGCTTGACGCTGATCATCATTCATTAAGCGGAAAAGATCACCGGCTTGAGTGAAATAATCGTTTTCTGTTTGCCCTTGATCGTAGTGATCGGCATCGCCAGAAATTTTCAAAGGCGGCTCTGAGTAATCAGGTTGTTCTTGCCACTCTTGCTTATGGTTTGGCTCATATCCGATGGTTGAACCAAAGTTTCCATCAACACGCATTGCGCCATCACGGTGATAGCTGTGAACAGGGCAGCGTGGTGCGTTCACTGGGATCTGATGATGATTCACTCCTAAGCGATAGCGCTGTGCATCACCATAAGAGAATAAGCGACCTTGTAGCATCTTGTCTGGAGAGAATCCAATCCCAGGAACGATAGAGGCAGGGTTGAACGCCGCCTGTTCTACTTCGGCGAAGAAGTTTTCTGGGTTGCGGTTAAGTTCAAATTCGCCCACCTCAATCAATGGGTAATCTTTTTGAGACCATACACGCGTTAAATCAAATGGGTTAAAGTTCACTTGGTCAGCTTCGAGCTCTGGCATCACCTGAACGTACATTGTCCATTTAGGGAAATCTTTGTTTTCGATGCTGTCGTATAGGTCGCGGTGATGGCTTTCACGGTCTTTACCGCAGATCTCTTGCGCTTCCTGATCGGTTAGATTTTTAATGCCTTGCTGAGATTTAAAGTGGAACTTCACCCAGTAACGTTCATTGTCCGCATTGATAAAGCTGAATGTGTGGCTACCAAAGCCGTGCATGTGACGGTAAGTTGCAGGAATACCGCGATCACTCATGACAATCGTAACTTGGTGGAATGCTTCAGGCAGTGATGTCCAGAAATCCCAGTTGTTGGTGGCACTGCGCATGTTAGTGCGAGGGTCACGTTTAACCGCGTGGTTTAGATCTGGGAATTTAAGAGGATCACGTAGGAAGAAGACCGGCGTGTTGTTACCCACTAAGTCCCAGTTACCTTCTTCGGTGTAGAACTTTAATGCGAATCCGCGAATATCACGCTCGGCATCTGCCGCACCGCGTTCGCCAGCTACTGTTGTGAAACGAGCAAACAACTCGGTTTCTTTGCCTACTTCAGAAAAGATCTTAGCGCGGCTGTACTTTGAAATGTCCTTGGTTACGGTGAACTTACCGTAGGCGCCAGACCCTTTTGCATGCATACGTCTTTCTGGAATAACTTCGCGATCAAAATGAGCCAGTTTCTCTAAAAACCAGACATCCTGAAGAAGTTGAGGACCACGTGGGCCAGCGGTCATAGTGTTTTGGTTATGTGCAACTGGGCAACCTGCTGCTGTGGTTAATTTTTTGCTCATGTGTCTAATCCTTTATCATTCGTGGGGCGAGTCGACAATGTTCTATACATCTAGCATATTGTCATGATTGAAAAATAACTTGCGTGATTGATGAGGTAGATATTCATCTTTAGAGACAGAATAGGGGGGGGCGGGTACAGAGAAAAGACGGTTAAAACTATAACTGTTATTGGTATTTTCGATTATAGAAATCGTAATGATGGTTTCAAAATTATGATGTTAATTCTGAATAGGTCGAGAGCGCAAAGGAAATGCAGTCCCAGATTTCCTCTGAGGTTCATTGGAAATCTGGGGGGTAGGCGATTGCTTTGGCGATGCGAGTTGAGTCGTTCGTCTAAGGAAATACTGATTGCTCTATTGCGAACTTTGTAACATTTCGGAGTACCCCCCAGCATTGTGAACATGAGTGAACCCTTTTTGTTTTAATTGCTCTAATGCAGCCCCTGAGCGACGACCACTTCGGCAGTACAGGACAATTGGCGTATCTTTAGCAATAGACTCAGACCATGACTCTAAGTCTTGCAGAGGATGAAGTTGAGCGTTATCCAGGTGGCCTTGTTCAAACTCTTCTGGGGTTCGAACATCAATGAGCATAGAACCTTGTTTTATTTTCTCCCAACCTTGGTTTGCTCTTTCTGAAGCCAATGAGGAAAAAGTGCTAAGAGATAGAAGTAAAGACAGCAGTAATAAATACGTTTTGTTGATCATAGCTGAGCCTAAATTAAATAACAGTAAACTTATTATAACAACGATTTACCATAAGAAGGGAAACGGTGTGCCATTCAATGAGACGCACTGATCCGGTGAAATTTCGTCAATTTCTTCATTGATCCCGTAAACCCGAGCTTTTTCTAACTAACTGCTACACTCAAGGAATGAAATAAATCTCGCTTTATAAAAGAGATATTGAGTGGTTCAGTTGGAATAGGAGGAGAAATGGTTGATTCTCGAAAATTGTTGATCATCGAATCAGACACGGAATTTTGTAATGCCATGGTTGAACAGCTAAAAGGCACCTATAGCGTTGAGGTCGCCTTTAACTTTAACCGAGCGCAAGATCTGATTGAAACGTATCAGCCCAATATCGTGCTGCTAGACACACACCTAAATAACGAATCTACGATTGAGTTTTATAACAACCTAAAAAGCCTAAATCATTACGATGATTTTGCTGTTGTATTTATTACTGACAACACATCAATAAACGAACGGCTCAAAGTTTATCAAGCGGGTGCTACTGAAGTGCTAGTTCGCCCTTTTGCCCACGAAGAGTTGATGGCTAAGCTCCATGTTATCGATAAGTATCTGATAGAAAAAAGAAAGCTGTTGTCGGACTATGATGAAGCGAAATCCGCATCGACAGAGTTTATGAAAGAAGCGAGCCAGCATGGTCTGGTTGTCCAGTTTTTTAGAAACCTATCCTATTGTCAGCATATTGAGCAACTGAGTTTTACGGTTTTTCAAACAGCAAGTGCGCAAGGCTTGCACGCTTCCATGGTGGTTCGAGATGAGCAGGATCACTATTTTGATAATATTAGTGGTGTAGTGAACCCGATCGAGCGCAATATCTTTGACCTTTTACATACTAAAGGTCGGGTTTTCCAATTTGGCAATCGCCTCATATTCAATGACAAAAATTGTGCAATTTTGATAAAAAACCTCCCTGAAGACGATGAACGTTTTGTCGGGCAAATTCGAGACATCTATGCGTTTGTAATTGAAGGTCTAGAAGCAAAGTACCAAGATATCAGGCGTCAAAACATGATGTTAGATATTGTAAAAGACATCGCTAACACTGCTCAGCAAGTCTCAATGCGTATCAACGATTTTGATGCGATATCCGCGGAAAATCTCAGTGAATCACAGCAAGAACTGAATAATAGTTATCACTTTTTGGGGCTCTCTTATGAGCAGGAAGAAGCGTTGTCGGCATTATTCGAATCAGGGCTAAAAAGAATGGCGTTTGCAAAAGATGAACTGACGAATATGCAAAGTGTATTAGAAGATCTGGTATTAAAAATAGAGAACGCAGATATGCTCACCGTCCCTAGCGAAGAAGCGCCGAGAGAGGATACGGGTGGAGACGTAGAACTGTTTTAAGCTGTTTCGCCTTAGCGATTCCATCTGAGCCAGCACGCTTAGCGTCTATGACATGCTGGTTGCCCATTGGATGACAAAAATCGGCTTCGGTAGTGACAATGTGTCTTATATGAAAAAAGCCTAATGATGAAGTGACACCATTAGGCCTTTAGGCTTTTTCATTAGTGAATAAATGCTATTACCACATCAGGTCATCGGGTACGACGAAATCAGCGTATGGGTCATCTTCTGCAAGTGTTTCTTCATCAGAGGTGTTGTTTTCGATGATCGTTTCTTGATCTCGCAGAGCGATTTTGTCAGCAACACCTGCTGGGATAACAGCGTAGCTTTCGCCGTAACGAGCAATCGCAAGAATGCCTTTGATGATTTGCTCACGGACTAAAGATTCAACATAAAGAGATTTAACCAGGGTGCCATCAGTAAAGTTGTATTTGATGTCGCCTTTAAGGTCCAGCTTATTCATTTCAATCAGCTGCTTCACTTGAGCCTTTAGTTCTTTGCTCAATTGCTGCTCTTTACGCTGTTGATTCAGCTCTTTATCGCGCTCTTGTTGTGCAAGTTTATTGGCTTCAACCGCTTCTTTTGCTTCACGCGCTTGAACTCGTGATTTTTTGGCGCCTTTTTTGGCTTTTTTGAGTTTCTTTTCGTTTACTAAGCCTGCTTTTAGCATTTGCTCTTGTAGCGTTAACTTTGCCATGATTTATCCAACTTAATCAAATTGGCGATAGTTTATCGTTTAGGGCAGAGCAAATAAAGCCATTGCAGTGGAATTCAATTCATCATTGGCGATTCGACGCCAACAACAAGGGATAAAGCCACTTCTACTGCCCTTTAATTGGCCCACGAACCAGTAGGCTCACGAACCAGTAAGCGCACTAACCAGTAGGCGCACGGACTTTGGTGGATTTTCCCAAGCCCTTATTTACTTTCAGGCGGCGCAATTAAAGGAAAACTAAGCTTGAATCTGGTTCCTTCTCCCTTAACACTCGTTACCGTAAGTTCACCACCGAGTAACCCGGTCACAATGTTGTAGGAAATATTAAGCCCCAAGCCCGAACCCCCAGCCCCAAGGCGGGTGGTAAAGAAAGGGTCAAAAATCTTGGGTAAGTTCTCCGGTTCAATGCCTTGCCCGTTATCAATCAGTTCAATCATGGCACAGTGCTCATCAACCAGAGAGCAAGTAATGGTGACGAGTTTTATTGTCTGATTATTAAAAGCATGGGTGACAGCATTAGATAGCAGATTCATCATAACTTGTGTTAAAGGCCCAGGATAGCTGTCCATTACGATGGAATCAGACAGCTGTTCGTCTAACTGTATTTGCTCGCGTGATAGCGTTGGCGTCATTGTGATACGCAGTTCATGGAGTATTTCAGCCAAATTGAATTTACGACGTTGATAACTGGTTTGGTCAATGGCGACTTGCTTAAAGCTGGTAATCAATTCCGCTGCCCGTCGGAGATTATGTTCAATGCTGCTTGCTGATTCAGCGCTTTGAGATAGATACTGATCAAGTACCGACTTTCTTAATCCTTCTTTGGTTGATTCGATAAAGTCGTTATTAAAATCTTTGATAGAGCTGGCGACCAACAGCGCATTGCCGATGGGGGTGTTCAATTCGTGGGCTATCCCGGCGACCAGTGATCCAAGGCCAGCCAATTTCTCAGAATGAATGAGTTCATCTTGTGTGGATTTTAAAGTCTTGAGGGCTTCTTGTAATTCAATGGTGCGTTCATTCACTCGCTGCTCTAGTAGCTGTGTTTGTTGTTCAATGGTTGATAAATGCAGCCTGCGGTCCGTTTCTGTTCGGGCGACACTTTCAAACCAATGTCTCCATCGGCTAGGGATGTTTGGAATGGAAATATCCTCGGTCTCAGGGATTTCTTCTACAAATTGGGCGAGCCTCAGCGCTGGCTGACTAAAGTTCCAATGCTGATATAACACAACAAATAACAGCAGGGCTGCAAACAACATACCCATAATGACGTAAGGCAAAATGGCGTTGAGAATATAGCCATCGATATTGGCATCGGGTATTTCTAACACTAGATTCCAGGGAGTATGCTCAAGCGAGTAAGAAACCCAATAGCCGCCATCCACGTCTTGAATTTGTTCCGCAGGGATTTGATGCGCTTCCCCTATGTTGACCAAAGAAAGTACTTCACTTTGAGAAACAGCGTCCGTTTTATCTTTTAAAGCGCCTTGGCTATCTGCGACCACTGTCCCTGTCGCATCAAGCACAACAAACCGGCCGATTTTAGATGGATGACTATTAAGAATCGTATCCAGCACTTTTAAGGTAATATCTGTGCCGACTGCGCCAATGAATGTGTCGGCCTGATAAACAGGGGCCAGCAATGAAATCATCATTCCTTTCCCCCCTGCATCCATATAAGGTGGCGTCCATACCTTGTTTCGTTCCCGATTTTTTTCAGGGCTCACCAGCTGCAACGGAAAAGTCCCGCCAGCTTCATAGATAACGTTGATCGCTTCATCCATGTTGGCCGTGTCCGTGGCAGCGAGGAGATCATTAAAACTCACCCATGGATAAAGCTGAGTCAACTTTTGATGGGCGTCATAGTAGTAACTCCACTGAAATTCTTTGTGTTGTTGGTGGGTGGCCACCACCGTAGGCATCATGGTAAGTAACGTGCGTTTGTCGAAAGAAATATCGCCAGCATCAGAAGCAACAAAAACCTGCCCCACTACTTGTTTCAATTCCGTGGGCAGGGAGTCCCATGGGGAGCCCTCGGGGGATTTCTTTGCCTGTTGTTCTAGGTAGGTTAACGAGGCTTGGCTCGGCATCAAGTCGGGGTGCTCACGCGCCGTTTCAACGGAATATCGCATATGATCAATGTGATCGAGTGACACTGAAATGGTTTGAGATAGTGCTTGTAATGTTTGGACGCCTTGGTGATTTTCTTCATTGAGCACCTGTTGCTTTGTCTGTTCACTCAGATAAAGCGCATTACCCAATGTTAGGCCGATAATCAGCAGAAGACCGCCATAAATCATAGAGCGATAGCGTTGTATCAGGACTTTGGAGCTGACCCTTGTGCTTGAGGTTTTGTCAGCGCGATCGGATGAATTGCTCACGGAATACTCCTGTTTATGGATAGGCGTCCTGCTGATTGACATGAAGGCTGCTTTTGACAAGAAGGCTGCCGATGCCAGGCAGTGTTAGGCTTTACTTTGTTTAAGCTCTGAGATGAGCTCTTCAAGAACCATCGCTTTGGCAAATAACCAGCCTTGACCTTCTTCACAACCAAAGGATTTGAGCTTTTCAAATTGCTCATCGGTTTCAATGCCTTCAGCGGTCACTTCTAGGCCCAATGTTTTTCCAAGATTCACGATCATTTTGGCAATGCTGTCGTCTTCATCCATCGCATCAACAAACGCTCTATCGATTTTTAATCGTGTCGCGGGCAGTTTGTGTAGAACGCTGAGTGAGGAAAAGCCCGTTCCAAAATCGTCTATCGCGACTTTGCAGCCGAGATTTCTTACCTCAGTCAGCACGTTGCAAATGTAGTCAAAATCATTCGCCGCGACGGTTTCAGTGATTTCTAATTCCAATTGCTGTGGTGAAATCCCCGTACTTTCAAGAGAGTATTGAAGCGAAGAAATAAACCCCGAATCTTCAAGTTGAGAGGGTGAAATATTAATAGCCATGCTGATGTCTTCAAAACCAGCCTGATTTAATTGCCTTAATTGCTCACACGATCGCTGCATGACAAAAGCACCGATGGTCAGCATCATTCCCGATTGTTCCGCGAGTGGGATGAACTGATCCGGTGGAATGAGATCACCACTGTCCGTTCGCCAACGCAGCAACGCTTCCATGCCCGTTATCGTTTTGGTTTCAAGGTGGTACTTAGGCTGATACATAAGAAACAGCGCATTTTTGGTCAGCGCCAGCCGCAGTTGGGTCAATAGCTGTATTCTTTCTCGAGCACATTGCCCCATGTCTTGTGAGAAAGTCATTGCTCCGCCACGTTTATGAACTTTCGCTTGCTTGAGTGCGACCTGAGCATCTTTGAATAAGTCGGTGAGCTCGGTGGTGCGCTCTGCAAGTTTGACCAAACCAACACTGGCACTGAGTTTAAAAGGTTGTTCATTGACGATGAATTCATTTTCGAATGTGTCAATGATAAGAGATGAGTTCACTTCCGATTCAAGGCCAATAAGCGCAAATACATCACTGCTGACTCGAGCAAGAAAACATTGAGGGAATCGACTTGTTAACCGATTGATGACTTCTTTGAGTACCGAGTCGCCAAATTGATGACCGAAACTGTCGTTGATGGCTGAAAAATCATCGAGATCAATCAAGGCCAATAGAGAGGTTTCAGAATGATCGATTGGGCTGCACAGATATTTAAGCAGGTAATTAAGATTGGGCACCTTGAGCAAAGGGTCTGTATAGGCCTGTTCTTCAAGTTTGTTGTAGAGAAAGACATTATCAAAACCGACCGAGAGGTTGGCACAAAATACTTCCAGTAAATGTTGGTCAACGCTATTGAGTGGACGGTCAATATCGACGTAGGCGGCTATTCCTCGCCCTCTATCGGTAGAGAAGTAGAGGGTAAGCCCATCATCGACTAGGTTCTTTTTTTGTTGCAAACAATGGGTAAGCAACTGCTTTATTTTAGGCGATTTTAAACTGTCTAAAGGGGCCTGTACCAGGTTACTGTATCGACCTGAAGCCGCGATAACATGAATATTGTCGGCATTATCATGGGAACCGTCTTGAGCACAGATCAATCCATCGGGCTCTATTTGTATCAGTGCGCTTATTTGCTTAACGGCCCCTTCAGCAAACAGTCTCATGCCATGGATATTCGCCATTTTCGTGCTGGCACTGACGACGTTTTCCAACCCCTGTCGCATGACTTTGTGCTGCCTGATTTGCTTGTAAGCACGTATCGCACTGGTCAATATGGTGAAAAGGCGAATTCGAGTTAAGTCAGATTTGGTTCGGTAATCATTGATGTCGTACTTTTTGATGGTTTCCATCTCTGGTGCATAACCGGGTTGTCCGGTACGCAGGACTATACGAACGTCATCTAACATTAAATCATTGCGGATGGTATCGACCAGATCTAATCCAGAATGCTCAGACTCCATAACCACATCCAATAGTACGACACTGATGTCTTCTTCTGCTTTAAGTAGCGTCTCCGCTTCAGCCGCTGAATAAGCGTGCAATAATTCTAACGTTCGATCCTCGATCACTAAGCTGTTTAATGTGAGGTTAGTAGCAACATGGACATCCTCGTCGTCGTCAACCACCAATACGCGCCAGTAATTGGAGTGATCGACCTCTTCAATATCGCCTTGTGTGTCGTCGATAATGGTCAATAACTCATCGTGAGCACTGTTTTCCTTTGGCATCCAATCTCCAGATAAATCTAGCGAGTTAATGTGACAAACTCAGGTCATTATGGGCTAGGCTTTACATTCGCAAGCCCCTTATGGCTGAGTAAGTGACGGTTAATCTTGGTGACTCGTCGTTTACAAACCATGAGTCACCCACCTTAAGTAACCAACGTATTTGAGTATAGAACGGTTTTTAAGGGTGTGCCTGAACTTGGATAAAGAAGTGCTGTAAACCTTATTAAATGTAAGATTTTGTATGGTAATGAGTTTTTGGGGTCGTCTTCGGGTGCGCTATTGCCCGTCACGACTTCTCGGTTTGGGTGAGCGTTGCTGAAATTGTTTGATGCTTTTTTTGTTGTTGGTTCTTCGGTTTGCTTTTTTATCTCTTGGGGCTCGCTTGCTCCCGCTTGACGATGGCGTATCGGTGACTGGAAAATCAGCAAGGGTTTGTGTGGTGAGTGGGCGTTGAGTGCATTGGCGAATGGCGTGTAAGTAGTCAGCTTCTCCATGACACACGAGTGAAACGGCCAGCCCTTGTTGTCCTGCTCTTGCGGTTCGTCCAACTCGATGCACATATGCCATCGGATCGGAAGGGAGTTCGAAATTGATGACGACAGGGAGGTGATCAATGTGAATCCCTCGGGCTAAAAGGTCCGTTGCAATGAGAACTTGTAGGGATTTGTTTTTGAATTGCTCAAGTGTGTATTCACGTTCTTGTTGAGTTTTATTTCCATGCAGTGCTGCACAATGAATCCCCGCTTTCGCGAGTTTTTTTGTCAGCGCATCGGCATTGTCTTTTGCACCAATAAATACCAAAACTTGTTGCCAATCTTCACTGTGTATCTGTTGGATAAGCGCCTTGGCTTTACTGCCTTTGTTCACCAAGAAAAGCCTTTCTTCTATATTGTCAGCAACCTGGTTAGCCAAACTTACCTGGACATAAGAAGGCTGTTTTAATTGAGTGTCAAGGCGCTCTTTGAGCTCATCGGGCAGTGTGGCTGAAAACATCATTGTTTGTCGATTGCTAGGTAGGGCATGGCTGATGGATTGAATATCTGACCAAAAACCCATATCGAGCAAACGATCGGCTTCGTCAAACACGACGCTATGAATACCACTCACATCGAGGTGACGAGTTTGAATCAGATCCAATAAGCGCCCAGGTGTTGCGACGATGATGTGTGGTGACGGTTGCAGTTGCTCTATTTGAATATCTTTTTCGATACCACCACACACTGAGATAATTTTAACGCTCTGGGTTTGCTCCAATTGTGCAATATTGGTGGCCAGCTGTTGTAGCTCTTTCGTTACCTGGGCCGCCAGCTCACGGGTAGGTACGACGATAATAGCGCTGGGTAGTAATACTTTATGAACATCTATCTCGAGTACTTTTTCTATGATGGGTAGGCCGTAGGCCAGTGTTTTCCCACTTCCTGTCTGGGCGATGGCAAGTAAGTCGCCCCCTTTAAGAGCGACAGGAATCGCCTGTGATTGAATGTCAGTCGGTGCACGAAACGAGCTAGGAAGAGCATGAATAAGAGTCGAACTCAAATTTAGGCGAGAAAATGGCATTCACTGTACCCAATAATCGATGTGGAAATTCTGGCCGCAACCTTACCACAGAGCGAATAGGGGGCCTATTGGTTTTCATTTTGCGCTTTTTACAGGAACGATAGTATTTTTAAGCCAGTATTTAGCCCTGAATACTGAGTTCGTAATCTTTAGTCATCAGCACTTAACCACTGGTATTCAACTGATGACATGGCCCGAAAGAGTGAACCGAAAGAGGCGACCTTGTCTGAAAAAATACGCCCAACCGACTGAAAATTGACCAATGAGAGGTCGAAGTCACAAAAATAGTGCCGTTCTAACGGGTATTGCTCTATAATCTTCGGCCTTATTTTTGGTTATGCTGTTTGTGGTCGTAGCCGTCAGATTTTAGGAACACAACAATGTCATTTTCATCTCAGAATTTTGCGCCAGAAATAGTGAAAGCACTGTCGGAGTGCGGCTACGAAAAACTAACACCAGTACAAAAACAAGCTATTCCTCACGCTCGTCGTGGTCACGATATTCTTGCGAACGCACAAACGGGAACGGGTAAAACCGCCGCTTTTTCTTTGCCTATTATTCAGCAATTGCTCGACAAGCCTAAAACAACGAATCGCCATCAAGCGAGAGCGCTTATTCTTGCACCAACACGAGAATTGGTTGCCCAAATCGCGCAAAATATAGAAGACTACATTAAGTACACCTCTCTCTCTGTTGCAGCGGTATACGGTGGGGCGAAAATGTCATCGCAAGTGAAAAGCCTCCAACAAGGTGTTGATGTATTGGTCGCTACACCGGGTCGATTAATTGAGCATTTAGATGACAACAATGTCTCATTGGTGAACTTAGAGTTCTTGGTGTTTGATGAAGCGGATCGCATGCTCGATATGGGCTTCATCTCTTCTATTGAAACCATCATGGGTGGGATCTCAACCAAGCCTCAAACTATGCTCTTTTCAGCGACGTTCTCGCCACAAATGAATAAATTGGCAGGCGAAATTTTGCGTCAACCAAAACGCATCTCTGTCGCCAGAGAGAATGTGACAGCAGAGACCATTGCACATGTTGTTTACCCCGTCGATCAAGAGCGAAAACGTGAAATGCTCTCAGAGCTGATTGGTCGTAAAAACTGGAAACAAGTCTTGGTATTTGTTAACTACAAAGAAACCGCCAATATGCTGCTAAAAGAGTTAAAACTTGATGGCATTAAAGCGGTGTTATGCCATGGTGATAAGGCACAAAGTGCCCGTAGAAGAGCCCTGGAAGAGTTTAAAGAAGGCAAAGCTCGCGTGATGATTGCCACGGATGTTGCAGCGCGTGGCCTAGACATCAAAGACTTGCCTCACGTAGTGAACTTCGATATGCCATTTTTGGCAGAAGATTATGTTCATCGCATTGGCCGCACCGGTCGTGCTGGTCAAAAAGGACACGCTATTTCCTTTGTAAGCCGAGAAGAAGAATTGACACTGCAGCAGGTCGAGTCGCTGATAGGTCATACGATTTATCGAGTCGAGCAAGCGGGCTATGAGCCAAAGAATCGTGATGCGTTGTTGGAGAAAATGCACTCCAAGCCGGCGTTTAAAAATCGCAAAACAAGAACAAACAACCCATCAGATTCCAATCAAGGGTCAGCAGAAAAACGAGCAAGGCTGCGCAAGATGATTGTGAACAAAAACAAGCCAGCAAGCCTTAAGAAATAGCGGTTCTACGTTTCAGACCCTATATTTTAAAGCGTTAAGTTTAAAAGCGTTAAGTTTAAAAGTACCAAGTTTGAAGCGCTAAGTTTGCAAAGCTCAGCGTCAAATGAAAAGCGCCGAAGACAACCATCTTCGGCGTTTTTTTATACTTCTAATAAGGTAATGATTTGAAAAATGAGGTTTACATTGAAAAATTGGGTGTTCAGCCGAGAGAATAGCCCCATCGGTTGTGTAGCGAGAGGAAAAGTTAAGCAACAAATTACCCACTAATTAGAAATAAGTGTCTGCTTGAACTAAATTGAATAGTAAACAAAGCGTGTAGGTACTTATGAGCGTTTCAAATTGGGCTGAACAATATTGCTCTGGCTCGTCAGAGTTGCTGGTGCTGTATCATCCAGAACAAAATTATGTATGCCAAAGCAAAGGGCTATTGAAGACACTTTCGCAAGGCGATTTAGATATCGTGGGGTTTCTTTCAAACCTCACTCCTGAGCAATTAAATTCCCCGGACTTCAGCGGTTTTTCTATGGATCTAGCGGAAGTCACCTGTATCGATGATCTTTATTTTTACCGCTTAAATTTGATCACACCCATATCTTCGAATGAGCCGAATATCCAACCCATTCGCAATAATGAGAACTTGACGTTCAATGAGCAAGCTCGACTTCTGGAGAAAGCACAAAAAGAACTTATTGAGTCTGAGAAACTGGCTTCCTTAGGGGCGTTGGTGGCTGGCGTGACCCATGAAGTCAATACGCCGATTGGGATAGGAGTCACCGCAGCATCGCACTTATTATTGGAAACCAAATCCATTATCGAACGCTATGACAATAAGACGATGAAAAAGTCACAACTGGAAGACTTTTTAGAGGGCACGCTAGAAAGCGGAGAAATCATTCAAGATAATTTGATGAGGGCCAGCGACTTAATTAAGAGCTTCAAGCAAATCGCGGTAGAACAAACCATTGATTCAATATTTGATGTAAATTTGAACGAGATGGTGGCGAACATAAAAAACAGTTTTCACCATAAACTCAAAAATAAGCCAGTCACTTTTGTGAATAATGTTGGCAGTGATCTGGTGTTTAGAACCTGTTCAGGGAAACTGAATCAAATCATGACTAACCTAGTCAATAACTCGCTTATTCATGGTTTTGATAAAGGTAACAAAGGCAGCATTGAAATTAACGCTAAACGTGAAAACGGACACATACACATTTGCTATTTTGATACAGGTAGCGGGGTAGACGACACGATACTAACTCAATTGTTTGACCCTTTCTTTACCACCAAAAGAGAGGAAGGTGGCACCGGGCTTGGCCTGAATATTGTTTACAATATTATCAAGGAACAAAATGGCCAAGTGGAAGTCAGCCACGTAAAGCCGTCAGGCCTTCAATTTAACATCATTCTACCAATCGAGGTGAATCAATGAGCGATGATCTGTTTGATGATGATTTTTTTGCCGATGAAGAAGAAGCACAGGACAAAGAGCCTCAAAAACCCTGGAACGTACTGATTGTCGATGATGATGAAGAGATTCACCGCGTCACCAAGATGGCATTGCGATCATTTGAATTTGAAAATAGACCGTTAAACTTTATCAGTGCGAACTCTGCAAAAGAAGGAAAGAAAGCCTTCCTCAATAATACCGACATCGCGATGGTGCTGCTTGATGTGGTTATGGAAACGGATCATGCGGGGTTAGAGTTAGCAAAATGGATTCGAGATGAGCACGGTGATCTAAATGTTCGAATCGTGTTGCGAACAGGCCAGCCAGGCCAATCGCCAGAGCAGTCAGTGATTAAAGACTATGACATTAATGATTACAAAGCCAAAACGGAATTGACGGCGCAGAAACTCTACACCACAACACTTACTGCTTTGCGAGCCTATCAACACATTATGATTCTCGAGCAAAGTAAGATGGGGATGGAGCAAGTGGTCGTTGCGACCAAAAATGTGATGGATAAATTGGGTTTTGTCGCGTTTTCAAAAGCGGCGCTCGACCAGATTATTACGCTCATTAATGTCAACGACACCATGCTGATTGACTTGACGCCAATGACCAAGGCCCAGGTTTCTGGTACTCAAAATCAAGATGCAAAAAGTAAGGTTGATGTCATTTGTGGAACGGGTTTGTTTCAAAACACGCAGGATAAATACACGTATTTAGAAGAGCTACCGTTTCAGTGTCTTGTCGCTAAGTCTCGACAAAATAATGGATCTGTTTTTGATGGTGAAGAAATTCTTATTTACTGCAAAAGTGACAATCATGCGGTAGCTTTTTACATCGCCACAGGACGAGAATTGGGCCATCTTGACCGGCATCTATTAGAAGTATTTACCGAGAACTTAGTGGTGGGGTTGAAAAATATCGACCTGAATGAGCAAATGAAAAACTCTCAAAGAGAGGTGATTTATCGATTAACCGAAGTGGTAGAAAGCCGTTCGAATGAAACTGGCTATCACGTTAAACGAGTCGCCCGCTATTGTGAATTGTTGGCGCAGTTATACGGCTTGAACGAAGAGCAATGCGAAACCATTCTATTTGCGTCGCCACTGCACGATATTGGCAAAGTAGGCACTCCTGATCGCGTTTTAAACAAACCGGCTAAGTTAAATGCGGAAGAGTGGGCGATCATGCAAACGCATGCTGAAATTGGTCAGCAGATGCTACAGGGGTCTGAACTCGAGCTATTGGATGCGGGTGCAATCATAGCGGGTACGCACCATGAACGCTGGGATGGCAATGGCTACCCTAACGGGTTAAGTGGCGAGGATATCCCCATCTATGGAAGGATTTGTGCGTTGGCAGACATTTTTGATGCGTTGTGTTCCAAGCGTGTTTACAAAGACGCTTGGTCAATTGAAAAGGTATTTGACTACATTGAATCCGAATCGGGGCTGTTTTTTGATCCAAAACTGGTTGAGTTGTTTTTAAATAACAAAGCGCTGTTTTTAAATATAAAAGAAGAGCTTAAAGATCCTGAATGCTAACGCTCGACTATTTTGATTTACCTTCTACCCTTTGATGATAGGTAATGAATAAGAGATGGAATGGTTATTATGACTAAATGGTTGCTGGTTTTACTCACTGTATATTGTTCCGCTCTATTTGCTGCCGAACCCAGCGTATTTCGAGTCTATTTAGATGCCGATAGAACAGGACATATTGAATCGGCGCGATCGATTGAACAGGGGGTTCGTGTCGCGTTTTCGGAAGTTGGCGACCAAATTGGTGGTGTTCCGGTAGAGTTCGTCGTGTTAGACCATCGTGGGAACTCACTTCGTAGTCTAAAAAATATGGAACGCTTTTCCAAAGATCCTAATGGGTTAGCGTATATCTCAGGGATACATTCACCGCCATTGATTAAATATCGTCAGTTTATCAATGAATCGCAGATGCTAACGTTAGTACCTTGGGCTGCTGGTGCGCCCATTACTCGCTACCCATCCCCTGACAATAATTTTGTTTTTCGCCTATCGGTTGATGACTCAAAGGTCGGCAGTATTTTGGTGAAACATGCGTTAGCCAATCAATGTCAGCAACCTCAACTTATGTTAGAGAATACGGCATGGGGAAAATCAAATTATGAAGCCATGAAATCAGCACTGCCCAAAGAACTGAAAGCCAAAGTGCAAGTCACTTGGTTTAATTGGGGGATTTCTGATATTGACGCAAGAATCAAAATTCGCGAATCCATCGACACGAATGCCGATTGTCTATTATTAGTCAGTAACGCTCGGGAAGGTCGGTTGATTGTTCAAGGGGTGAGTGACCTTGAATTGAACACGCCGGTCTATAGCCATTGGGGTATTACCGGGGGAGATTTCGCACAGAGAGTCTCTTTAGAAACAAGAGAAAATGCACAGCTTAATTTCGTTCAGTCTTGTTTCAATTTTTATAGCCAACAGAATAATCGCTTCCAGCAAGATGTCTTCAACCGGGCTCAGGCTTTGTATCCCAACGATTATGCCACACGCAATATCGCAGCGCCTGCAGGCTTCGTGCACAGTTATGATTTGGCGAAGATTTTCCTTCAAGCGGCAGACAATACGGTATTAACCCACGATGCAAAATTGAATCAAAGGAAACTGAAGGAGTCGTTGGAATCATTGGCAGTACCCGTCCAAGGTTTGATTAAAAAATACAACCAACCGTTTAGAGTCTTTAGCTCGCAAGACCTCGATGCGCATGAAGCGTTAGGTGCTGATGATTTGTGCATGGCTAAATATGATGAAAACAATGCGGTGAAATTAATTAGCGGTGAAAATAATTAGCGGTGAAAATAATTAACTGATTAATGATATTTACAATGGAATGTTGGAGTAAAACGAGACGCCTATGATTGAGCGTAAAAAGAATAAAGTCGATAAAAGCACATTTAAGTTCGACAAGAAAAATGGAATGCACCTCTTTTCGGTTTTTATCCTGTTGGGTGCTTGCGTTTTTTCAATGGTCAGTTTGTTTTTTGTCCAAAAGCAGGCAGAAGATACGGCTCGCTTAATTGTAGAAGAAAGTAACGCGGGGCGATTCTCTACGATTGAGAATTACACCAAGGAGTTCCTAAATTCCCATCAACAGACCCTCACAAAAATGGTGGAGCACCCGCTCGTTCGAGCTTCAACATTACAAGGTGTGGCGGATAAAATAGCGTTTGAAGATCAAATCGCTAAACTCAAAGTCACAGAGGTAAGCAGTTATTTTAGTGTCTATGATTTCATCGGTAATGAAATCTATAGCGAATCGATATTACCGGAAAATGTCGCCAATTATATTAAATCTGGCGTCAGGGATGAAAGTTTACTAACTTCCGTATCCTATTCTTTTTTCAAGAAAAATAGTGTTCGATATATAATGCTCTCTGCGCCTATTCTTTATAATGGGCTTGCTGAGGGGCTAGGTGTTTATATTTCAACCGTCGATGAAAATAGGCTGCGTTTAGGGCTGAGTGATGATGGTAACTATTGGGTTGGCATTACCCAAGATCGCTTAGGTTGGAAAATGATCGCTCCCACAGGCTGGGAAACACAAACCTCTGAGATCCCAGAAAAAGCGCTCTCTGTCTCTTTTGCCTTGTCTCCTTCACTTTTTAGTCATGCACAGCAGTCACTGTTTAACAGTTTGTTTGTCGGTTTATTGGTCGCTACAACAGTGGCGTTTTCCGCATTGTTTTTTCTTGGTCGCCGAGTTCTGGTTTCCCCTTATCAGCAGTTGTATCGTTCAGAGCAAGAATTGATCGTTTATTCAGAAGCATTGAAACGTAAAGAAGAAGAATCGGCGCTCCTCGCGAGGGTGGCGAAGCATATGCGAGATGCCGTGATCTTCACTGACACAGAGACCAAGATCACTTGGGTGAATGATGCTTTCGAGAAAATGACAGGTTATGCGTTTGAAGAGGCAGTCGGAAAAAGGCCAGGAGAGTTGCTACAGGGAGAAGACACTGATCGTGAAACGACGCTGAAGATTCGAAAGGCGATCCAGAATCGCGAGTCTGCTTTTTTCGAAGTTATCAATTACACCAAGCAAGGAAAACTGTACTGGGTTGAAGTTGCCTTAACGCCTCTTTACAACAAAGCAGGAGAGTTAGAAAGTTTTATGGGGGTTGAAAGAGACGTAACACAACGGGTTGATTTGGAAACGTCACTCAGGCAAAAAGTGTTGGAAGCGGAAGCTGCGAATATCGCTAAGTCGCAATTTTTAGCGGCCATGAGCCACGAGTTACGAACGCCAATGAATGGTGTGTTAGGAATGGGCGAGTTATTAAAGTCAACCCAGTTGTCGGTTACTCAGCAAGGGCATGTTGATACTCTCTTACAGTCAGGCTCGCACATGATCTCCGTCCTCAACGATATTCTTGATTACTCTAAAATTGAAGCGGGAAAACTCGATATATCGTCCCACAACTTTTCGTTGATGAGTGCAGTGGATAAAGTTGTCCATATGTATGAACCTCTTTGTCGCGAGAAAGGATTGAACTTCGTTCAACAGACGCCTAGCCATAATGATGAGATTATGATTTGCAGTGATGAAAAGCGCCTTGTTCAGATATTGCAAAACTTGCTCGGGAACGCGTATAAGTTCACTTTGAAAGGAGACATCAAGTTCGAGCTGAAGATTGTCGATAATGGGGTAAACAATAAAACCTTGTCGATTGCAGTAACGGATACGGGTATTGGTATTGCAAAAGAAAAACTGGGTGACGTGTTTGAAGCTTTCGTTCAAGCGGACAGTAACAGCACTCGAAACTTTGGCGGTACAGGCCTTGGGCTAGCGATATGTAAAGAAATTGCCCACGAAATGGGGGGACATATCCATGTTGACAGTGAATTAGGTATAGGCAGTCGGTTTAGTGTCGACTTACCGGTTACGCTTGTGCAGAGCGAAGGGCATGTCTACATGGTCGAGACCCCTATGTTCACCGGCAGTGGATTATCGGCACTCATTGTTGAAGACAATAGAGTGAATACCATCTTGCTCTCTAAGTTGCTAGAGTTACGAGGGTTTGAATACGATACCGCGGAAAATGGTCAGATAGCGGTTGAAAAAACCAAGGCAGGTCACTTTGATTGTCTCTTTATGGACAACCACATGCCGGTCATGGATGGCATTGAATCGACCACTGTGATTAAAAACCTGAAGCTGGACAAAGAACCTGTGGTTTTCGGTTGTACTGCGGATGTATTTGAAGAAACCAGGCTAGAAATGCTGGCAGCAGGCTGCGTAGAGGTTTTGACTAAACCAATAAGCTTGGAGAAGTTAGATGAGGCTCTTCATCATTGGTTGAAGCCCAACCGCATACCAAGCAGCTCGTCTAAAGTTAGCTGAATAGTCGATGCTCTGAATAGGCTAGCCGTGCAAGTCCGTTAGCCGAGTCAGTGAAGCTAGGTTTGAGTGTGCCCACAATCAATCAAACAGAGGGAAGATCCTGTTTTAGCTCGAGTAGAAGCAGGTAAGCACTTTCGCCTGACATTTGATAAGGGTTAAACTCATCAGTACTCGAAAATTGCAGTGTGAGAAGCGCCGATAGATATGAAGGAGGTACATGGCCCATCGACCAGTCTCCAAATTCTCTACAATTGACTTCTTTGAAGTAAATAATGGTTACATTGCTATGCCTACTGTCTTTTTGAATTCGACGGTAAGTTTTGTTTACTTCCTCTCTGGATCCTTCTAAGCATTGCAGAAAGTACTTTTTGTTGAAACTAAGCAGCCCAGTGAGATGGCTTGATTGATTGTTTCTGCGCGACGCATTGAGAATATTGTCCATATCCGCAGAGTCGCAATGATCGGAAATGGTACTAACGTAAATTAATCGGCATAAAATCATAGAGCATTCTCTGTTTTACACATATCTCTATTAAATATAAGCGATAGTATGGGAAATGCGAGCAAGCCCTGCTGATTTATACCGTTCATTACCGGTATTTATTGACGATTTTTGTTGGTAAAAAGCACGCTGTATAGATTTTTTAACACCCGCTTCACATTGAATTTATAAATCCTTATCGACATTTTGCGCAATTGAAGCGATCTTAGCGTCCTTCAAAGCCAGAGCTCGTGACTGAACTGGCGAAGTGGGTAATTTCAGTGGTATTAATAAGGACATTCAAACATGGATAATGAACATTCTCTTCGAGAGAATCTCTTAGCGTTGATTCTGGGCAGTGCGCTAGTGTCACTCGGGGTGATATTTTTTAATCAGGTCGGTCTATTGACCGGTGGTACGGCTGGGCTGTCTATTTTTATCACCAAGATCTCGGATTACTCTTTTGGCCAAGTCTTTTTCGTTCTCAATCTGCCGTTTTACATTTTGTCGGTGACGCGAATGGGCTGGCGTTTTTCTATTAATACTTTTGTTGCGGTGAGTATTGTTTCGTTTGCTGTTGATCATTTGTACCATGTGATTCAGATCGCTCATATTCAGCCGTTGTACGCGGCTCTGCTGGGCGGTGGATTGATTGGAATGGGCATGCTTGTCATCTTTCGACATAAAATGAGCTTAGGTGGTTTCAATATCCTGGCGCTCTACTTACAAGAACGCTTTGGCATTCGAGCGGGCAAGGTTCAAATGGGTCTTGATTGCTCGATTGTGGTGATGTCGCTGTTTATTGTGAATGTTGAGCTGATATTGCTTTCAATCGTAGGTGCTATTGCGACGAACTTGATTTTGGCGATGAATCATAAGCCTGGCCGTTATCAGGCTGTGGTGAACAGTACGCCTTAGTCTTTAAGGTAACGTTTTTAAGATAAAAAAGTGGTCTAGATAAAATCTAGACCACTTTTTTGGTAAATATTGCCATTGTAAACCTTGTCATCACAAACTGTACAATCACAACACCCTGTCGTTTTATTCTATTGTATTTTCTTTCCTGAACGCTGTTGCTCTTTTAGCGCCAACTTTGCTTTTTTGCGTTGTTCAATCAAATGAGCAGCTTCACCACCAACATGGGTTTCACCACGTAAGTTAGATAATTGAACTTGCTTTTCACGTTCACGGAAGCGTGCTTTTTGCTCATCACTGTGTTTGTCGACACACTTAGGGCAGCTCACGCCTTTTTCGAAATGCATCGATTCTTTGTCTTCATTAGTGATGGGTAAGCGACAAGCGTTACAAACATCGTAACCACTTTTTTCTAGTTGATGATTGACGGCAACGCGCCCGTCGAACACGTAGCAGTCACCTTCCCATAGGCTTTCTTCTTCTGGTACATCTTCCAAATACTTGAGAATGCCGCCTTCCAGGTGGTAAACCTCTTCAAATCCTTGCTCTTTCATGTAAGCGGTTGATTTTTCACAGCGGATGCCACCAGTACAGAACATGGCCACTTTTTTGTGTTTGGCTGGGTCTAAATTGTCGGCAACGTATTGTGGGAATTCACGGAATGTTTCAGTGTTTGGATTGACGGCATTTTTGAATGTACCAATGTCCACTTCGTAGTCGTTACGCGTATCCACTAGTAACACGTCTGGATCGGAAATGAGTGCATTCCAATCGCTTGGTTTCACATACGTACCGACCACATTAAGAGGGTCGATGCCTTCTACGCCCATGGTGACGATTTCTTTTTTCAGCTTTACTTTTGTGCGGTTGAAAGGCTGTTCTTCATTAAACGATTCTTTGTAAACAACATCGGCTAGGCGAGTATCTTGCTTGAACCATTCAAGTAATGCATTGATGGATTCACGTTTACCAGCAACTGTGCCATTAATTCCTTCACTTGCTAGTAACAAGGTACCTCTAATTTTATTGGCTTCAAGGAGTTCGGTGAGCGGTTGGCGAATTTCTTGGTAATCGTTTAGCGTGACAAACTTATAGAGTGCGCATACAACATATTGAGACATGGTTTTTCCTTCTGCGAGCTGGAACGTAAATCCAGTGCGTGCCTTCTAGGCGTATTAAAATCACGCGAAGTATAACCAAGCATAGGTAAGACAAAAACCCACATAAAATAGGGCTATTCACCTTTTTCAGTGTGGGAGTCGTGGGGGGAATCAAAAATGCTCGGACTGCATCGCTTTGTTTAGGGGCTCTTTAGGGACTCATTTAAGTTTAAGAAGCTTGGTTTAGCAGCTTAGCTTAGAAGCTTGGTTTAGCAGCTTGGTTTAGAAGCTTTAGTGAGAACTCTTACTTACCCCAGTGGTGTTTATTTGGGTCATTGCGGGCGATCCAGTCAGGCTCTTCACGGGCTTTGAGGTATAACTGCAACCCATTGTACGATGCAAACGCCGTGACCCCGCCTAAATGCTCAAACTCATCAAAGAACGCGTCTTCTTGTTCACACAAGTCAGAAAGGTTCTCTACACCGTTTTCTATGGCCCATCTTACTGCAAACGCTGGTGCGCTGGTGCCAGACACAGAAACGTCTGTTATTGAGTCTTGCTCTTGATGTTCTAACGTTAACGCTTCGTGTTTTTCTGTTTCCTGCTGGTGAATGTCATCAATGATCTGGGTCCGTTGAGAGTGGGAAGGGCGTCTATTTAACTTGGCTATTTGGAGCGCATAATCAAACCGTTCAGGCGTCAGAATGTGAACCAGTTCAGTGATCAAATCTTTGTCGATTCCTGTGGCTTCAACGAAGTAGTCGATGCATGCACTGAGAGAGGAGTAGTGAGTGCCGTTAAACTCGAAATAGCTTGTGTCGTCATCACAATCGATAGGAAGTTCGTCGACGCAGACGGGCCACCCTTGGAAAGAGACTCGCTGTTTGGCAATGTTATACATTTCCCAGGCACTTCGGCCAAAACCACCTAATATCGCACCTGAGAAATCGCTATCAATCAGCTCTTGTTCCGTCCAGTTTTCCCCAATTCCCAAGTGCTTAGTGTACTTAGAGATAAGCGCCTGTTTGATATGAGCGCGTAATGCCCAAATTGAGGTTAAATGGTTAGGATAGCGAATAGAATGACATTCACTGCACGCGGGTATTGCCAGCGAAGGGTGCGTCACATATTGACGAGATAGCTCGTTGCTAGGAAAATCTAGGCAATCAGAAGAGGGCTCACCACAAAACCAGCAGGTGTAACGCAGGTTGAAGGGAATATCGATGACAGTATACGAATTTAGTGGCGGTTCAATGGGCATATTTTTGAGCTACGGTTTTGACGGGCTAGGGCGAAACTAGTCAACCAATGAGTGAAATTTTATATAGGGGGGATAGTATCAGGAAGTTGAGCATGGCTCCAAGTACACGAATCGATCTTGCTAATAATTAAGATAGGAATTTTAAAACTTGAGGAGACGGAAAGCGAGCGCTCAAGAAGAGGGAGATGCTCTGCCGACTGTTTAACCTGGTGACGATTTGTCTTTTATCACCAGGTATAAGTACGAGGTTTTAATCTTTAAACTGAAGCTCTAATCTCAAGCTCCATGCTCAGGTACAAAAGCAAAGGCTCCCATATTCTCTCGTGCCTAGGGCGTGTTACAGCGATGGAGAATTTAGGAATTCATGCAATTGCTTTTCCGTCGGTAGGGCCGTCATTGCACCTTTTGCGGTTGTTGCTAAGGCTCCACATGCATTGGCCTGAGTAATAATAGTGACTAAGTTATCCCATTGTTGCCAATCATCTGTTGATGAAAGCCCAGCTAACAAACCGCCAACAAACGCGTCTCCTGCACCGGTGGTATCGATTGGAACCACAGGCTGACCTTTAACCAATTGCTGAGTGTTGTCCAAAATGATGAGTGCGCCGTCTTTTCCTTGGGTAATGATGGTCAGTGGGATGGTGTAATGATGTTTTAGCCAGGCAATGGCAGATTCGGTATCGCTCTTTTCGGTTAAATAGTACAGTTCATCGTCTGAAAATTTAGCAACATCCGCCAAAGCAATCGCTTCTAAAACGACCGGTTTCATTTCATTCAGGTCCGTCCATACATCGTCACGTAAATTGGGGTCGAACGAAACATAACCGCCCGCGGATTTTATCGCTTTCATGGCATTTAAGGTGGTTGAACGTGATGGTTCATTAGCCAGTGCAATTGAGCAAACATGAAGCCACTCCCCGTGGTTGAAGGAAGGGATGTCAGAGGGTTCTAAAAATTGGTCAGCACTGGGAAGAACCATAAAGGTAAAACTGCGTTCTCCATCATCATCGAGATCGACGAGCACGGTCGACGTTCGATGCTTTTCATCCAGTAGCATGCTTTGGGTATCCACGGTTTCATTGGTCAATACCTGTTTCATGAATTTACCTAGTGGATCACAACCAACACGGCCGATGAAAGCAGCGTTGCCCCCAAGTCGAGCAATACCCACCGCAACATTCGCAGGGGCCCCACCAGGACATTTCAAATAGCTATTATCTCCATCTGGAATGAGATCAACAACGGCGTCTCCAGTGACCCATACTTTAGCCATGTTATTTACCTTTTCGTGTATTTATATTTTTAATTGTCAAGTGAAGTGCCAAGTGCAAAAGCCCTACTCGTTACTGTGTGAAGCTTGGCTGCAACACAGAGTCTTTAAGTAGGGCGGTTAGCCAGTCGATAATCTATTAAGCGGTTTTTGCTGCCAATCTATTTTGTTTAGCGTGATAGCGCTTACCAAGCAAAATCGTGATAGAGAATGCAACGGCAAAAGATATCGCCATACCAACAACATAGATGCCGACTTTATCTGGAGTAATCGAGATAATGCCAGGAAGTCCAGCGGCCCCAAGTGCTTGTGCTTTTACTTTGAAAAGGCTAATAAAGGCACTCGCTACGGCAGCTCCGATAATGGCCGCGATAAATGGGTAACGCAATTTTAAGTTGACGCCAAACATTGCTGGCTCGGTAATGCCAAGTAAAGCGGTCACGCCAGAGGGCATTGCAACGCCTTTCATTTTGTTGTCTTTAGTTGTAAGACCCACCGCGAGCGCTGATGCGCCTTGGGCAACATTTGACATAGCAGCGATAGGGAATATAAAACTGCCTCCTGTTACGATGATGTTCGTCAACAGCTGGGTTTCTATCGCAATGAAGCTATGGTGCATACCGGTGATAACAAAGGGTGCGTAAATAAACCCGAATAACGCGCCGCCAACAAAGCCTGCTGAGTCATATAACCAAGTCAGCCCGTCACCTAATAGGAAACCTAAATCACGTGTAAATGGCCCAACGAGCGTAAAGGTGATCACACCGGTAATGAAAATCGCCAGCATTGGGGTTAATAAATTGTCCAATACGGATGGGATGACTTTACGTAAATTTTGCTCTACTTTCGCCAATATGAAGGCGGAAACTAAAACGGGTAATACAGATCCTTGATAGCCTACTTTTTGAATTTCAAATCCTAGAATATTCCATGTAGGAATGTCACCGGTTATCGATGCACCGCCGAATCCCCAGCCGTTTAGTAAGTCTGGATGAACCATCAACATACCTAGGGCTGCGCCCAGATACGGGTTACCACCAAATTGTTTCGATGCTGAAAACGCTAATAAAACGGGAAGGTACACAAAAGGGGCGTTTGCAAAGGTATTAATCATGGCAGCAAGATCGGCTAAACCAGGATTAGCATCAATAATAGATTGTCCTTCAATGAACAAGCCATTTGCGGTTAAAAGATTAAATACCCCCATTAAAAGGCCGCCAGCGACAATAGCTGGGATAATCGGGACAAAAATATCAGAAAGCCCCTTTACTGCGCGTTGAACAATATTTTGTTTATCAGCACCTGCAGAGGCGACATCTTTCGTCGACATTTCTGTGATGTTTGTTAGCTTCGCCATCTCAGCATAGACTTGGTTAACGATGCCTGAACCAAAAATAATTTGGTACTGACCGGCAACTTTAAATTGCCCTTTGACTCCCTCTAATGCGTCGATTTTCTTTTCATCAACCAGTGAATCATCTTTCAGTGCCAAGCGTAGGCGAGTAGCACAGTGCGCAAGAGCTTGTATATTTTCTTTACCACCTAAGGCGGAAAGCAATGTTGTAGCAACAGCGGGGTAGTTCATATCCTGCTCCAAGTTTGTAGGGTTTAATTTTTTGGGAACGTTTGCAGTTTAAATATTGAGATAATTCGATAAATAGTCAAAACATTAAGACCAATAGTGTGAAAACGATCATGTTAATTCTAATATGATCGTTTTTTATGAGAGTGTTATCGGTGATATGCTCTTTCTATGACAGTTTTTTCGCAAACCATCCCAAAAAAGGAACGAGAATGGCTAGCTTGCATGATGTAGCAAAACTCGCAGGCGTCTCTAAATCGACGGTTTCCAGAGTTATTAATAATGAGTACGGTGTTAAAAAAACCACAAAAATTAGAGTAGAAAAAGCGGTACAAGAGTGTGGTTATGTCGTTAACCAGGTAGCGAAAGATCTAAAGTCCCAAAAAACAAACTTGGTCGGAGTTATTGTGCCTCGTATGGCTTCAAATGCCACAGCACAAGGGGTTGATGGTCTGAGCGCTGTTTTTGAACGCAATAATAAACATGTATTGCTCGCCAATAGCCAGCGAGAGCATCGAAAAGAAGTCGAGTTTATTCACCTGTTTAACCAGAAACGAGTGGAAGGTATTTTGCTGTATGCGACTCACTTGGATGACGATATTATCAATGCGATTGCTCAATCGCGAGCTCCTGTGGTCTTAGTGGGACAAGATGGCTCGATGCATAATATCCCCAGCGTTGTTCATGATGATTTTAGAGTGGGCTTTGAAGCTGGGACTCGGTTAATGAAAGCGGGTTGCCAGCGTGTCGGGTTTATTGGTGTAGATAATAATGATATTGCTGTTGATGGCTTACGTTCTCAAGGGTTAGCTCAAGCGTTAGAGCGGGATGGTAAGTCTGTAGAGTGCCATTATCATGGCGACTTTTCCATCGAGTCGGGTTATCTGCAGATGCGCCGTATGTTAAATGAGCATTCTACTGTTGATGGCGTTTTTGCGGCGACCGATCGCATGGCTTTGGGCGCGATTAAAGCAATTCAAGAGCACAATAAAACGGTGGGTAAAGAGATTAAAATATTAGGTGTGGGTAATGATGAGCTGGCAAAAATAGCCACCCCAGGCCTGTCGACGTTTAATTATACTTTTGATTATGCAGGAGAAAGTGCAGCCAGTCTCTTGCTGGAGTTGATTGAAGAAAAGAAGAATATCATGAGCAAGTTGGTATTAGGGTTTCAATTCGTAGAGCGTGAAACTTGCTAGTGATTGTTTGTCATACGTATGGCAATTAGCCCTCTGAATTTGAGGGCTTTTTTGTCGTTTCAATGTCTGACACTCCTCAATATTTTGTCCAATATCGCGAGTTTCATTTGTCATTTTTATTTTGATGGATTACGATTGCAAACGTTCCCAATAATAATCAAAGCGAGATGACGATGTTAGAGCCAATCTTAAAATGTTGCGGTGGTACAAGAAACCTTACTCGTGTGCTAGTGGATGGCGAAAAACTTGTTTTTGAAATCAACAACAAAAATCGGTTGGAACTGGATGGTTTAGAATTGTCATGCAGTGATGTTTTGGGTAAAACGCAGGTGTCGTATCGTTCGCCAGCAAGTTTGTCATCTAAAGCTTTACTGAGCATTGGTGAAGATATTCGAAAAAATCAATTGCGCTTATTGAGCGATGTTCAAAAACCGATCCCATGTACCCATCGCCCAGATTGGCACATATCACCTCCGCAAGGGTTGCTTAATGATCCCAATGGCTTCATTTATCATCAAGGTCAGTATCACCTTTTTTACCAGTGGTCGCCTTTTACTTGCACACACAAAGACAAGTACTGGGCACATCTCACAAGCACCGATTTTATCAACTGGGTATGGCAACCTGTGGCATTAACCCCTTCTGATTGGTTTGACTCACATGGTGTATTTTCAGGGCATGCGCTTACTGTTGGGGATGAGTTATGGCTTTATTACACAGGAAACACTCGCATTGGTTCTGAGCGCATTAGGCAAACGACTCAATGCTTGGCCATTTCAACTGACGGCATTCATTTTGATAAGCTGGGCCCGGTCATAGACAAGCCCGCTCCTAATGTGACAGAGCATATGAGAGATCCAAAAGTGCTTCGTGACCATGAGCACGATCATTGGCTCATGTTGCTAGGTGCTCAGCGCCAAGATAGACAGGGCAGGTTAGCCGCTTATACCTCAACAGACTTACGTAACTGGCAATTTGATCGGTTATATGGCGATGAGTTAGGTGATTTTGGGTACATGTGGGAATGCCCTGATATGTTTGAACTTGGTGGTCAGTCATGGGTGATTATTGGCCCCCAAGGTATTGAATCCGAGAGTGATTATCACACTGCTCCTCACCATAATCGAATAGCCAAAACCAACAATCAGAGTACAAAAGGCTTTTTTCTGGACGAGGCTCAAGCGTTAGACCATGGCTTCGATTTTTATGCCCCACAGACACTACTGGCACCAGATGGACGTCGTATCCTATGTGGTTGGATGGGGTTGCCCGATGAGGTCGACCAACCAAGTGAAGGGTGGGTACATCAATTGACTGCGTTAAGACAGCTAACGTTTGAAAATGGACGCTTAAGACAATGGCCAATTGCGGAGCTGAGCATGCTGCACGGGGAGGAACAGCGACTAGAACTCAGTCAAAACGGACTGGATATAGGGACTAAGTCTTTTGATTTATCGTTGACGATGTCATGGGGGCAAACTTTGCATCTCTTCGAGAACGGTAACCAGTACTTCAAAATTGAACTAGACGAGAGCAGTCGTCGACTTTGCCTGGATAGAACTCGAACCTTGATTAGAGAAGGTGACGTTATTCGAGAGTTACCTCTGTCTGGCGATGAGGTTTCATTGCGCATTTTGGCGGATAACTCATCGATAGAGATCTTTGTGAATGAGGGAGAACAGGTATTGTCTTCACGAGTGTTTACGGAGGTCGATGCTACCCATATATCCCTTCATGGTGGGACTGCAATGGCAAGATTCAATTCAATTGGCCGTTCAGCTGCGCCATTTGTGCAAGATTAGGGAAAAAAGGGCATACGGTTAATCGATTGAGAAGCTCAAAGACTGGTCGATAAGTGAGTTGTGCATTTTCACAAACACCAGCACAACTCATACTCTATTCGACCACCAAACTCTCGGTGAGTAAGCTTTAACTAAACAGCTTTAACTAAACAGTTTTAATTAAACAGCTTTGACCAAACAGCTTAGGCTACACAACGGCTACATAACGGAAGTTACGTTAAATGTTCACCAAAGAAGGCTAGGGTGCGCTCCCATGCTAATTCGGCTTCGGTTTCAGCGTAGCGACCTGTTGAATCATTATGGAACCCGTGATTCACTCCTTCATAGATATGAGCGGTATAGTCGGCTTTTATCTCTTTCAGTTCGGACTCGTAGTCGGGCCAGGTAGCATTTACTCGTTTGTCTAAACCCGCAAACTGTATCAACAGTGGACCTTTCACGTTCTTTCTCAGTTCCGGTGCAGCAGGGGTGCCATAAAATGGGACGCCTGCATCAAGCTGTTCGGGCATCACCGCAGCCAACATGTTGACAATATACCCACCAAAGCAGAAGCCGACGGCACCTAACTTACCGCTACTCAGTTCATGTGACTTTATAAAGCTCGCCGCCGCGATAAAGTCCTCCTCGATTTTGGCTTTATCCATGGCCTTTTGCATAGCGCGACCTTCGTCGTCATTTCCTGGGTAACCACCTAAGGGGTGCAACGCATCAGGCGCAAACGCAATGAAGCCTTTTGCTGCTAATCGCCGAGCGACATCTTTAATGTAAGGGTTTAGCCCACGATTTTCATGCACAACGAGTACTACGGGCGCCTTACCTTTCAGTTCTCTTGGCACGACGAGGTAACCTTGTCCTTCACCACTTCCTTTAGGTGAAGGAAACGTTTCATAAGTGGCTTTGATGGATGGGTCGTTGAACGAAACCTGTTCTGCCAATGCGTAATTAGGTATTAAAGCCGAGGTTAATGTTGTCATCGCAAACCCGAGGGCAACTAAGCCAGACAGGCGAGTCATGAACTCCCTGCGGTTGATAAGCCCATGTGCATATTCGTCATACCAATCAAATGCTTCTTGTGGAATGGCTCTGCTATGGTCTTGCTGATCTCTATTCTCTTGAATCATTTTTCTTCCTTGTTGATGTTGGCTGATAAGACAGAAGTCACTATCCGTTTGGTATTCAAAGCTTAGTCAGTATAAAGAGATAAACGCAATTATTTACATTCGTTTACAAATAAAGGGGGGATGAGGAATAATCCGAAACCGTGATTTTTAAGGGAAGGTGAGTAGATAAACTCAGTGAGAAGGAAACGAATCAGGAGAGTATTACTCTGTTTATCGAGCTGAGTTGGATATAAAACGGGAGATTAAAGTCTAGGAAATTAGGTCTACTACTTTTTGTTAGTAGCATCACCCTTTGGTTGTATAACGACCAGTAATTACCTGTTTGACTTATTCTGTAACATAATTTGAGTATTTATTAACAGAATTATGCATTTAGGTGCCTTATGTTTTGACATTGGTTCATAAAAAGTATGTAATCGCGCATCATGATTTTTATCTCAAATTATCATTTTCTTAACAAAACCCTTCGGTTAATAAGGATTTTCAGCCAATGGTTGGTCTAGGCATTCAAAACATTTTCCACTCAAACAAAATTGGTAGTTCAGTTCGTGCGATTCTAAGCAGTAAGCAAAGACGAATGAACAAAAAGCAAAAAATTGAGAAAAATACCGCCACTAAGAAGACCATTGTTTTTGAGGCTATGGAGCCTAGGCTGCTGCTTTCTGCTGACACATTAACCACCGCAGATATTACTGCGCTTCATGATAGCTTGAGAGATCAGTTAGACCAATTTGATGCTTTTTTAGAACAAATCGAAGGTTTGGAAGCGGTTAATAGTGGTTCAATTCAGCTCCCGTTTATTGACCAAGATAGCGACGGTTTCTTTGGTCAACTTGGCAATGTTCTCGATTACAGCAGCATTGTTAGTGATACCGCTGTTGATAAACTAGAAAGCTATGTGATAGATCCAGACACGATTACCGAGGTTAAATATACTGAATTCCTCAATTCGGTTTTTGCTAGTGTTGATGGTAACTCCAATATCACACTCAATAAGGCTGAGAATGGTCTGATTTCGGTCAACTTTGATTTTTCGCTCGTCTCTAATGATGATTTTCAACTTGATTTAAGTAGCTTGGGAGAAGGCATCAAGCTCACTCACGTGCAAGATGCGAATTTGGTAATCGAACACGCTGTTAGCTTTGATTTTGTTTTAAATACTCAAAATAGTGCGAATCATTTCGATGATTTAAGTGTGAACTCTGATATTGGAGTCAGTGCGGAGCTAACGGGCGCATTAATCAAGTTAGGACTGTTTGATTTCAAAATTGGCGAAGGCGCACTCAGCGACTTAAAAGAGCTAGATTACACATTAACTGTTTCTGTAGGGTTAGACGATCCCGCCCAAGAATTGGTTTTTGACCCTGATGCGCCAATTTCAGCACAGGAACTAATAAAAGCGGATTTTGGCTATGCTGAAAATCAGCAGATTGTAGATTTAAAACTCTCTCTAGATAATGACCAACTCGTTAATGGTTTAGATCTTCCTGATGATGCGTCAATCACTGTCACCACGTCAGAAACAAACGAGTTAAGCAATGCTTCCATTGTAATGCACGAACAGTTGTCTGATCTCACACTTTTTGATGCGAACATTCTTTACATCGCATTGGAAAGTTTGGTCGAGCGTATCGACACGATTTTTGACCACGATGCATTTGACCTAGATATTCCATTCTTATCCGATCTTGAGCTGTCGGAGCTGTTTTCCTTAAGAGAATCACTACAAGCGAACTTACTGGATGCCTTTATTCCGGTACTGGATTTGATTGGCTTTGAGGGCGAGAGTTCCAACGAGTACACTTCCACAAGCACCGAACTTCTTGGCGCAGAGATAGAGACTGATGGCAGTGGAACATTGCTACAAGCTATTTCAAGTAACTTTAGTTTTGCTATTACGTTGAGTGATGGAACTCGGGAATTGATCGAATGGTACCCGACAGAAGAAGCACCTGAAATCACAACGATTGATGCTTTAGTGGCGGCACTGCATACCTCTATTCAAAAAAATACCAACTTAAAAGATCGGTTGTCGGTGACTAAAGATAGTAACCGCCTAAAATTCACCGATTCAAGTCAAAAAGTCGATGACGAAAAAGTAATAAAAATATCTGATCCTCAACGTCATCTCGCTGTCGATTCTATTGATGATGTGGTTGTCGCGTTTGCAAAAGCTCTAGGCAATGATGTCGCCAATGCTTCTGGTGAAAACATTAAAGCTTGGGCAGAAAGTCTAAACCTACGTTTTGAAGACAATGCCGTTAAGTTCGATTTGAGTTTTTCGCTGCCGAAAGTGTCAACTGACTACGATTTCAGTGATGGTTTATCACTTGGTGATTTAACCGGTATTTCTTCAGATGGTACGATTAATATTGAAACCAATGCCGTGTTTGATATGACGCTTGGTTTGGATTTAGACCCAATTGGCTCCGGCGCGGGAGATCTTTCTGACACCGCACTCAAAGACCTGAAAATTTGGAGCGAAGGGATAGAAGCAAGTGGCGATGGCGCTGAATTAACTTTTGTTTCCCCATCAGGCGCGTTAATAGAAGTTCAGGTTTCTGGTGACGATACGATTCAAGATGTGATCAGTAATATCAATACTGCGGCTGGTGGCGCTTTCTCTGCCTCGTATGATGCAGAGCTACAGAAAATTGTTATTAGCCAGATTACAAATTCGCTCGATCCCGTTGTTTCTGACGGCCCTATTTCATCAAAGCCTGGTACATTTGGGGATGAATACCAATCGGTAGTCAATCTGAAAGTCGGTGAAGATGGCTCACTACAAGCCACTCAAATGGCGGACAGTTGGTCTTCAAGCAGTGCCTCCACGTTTATGCTGCGTATTGGTAGTTTAACACCAGTGGCAATAACCATAGATGCAAAGGCGGATCGCGACCTCAATGGTTTTATTGATGCATTTAACCAAGCTTTAGATAGCCTCAACCTAGACATCAGTGACCTTGGTCTAAAACAATCAGATTTAGCCGGCTCAGTAAACGCAGCGAGTATTCATTGGGGAGACGTTATTTCCGTCTCTAGAGAGGCAAACTCAAACGAATTTCGTGTGGTATTTACACCAGATAGTATTTTAAAAGTTGAGAGCGAGAAAGACTCTGCCGGTAACTTACTGAGAGTGTTTACCTCATCTTCGGCTAAAGCTTTTGGTTTGTCTTCAATGACGCTGGGTAATGCAGAGTTTTCTGCGTTGCTCAATGGTGATTCCCTAGTGGCTCAAGTGTTAGGGCTTAGTGGTTCTGCAGATGCCAAAGGCAAAATATACAGCGGGGAATTGCATGGTCAAAATCTTGGAGATCGTGTTTTCTTAGAAGACACAGGCTTTTCTGCGGTTGTGACTGCTGAGCTAAATGACGTTGATATTACAGCAAATATCGGAATGCTTGGCGTTGAAGCCGATCTTAACGGTTACTTGTCTTTAGGTTCTAGCATCGTGCTGGCCGATGATGACAATCGAGTTAACCTCAACCAGTTGTTAGAGGCGAGCAACCAAGGAACGTCAGAGTCTTTGGTTTCGGTTGATTTCTTCAGCGGCAAAGAAGGCGGCTTACTTGGCAACCTTGTTATCGATGACGTTGTTGCAGTAGGAGATGTTGAGGTTGCTCTGGGGGAGTTAGGGGTAAATGCTTCGATTGAACTGCCTCAGTGGGAAGATGGGCAATTATCAAATCCAGTTGTTAACTACGATTTCAAAGGGCTAGATAGTATCGGGTCACTTTCATCCATGAGCTATAGCGATATGGTTGAAGGGCTGCAAACCATACTTGCTACCTTGGATAGTCTGTTAGGAGCGGGTTTATACGATACCGCACTGCCGCTGATTGATCTTAGCTTAAAAGATATCTTAGATATTACTGGAGATTTAGCCGAGAAAGTCGACCAAGTGAAAGAGAATCCAGATATGGCTCTGGATCTTGTCGAGGCTGAAATTGAAAAGCTACTCTCGATTCCTTCAGACGCTTTTGATATTCGTTATTCCGCAGACTATCAAGGGTCTGGCCCCGTAATTCTACTTGATCTTGACTATGAGCTAGCGGGTTTCAATCAATCCGTTGCTCTAAATGTAGACTTGCAGGAACTGCTGAAAGGTGTGGATGATCCTGATGTACGTAAGCTACTGGACGGTGTTGGCAGTTTAGTTGGAATTGGCGCAGATGGCGCGTTGGATTTAACACTCACGAGCAGTTTGACGGCGTTAATGGGTATTAAGCTGACTTCATCGACCACGCCTGCGAACGGCAATACGCTGCTGAGTGAACTGAATGATGGACAAGGCTTGCCAACCGATAAAACGGAACAAGCGGATCTTCAATTTACGCTTAAAAGTGGTGAACAGTTACGTTTAGATCTTGATGGGCTTAACTTGTCTACCGCTACACTCGATGTTTTGATCGAGGCGATTAATGCCCTTTCCGATGATTTAGTCGCGAGTTTAGAGAATGGGCAAATTATTCTAACGGATAACAGCGTTGCACAGCCGGCCATTGGCGGGCTCGACGCACTTGGCGAAACGCTTCAGGATATTGCACTACCCAACACCTTTAATTTCGATAATCTTCCCAACAGTTTTGACCCAACCGATGCGATTCAATTCTCTATTAGTGTAAACGACCAACGTATTGAATTGCAGTTAGCCGCAGATCCAGAACGCAGTCTGTCTCAGTGGGTTGAAGATGTGAATCGCGAACTGAATAAAGGGCTATTTAAATACTCTGATGGCACTCAAGGGTCTTCAAACAATGCACACATAATGTGGAGCCAGTTGTTAGAGTTTAGCTTAAGTGAAAATGGTGCACTATCGCTGTCCACTGACGTACAAACTTGGAACAAGTTAGCGTTAGCCAATGGTGCCACTATGACGATAGCGGACATACAAGCTGAAGAGCCTGCGCTGCTCATCGAGGGAGTGTCAAACACAGATATTCTTCATGCGTTGGGTTTAGCCCAGTTAGAAGCCAGCGATAATCAGTGGAGTTCAGAAACCTTAACCGTTGAAAGTACAGGGGATCAGTTCTTCTTAGATACTGCGGAAACAGGATTAAAGATCAATGCTGAGCTTAATGGCACTGATCTTGACTTTAAAACGTATCTCAGCGCGCTCGAAATCGAAGTCAGAGACGGCACAGCCGTGATCTCTGGAGATGATGCCGAAGGTGATAAGGCAAATAATGAAGATTTCAGCGTCGTTGCAGGCGATGGTAACGATCTAGAGTTCAAGTTTGGTATCACTGACGATAAGCCGGATACCGAAGGTGATGAAGATTCGTTGCTCTTTTTTAGTGAGTTTAGTGAAGTAGACACGACCTTTGTCGACACTTCAATCAGTGGTGGAGCGCAAGCCATACTGCCAGTGTATGTTGCTGGAGTGAAAGTAGGTGATGTTGTCATTAATATCAGCGATATTGTTGATGACAATGGAGAGCGTGAAGTTGATATCCAAACGCCTGATTTTGCCTCTATGTTTGCGGAGCTCAATTACCTTAATAACCCTGAAATACTCATCAGCGGTTTAGATACATTTTTTGCATCCCTAGATAAAATTTTAACCGATAGCGTGTTTGGTTTTGAGATACCGGTTATTGGTAGTGCATTAGAAGGGGCAGGGGATTTCATCTCTAATCTGCGTAATGCTATTGTCCCTGCACTTTGGCAAGAGTTAGAAGAATTTAAACTCAACTATCCTGGTATACCGCCAACCACTTCAACGCTGATCGCGAACGTGTTACAGGAACAATTTAGCGCGTTGGGTTGGAACGCAACAGTAACGGGTAATGACAATGTTGACTCAAAGTCAGTCGACTTTACGATTGATTTTGATTACGAGCTGTTCAATACCGATATTGATTTAGATGCTGACCTTGGCTTCCCAGGATTAGGTTTAAGTGTTGAAGATGGCACTATTGGTGTGAGTGCGATTGCCAGCATGGCTTTGGGCTTTGGCTTTAGCATCGAAAATGGCTTCTACCTTCACGATGTTAGAGAAGTTAATGGTGTACTAGTAGACCACAATGAGCTTGAGCTGAAAATTGTGGCTGATTTTTCTGATATGCCAGAGCTATCGGCAAGCTTGGGTATTCTTCAAGCATCGATATCAAACAACAAATCAGCGGATGTTCAGACATCACTGACCGGCACCATCGGTATCGATCTTAACGACGGTAACGACGATGGCATGATGACCTTTGATGAAATGAAAGGTCAGAAACATATGGTAGAGGTACTGGCTCAATTTGAGACTGTGCTTAACCTTATGCTTGATGCTGGGTTTGAAGATAATTTGCCAGTGAGTTTGCCAGCCATAAGTACCAATTTATTCTTTGACCATACTTATACAAAAGTCCTCTATGGTGAAGCACGTGAAGTAATGACGGTTGAGGCGTTCGAACTACGTGATATTACTTTAGATGTGGGTGAGTTCTTAGAAGGATTCTTAAAACCAATTATTGGCTTTGTCGATGATGCGCTCGATCCAATTCGTCCAGTTCTCGATTTTATTACCTCACCAGTTCCAGGCATATCCGATATTTTGGGTCGTACTTCGCTATTAGATATCGGTAAAATGACGTCTGGAGCAAACCCAAGCTTTGATAGTGCGGTCAAGTTTATTGATATGGTTGACAAAGTTAACACGCTCATTGTTCTGTTAGAAGACAAGACAGATCTGACGATCAACTTTGGTACTTATGACTTTGGCTCAGATACGGATCCGTTTGCGGGTGGAATGAGCGAACATGAGTTTGATTTAGCCAATCTGACGGGTGGCGATTTTAACGCTAACGATCCATACGGAAGCCTTTCTAAAGAGAATCCGGCTCTAGCTGGTGCTCTTTCAGGCAGTGAATCAAGCAGTTCAGACAGTAAATATGGTCTTTCACTTCCCATATTGACCGATCCTATGATGGCGCTGAGACTTCTTTCTGGTGATACCAGCAACATCGATTTGTTCTTGTGGCACTTTCCATCTTTTGCTCTTTCTTTCGAGAAAACCATAGGAGCCAAGGTTCCTGGTGTACCCAAGGTTGGGTTGAGTGCTGATGTTGAATTTAGCGTTGATCTCGGTTTTGATTTGGCCTTTGGTTACGATACCAGTGGCTTTACCAAAATGATCGAAAGCGGTAATTCTAAATATATCCTTGATGGATTTTACATTGCGGATTATGAGAACGGCAGAGAAAAGCCAGAAGCATGGTTTAACGCAACCATTGCATTGGATGCCAACGTTAACCTATTCCTGTTCAAAGCTGGCGTTGAAGGATACTTAAGCGCTGATTTTAGCGCTGATTTAACCGACCCAAATGAAGACGGCAAAATTCGCGCCTCTGAATTTATCCAACTTATCACTGAAACGCCAGAGTACCTCTTTGAAATAGATGGAAAAATATCGGCAGGAATAGATGTCTATTTTGATGTCTACTTTAACTATCTGGTCGGTAAGAAAAAAATTGGTGGTGACTCTTGGGCCATTCTTCCTAAACAAACCTTAATCGACTTTAGTCATAATTATGAGCCTGAGCTTTCTCTAGGGAATGTCGACGGTGGAAAGCTCACCTTAAATATGGGTGATTATGCGGGCGATCGAACCGTTGGTGAGCTTATCGATGGAAATGAAGAGTTCCGTATCGTTCAATCTGGTAACGATATTCTGGTTTATTCTGAGTTTTATAAAGATGGCGATAAAGCACAACGTTTTTCCAATGTTGATCAAATCGTCATCAAATCTGGTGCTGGTAACGATGTATTGAACTTTGAAGGATTCAGTGGCGGTGTATCCATTGATATTGATACAGGTAGTGGCGATGACAAGGTTTTCTTCAATACGACGAACGCTTTTTCTGCCGCAATGGTCACAAGATCCTCATCGTCTAATGTGACGATTCAAGGTGGTATTGGTAATGACCAAATCGTTGTAGGTAACGGTAATTTCGTTATTTATGGCGGTGAAGGGAATGACACAATAACCATTACTGGAAGTGGTAATAATACCGTTTATGGTGAGGCTGGCGATGATGTCATTTCAACGGGGACCGGAAATGACACTATTTATGGTGGTCGAGGTGCCGATAGATTAACCACTACAGGCGGTAACAACACGTTATATGGTGATTCTGGTGATGACATTATTATCGCAGGTATTGGGTCTGACACGATTTACGGTGGTATGGGTGATGATCGTATTCTCGCGGATGGCGGAACGATTGATCTTAACTCCATGGTATCTGACAAAACTTCCGGTGGAGCAGACACAATTAAAGGTGGTGACGGTGATGACCTCATTATCGCTGGAGCGGGCAAGGACACAATCTTCGGCGAGCAAGGTAATGACACCATCGTTGCTGATCTTGGCGAAATTGGCTTTGGTGCGTCGAATATCACCTTTGCAGAAGCAACGGGGAACGTAGGTGGCGATGACGACATCGATGGCGGTTTTGGACAAGATATTGTTCTAGGCGGTGCAGGCTCAGATACCATTAAAGGTGGAGGCGGGCTTGATGTACTAATTGGTGATAATGGTTACGTAGATGGTGCGGATGGCGGAAAAACACTGGGTGAGTTTATCGCGCAAGCGAGTCAATTCACGGGCAGTGTATCCAATACTAGCGACAACATAATAGGTGGTGCTGGTCGCGATATTATTTTAGGCGGAGCCGGTGCAGATACTCTAAATGGCGGCGAAGGCAGCGATGTCATTTTAGGTGACCACGGTGAAGTGATACGTCAAACGACATTCAGTGCCGCTTATACTTCGATCAAATCAGTGCATAGCAACCAAGATGGCGACGATATTATTATTGCTGCTGGTGGCAGTAACACTGTGATTGGCGGTTCCGGTTCGGACACCATCACTGCCTCTCCTCAGCAAGGTGTCGTCGGTAATAATATTCTTGTTGGAGATCATGCCAATATTCAACCTGCAGGTACGACCGTCGGTATTAATCCAGCTCCAGATATTGTATCAACATACGTTGAGAAGGGCGGGAATGACATCATTAAAGGTGAATCGGCTATCGATATTATTATTGGTGGTGCAGGAAATGATGTACTTGAATCCGGTGCAGGAAATGACCTAATAATTGGTGATGTAGGTTCTGTAACTCGCGATGAGACCTTATATGTCCTTGAAGCCAGCTCACTTAATACAATAATTACAGGCAATGACAACATCACAGCTTCTGCGGGTCACAATCTTGTCATTGGCGGCTTAGGTGACGACGAGGTTACAACTGGCAACGGTCAAGATGTGGTTATTGGTGATTTAGGAGTAATTACCGGAGCAACTGTTGATCGTAACGGTGTTAAATTTTCCTCGAAAGAATCTTCGTTTGGTGGTGACGACACAATCAATACGGGCAGTGGCTCAGATGTGGTTATCGCTGGGAACGGTGATGATGTTATACAGACTGGATCAGGCACAGATATCGTTCTTGGTGATAACGGTGACGTCATCGGAGAAGCCCAGTTCACTTATGACAAAGATTTAGATGCACAGATAGTAGAGAGTTGGCACTTTGTTGAGGTGAATTCTGGCGCCGACAGCGATGAAGTTCACGGTGGTAATGACACTATCGATGTTGGTGCCGATAACGATATTGTCATCGCCGGTACGGGTGATGATGAAATCATCGGCGGCTCCGGTCACGATGTCTTACTGGGTGACCTAGGTATTGTGGTCCCAGCCAACGGACAAACCGCCGATGTGATTGCGCGTAACGCAAGCAACGGTGGCAAAGACACCATTCACGGTGATGATGGCAACGATGTGATCGCCGGTGGCGGTGATAACGATGTGATAACTGGTGGCAACGACCAAGACCTTATTTTAGGTGACAACGGTCAAGTCAGTCGCACGCAGGAAAGTACCGGCTGGCAACTCGTGAGCATTGAAAGCACCGAAGAGTCACAAGGTGGCAACGATGTCATCAATGCAGGCAGCGGTAACGATGTGGTGATCGCTGGTACGGGTGATGATGAAATCATTGGCGGCTCCGGTCACGATGTTTTACTGGGTGACCTAGGTATTGTGGTCCCAGCCAACGGACAAACCGCCGATGTGAGTGCGCGTAACGCAAGCAACGGTGGCAAAGACACCATTCACGGTGATGATGGCAACGATGTGATCGCCGGTGGCGGTGATAACGATGTGATAACTGGTGGCAACGACCAAGACCTGATTTTAGGTGACAACGGTCAAGTCAGTCGCACGCAGGAAAGTACCGGCTGGCAACTCGTGAGCATTGAAAGCACCGAAGAGTCACAAGGTGGCAACGATGTCATCAATGCAGGCAGCGGTAACGATGTGGTGATCGCTGGTACGGGTGATGATGAAATCATTGGCGGCTCCGGTCACGATGTTTTACTGGGTGACCTAGGTATTGTGGTCCCAGCCAACGGACAAACCGCCGATGTGATTGCGCGTAACGCGAGCAATGGCGGTAAAGACACCATTCACGGTTTTGATGGCAACGATGTGATCGCCGGTGGTGGCGATAACGATGTGATCACCGGTGGCAACGATCACGACCTGATTTTAGGTGACAACGGTCAAGTGACTCGCACGACTCAAAGTTCAGGCTGGCAACTCGTGAGCATTGAAAGCACCGAAGAGTCTCAAGGTGGCAACGATGTGATTAACGCGGGCAGCGGTAATGATGTGGTGATCGCCGGTACGGGTGATGATGGAATCATTGGTGGCTCCGGTCACGATGTCTTACTGGGTGACCTAGGTATTGTGGTTCCAGCCAACGGACAAACCGCCGATGTGATTGCGCGTAACGCGAGCAATGGTGGTAAAGACACGATTCACGGTGATGATGGCAACGATGTGATCGCCGGTGGCGGTAATAACGATGTGATCACTGGCGGAAATGATCACGACCTGATTTTAGGTGACAACGGTCAAGTGACTCGCACGACTCAAAGTACCGGCTGGCAACTCGTGAGCATTGAAAGCACTGAAGAGTCACAAGGTGGCAACGATGTGATTAACGCGGGCAGCGGTAACGATGTGGTGATAGCGGGCACGGGTGATGATGAAATCATCGGCGGCTCCGGTCACGATGTCTTACTGGGTGACCTAGGTATTGTGGTCCCAGCCAACGGACAAACCGCCGATGTGATTGCGCGTAACGCGAGCAATGGCGGTAAAGACACGATTCACGGTTTTGATGGCAACGATGTGATCGCCGGTGGTGGCGATAACGATGTGATAACTGGCGGAAATGATCACGACCTGATTTTAGGTGACAACGGTCAAGTGACTCGCACGACTCAAAGTTCAGGCTGGCAACTCGTGAGCATTGAAAGCACCGAAGAGTCTCAAGGTGGCAACGATGTGATTAACGCGGGCAGCGGTAATGATGTTGTGATCGCCGGTACGGGTGATGATGGAATCATTGGTGGCTCCGGTCACGATGTCTTACTGGGCGACCTAGGTATTGTGGTTCCAGCCAACGGACAAACCGACGATGTGATTGCGCGTAACGCGAGCAATGGTGGTAAAGACACGATTCACGGTGATGATGGCAACGATGTGATCGCCGGTGGCGGTGATAACGATGTGATAACTGGCGGAAATGATCACGACCTGATTTTAGGTGACAACGGTCAAGTGACTCGCACGACTCAAAGTTCAGGCTGGCAATTAGTAAGCATTGAAAGCACCGAAGAGTCGCAAGGTGGCAACGATGTGATTACAGCGGGTCGTGGTGATGACATAGTAATTGGTGGAGTCGGGTCAGATAATATTCAAGGTAATCAGGGTATTGATGTGTTGCTGGGTGATTTAGGCATAGTCTTCCCAGCTAATGGTTCACGAGCTGATGTCATTTCCCGTGAAGCCGAACTGGGTGCAGACGACACGATTTCTGGAGGTGATGGACATGACGTTATCATTGGCAGTGGTGGTCAGGATGATCTAGACGGTGATGCTGGCAATGACGTGATCCTTGGCGACAGCGGTTATGTGATTCGTAACCAAGCTCAACAAGCGTTGAAGATTGTGACCACTCAGGTTGATATCGGCGACAATGATAAGATTTTGGCTGGTGAGGGAGATGACTTTGTCTTTGGCGGCCAAGGTGATGACGTAATAACCGGGGAGCAAGGGCGAGACATCATGATGGGTGATGCAGGTTATCAAATTAATGATGATAATTGGGTCGCTCGTGAAATGATTTCTACCGACTTCAGCATTGGTGGCGATGACCGAATCTTTGGTAATCAAGGTGAAGATTTCGCTATTGGCGGCATTGGTAATGACTATTTAACAGGTGATCAAGGGCGAGATACCCTCATTGGTGATCAGGGCACATTCAAGTGGCTGAGTAATGGACACAGAGATTCAGCAAAAACGATTGCTCAGGTAAACGTGAACGGTGAATTTAACGATGAGCTTTATGGTGGTGAAGGCAACGACAACTTATTTGGCGGCCGTGTTAACGATAAGCTATACGGTGGTATCGGCAGTGACATCTTAGTTGGTGATGAAGGCAACATTTTCTTTAAAAACGATAAAGAGTACATTGCGCAGTCCAAAGAGTCCTTTACTGGAGGCGCTGACACCATGCACTTAGGCACTTGGGAAGGCAATGCTGAAGGTGTTGACCTCTCTCCCGATTTCTTACTTGGCGGTGAACAACCAAACTTCAATTTTGCTGACGCTCTTTTAGATATGATCTTGCATGAAAATGCGCATGTTGAAGTCAATCCAGACCGAATCGGTGAGTGGGACGAACCTCCGTTCCTTGGTGACCCTGTCGCGACAACGACAGACGACTTCTTCTCTTTATCCGGTGAAATGGACCTGTTAATAGACGAGTTAGAAAACCGCGAATCAATCAGCACGCAGTTTAACGAGCCAGAGAGTTCTCGAAATGCTTTGAACCGAGATATGGGTGCTGATGTTCGTGGTATGAACAATTCTGCAAAACCCAATAATGTCATCGTGCTAGGTGAGACAGGAAATGAAGAGGTTGCTGCTCTCACAGAAACAGAGAATGAGAATAATCCTGTTGCTACGACAAATGCACTGACTTCAGCGCAATCGTCCCCAGCACCTTCAAACAAAGGGCAAGCAAATAACGGTTCAGATTCAAATCAAAGCACGGCACCAGCGCCAAATGATGCCAAATCATCGCAACCTAATTCACCTTCTGAAGCAAGTAATGACGAAGAGGCTGAATTAGAAGACCAAGTGGGTAATCTACTGTTTTTCGATGCGCAGTTAGGCCTCTGGATTAAAGCACAACCTGAATCCGATGTTCGTATTCAGGATAATCAACATAAAGTAAGAATCATCTAACAAGTAGTAAGGATCAAATGATGAGCAATCAAGATAAAACACCAAGCAACCAGACAAACATTAATTGGAATGACGATCAAATGCGTTCTACTTACTCGAATGTTGCCAATGTAGGCAGCACCATAGAAGAGTTTATGCTGCTATTTGGAACGAGCCAAAACTGGAACGGTTCAGCAGAGCAGATTGATGTTGAGCTAAGTGACCGCATTATTATGAACCCTCGTGCTGCGAAGCGCCTATTTTTACTGCTTGGTAAAGTGCTCAAAGAGCATGAAGAAAAGCACGGTGAAATTAAATAATTAATGATTATGCAAAGCAATACCCCCGTAAGTGACTCTGAGCTATGGCAAACCTTTTCTAGGACCAACGATCCTGAACAGCTTGGTCAAACATGGTTGGCCATCGTGTTGAATCAATTTTCACAACGGGCGGATATAGCAATACAAGATGGCTTGCTGGCCGTTGGTCAGCCAGCCTCTGCTGATTATAAAACCGTTGCATTTACCTCAAATGGCGCAAAGTCATCTGCAATATTAAAGCAGGTGGGTGAGCAGGCTATGCAGCGTTTAGCGCCTGTCGTTCAGAGCGAGGAGCAAAAGGGACTCTATTTTTTGGCGTGTCCATTGGTGGTCGAAAATCAACTCTATGGCGTAGTCATTTTATCGTTGAAGTTAAACCATAAGAACTTATTGACCAAAGCGACAGAAATAGTCCAGTGGTCGATTCCCGTTCTTGTACAGCGTTTAACACCTACGAATCAATATGCCATGGCCACTGAGGATTCTAACTCGCCCGTATTTTCTCTATTGGAACAGATAAATCAGCCTATCCCAATTGCTGATATGGTTGAATGGGTATGCACAGAGCAGCTTAAAAGGTTTGGTTTAACTCGCTGTGCTATGGTGATTGCGGACGATAAAGCCAATTCTCTTTTGCAAGTGGGCACGTATACGGGAGAACTTGAATCCAAATCTGAAACCGATGTCATTATTAGTCAAGCTCGTGAAGTCTTGCTGCAAGGGAATGGACCTAATGAACTGAGCGACAATTCCGATCACATCGGTCTACAGCTCAAACATCAAGATCAGGTCTCTTGGGCTGATTGGTTTACCCAACCCCTGACATACCGAGAAAGTACAGTACATGTTCTTTGGTTGGTTTCTTGTGACAAAGTACCTACGGCAGCGATAAGAGATCAGATACAGCAAACTCTCTTTACCATTTCTTCTCCTCTGATCTCTAAATATTTTGAGCAACAGTCTTTAACCCGCACGGTGACGAAATCAACAAAAGTCAAACTGTCTAACTTTTTTCGCAATCGAAAAAAGACGCCAATAACGTTCGGTACTTTCATCCTATTGGCTGCTTTTTTATTTTGGCCAGTGAACTATCAAGTGGTTGCTGATGCGAAAATTGTCGGTGCGGAGAGAAGGGTCATTTCGGCGCCATTTGATGGGTATATATCAAAAGTGGCGGTTCGACCGGGTGATGAGCTCATTAAAGACCAATTGATGTTCGCTCTCGATGATAAAGAGTTAGAACTACAGAAACTCGATCTTAAAGCGAAATTTGTAGAAGTTTCTCGTCAAATGGACGCAGCGCGTGGCGAATATGATATTGCGAAGTCAAATATTCTAGCGGCCTCTCAAAAGCGCGTAGAGGCAGAAATTCGCTTGATTAACCATAAGTTAAGCCGTACTCAGATTCTTTCGTCGTTAGACAATGCCATCGTGGTCAGTGGTGATCTTATTGACGCCATCGGAACGCCTGTTCGTCAGGGAGAGGTTCTCGCGGAGTTATCCCCTCTTAATCAGTACAAACTATTGATTGAAGTTGAGCAACTGGACATCGGCTATATTGCTCTCGAACAGTTAGGGAAAGCACTGCTGACTCCAATCCCTAATCAACCTTTTGAGTTTAAGGTAAGTAGAGTGACACCCATTGCCCAGGCTAAAGATGGAAAAACGGTATTTCGTGTCGAGGGTGTGCTGCAAGGTGATGTTTCAGATCTTAGACCAGGAATGGATGGCGTCGCGAAAGTAGAGACTGTTTCTCAACCTAGGATATGGAACTGGACACGCAAATTATGGGCATGGATTTCTATTAAAACTTGGGTACTCATGCCGTGAACCCAAGTGCCTGGAAAGCAGTTGCAACGTCACGACCAACATTAAAACCTGGACTTTCGACAGCAACGCACCTTTATCGAGGAAAACAGTGGTGGGTCATCCGAGATGACGATACTCATCGCGTTTTTCGTGTGCCTATCAATGCTGTGTCTTTTGTTTTAGCGCTTAGAGGCGATCAAACAATCGAGCAAATTTATCAAGCGTACAGAGAGCAGGTTCACGAAGAATTACTCAGCCAGGAAGAACTCCTATCGTTATTGAACCAGTTAGAAGTGCAGGGGTTGATTGTAGGGCTGAGTCAATTAGGGCTAGAAAAGCTTACTCAGAGAAGAACTCGACAGAAGAGGTTGGCGTTATTTAGCAAATACGGTAACCCAGTTTCATTTAAGCTTCCTCTATTGAATCCAACAAAATTCGTTGCCCAAATGGTTGGTGTGGCTGGTGCTTTATTCAATCCCTATGCGCTGTTTTTATGGGCAATGTTGGTGGTTGTTAGCGGAATTCTAGCAGCTATGCATTGGCGAGAAATTACCGATAACCTCAATGACAAATTTTTCAGTGTTGAAAATGCATTATTGGGCTTAATCGTTTATGTGTTGATTAAAGCCTTTCACGAGCTTGCTCACGTCTTTGCGATAAGTCGCTATGGTGGCAGGTGTAAAGAGGTGGGGTTACTGTTTATTGCTTTTGTACCCGTACCTTATGTGGACGCGTCACAATCGTCGTTGCTGCCCAATAAATGGCATCGTGTATGGGTTAGCCTCGCTGGAATACAGTCTGAATTGTTACTTGCCGCTGTTGCAACCTTTGTCTGGTTAGCGGTCGAACCCGGTTTACTGCGTGCAGCAATGTATAACGTAATGATGATCGGGTGGATCAATACTTTGCTTCTAAATGGTAATCCGCTGCAACGTTTTGATGGTTACTTCGCGTTGCAAGATGCGTTTGAACTTCCCAATTTAGCCACACGATCTGCTAATGCTTATCAGTACTTAGCTCAATATTATTTGTTAGGGGATCGATCGGCGGTAAAGCCTGACTACCTGAGAAAAGAATGGCTGTGGTTTCTGGTCTATTGGCCTGCGTCATGGTGTTTTCGTACCGCAATCATGGTGACGATTGCACTTTATTTAGCTGAACATATTCCTTTTGTAGGCTGGATATTAGCCGCGTGGACTTTGATTCAGATGTTCGCTATTCCTTTGGTAAAGTTTGTATTGTTTATGAGTCGTAATAAAAAAGAGAAACAACAATCTCCAGTGCTGCGTCGAGGGCTACTGCTGAGCTTGATGATCGTGCTGTCTATTTCATTCGTGCCATTACCCAACAACTCAGTCGTTGAGGGTGTCGTTTGGCTCCCCGACGTTCAGCGAGTGAGAGCGACGTCGAGTGGCTTTGTAGAACAACTCCATGTAACCCCTTCGACAGTTGTGACTGCTGAGCAACCTCTAGTCACATTAAATGCGCCTCTCATTGAATTAGAACGCAGTGAGAAACAGGCACAATTAATACAGTTAGAAAGACAATACGACGCTGATTTGGTCGATGATCAAGTGAAAGCAGCGATTACTAAAGAAAGAATTCAACAAGTTGAGTTTGAAGTTGCAGAGCTTGACCGCCGTCTTTCCGAGTTAGTGGTTTATGCGCCCCGTGATGGGGAGTTTGTAATGTTAGAAGAGTCACTCATTATTGGTAGTCATGTAAAAAAGGGTGACCCGATAGGAGAAGTCCAACTCGTGGATTACAACTCAGTCAAAGCCGCTATACCAATGGATAACATTGATTTGGTGCGAGAGTCTCTTGTGAATGTCGAAGTTAGGGCTGCCCACGCTCCATTCAAAGTGAGCAACGCAAGTATCGTTCGCTTAGATCCTGGGGCAAGTCAAACTCTGCCCAGTGAGGTGTTGACTATAGAAGGTGGTGGTTCTTTTGCTGTTGAAGATGCAGAAAAATTAACCAGTCACCAGCTGTTTTATCTTGCTGATATTCGCTTAGCGAACCCAGAACCATTTTATGGTGGAGAGCGCGTGACGGTTCGATTCCAGCACGAATATCAGCCTCTTTTTTTCCAGGTTGCAAGGTTAGTGCGTCAGACATTACTAAGGAGACTCGATGTATAAAGTAACATTGGCAATGCTGTTACCTTCATTGGCTGCAATGCCTCTAGCTGCCCAGACATTTCCCTGCCAAGTCAAGCCAAGTGAGTTACTTGAATTAGCATCGCCCGTGGTTGGTGTTGTTGCTGAAGTCCATGCCAATCGAGGTAAATGGGTTAAGCAAGGAGAGCTGCTTGTTAAACTCGATGATAGGGTTGAACAAGCAAGAGTTGCCTACTCCAAATCCCGAGCACAAAGCAACGGTTCAGTTAGTGCACGAAAAGCGAAATATGAGTTTGAGCAGCGTCAAATTGAGCGAAACAAAGAAGTGATGGCACAAAATATCATTTCAGCTCAAGCCGCTGATGAGATTCGAACGGGGCATGTCATCGCGAAAATGGAATTGCAAGAAGCAGAAGAGCAGCAAGCGATTTTCAGAGATGAGCTGGCAATGGCAAACGCTGAACTAGCGTTAAAACGCATTCTTGCTCCGATAGATGGAGTAGTGGTAGAACGTTTTGTGGGTTTAGGAGAGCAAGTTCGAGATGAACCAATCATTAAAATTGCGAAGGTTGACGTTCTCTATGTCGAAGCTAGCGTGCCTGTGGAGCAATACGGGCAGTTCAAAACAGGTGATAAAGCGACGGTCTCCTTTACCTTGCCAGGATTAACGGACAAACAATTGCCCATTACTTTGATTGACCCAGTTGCAGACCCTCGAAGCCATACTTTCAATGTACGCCTAGAGCTACAAAACAAAGACTTTAAAATCCCGGCAGGGAGCAAATGTTTAGTCAAAATAGATTTTAAGGAATCTAAATCGTCGGCCAATGACGACTCATTATCAACGGCGTTGTCAGATTTAGATTCTTTGTTACCCGAAGCCCAATCGAACATAGATAAACATCAATAAGGACGTAATTAAAGCATGAAAACACCTAAAAGAACCCTTTCAGCGTTGATATCAATACTGGCTGTTTCAACGGCTTCAGCAGGGACTTTACTCGATGTTTATAGCCAAGCAACTCTCAACAACCCTAGTTTGCAAAAAGCGGAAGCACTGACCAATGAGGCTGAAGCGGCTTATACGAACTCTTGGTTGGGTATTGCTCCAAGAGTTAACTTGACTCTCGATTTTGAATCGGTCAGCCAAGAGCTTAAAAGAACTGAAAACCCTACGTTTAACTTGGGGGAAGCTGAATTCGACAATAAGAACCGAACCTTATCGATCGTCCAGCCAATCATCGATGCATCGTTATTTGCTTCAATACAACAAAGTAAATATCGATTAAACAAACAAGTGTCTGAGTATCAGGTATCGGAACAAAATCTGGCTTTTGATACTATCGAAGCGTATTTAATGGCACTAGCGAGCCACGATGCTTACCTGCTTGCTAAATCGGAGTATGAGATCTACGCAGAGCAGAAAAATCAGCTAGAGGTACGTCGAACCAGTGGGTTAAGTAGCAGTTTGGAGTACAGTGAGATCACCGCAAAATTGAGTTTGGCTAAAACTCAAATGTTGCAAGCTTTGGCTCAAGTAGACAATAAATTCTCAGAGTTAGAAGTGCTGACAGGACAGCGACTGGAATATATTCAGCCGCTTAACGTCGATTTTCCTTTGCAGCCACTCGCGTACAATGATGTTGATTACTGGTTGGCACAAGCCCAAAAGCAAAGCCCAGATTACCGTGCACTAGAGCATGATGTAAAATACGCGAGATCAGAGCTTGCTAAGCAAGATGGTGAGCTACTACCTACTGTTGAATTGAGAGCGACAAATACCTATCGTGATATTGGTGGCGCCCTTTTTGGCTCTGCTTCTGAAAGTGAAGAGACCATTGTGGTTTTGCGCTTCAATGTGCCAATCTTTAACGGCAATGGCGTCGGCTATGAACGAATGGAAGCGGCTCATGCATGGAAGTTTAAGCAGTATGAAAAAGTCGAATTTGATCGCGCATTGAGACAGCAAATCAAAACCGCATTAGTACAAGTTAATAACAGCATTGAACGTCTACCTCATCTCAATACTTTGGTAGAAAGTCGTAAAGCCATTGTTGAAAGTAGTGATAAGCAACTTTCTGCCGGTTTAATTACAGTTGATACCTTGCTCGATGATGTTAGTGATGTTTATAGCGCGAAGCGTCAACAATTGTCAGCAAGCTATAATTATTTATTGGGTAATTTATTGTTAAATCGCTTAACGGGTGAAATTAATATCGCTTCCGTTGAGCGAGTTAATCAATTGTTAGACATGAACGCAATTCCAGTCGAAAGACCGACCTTATTTAATTAAGACATAGACTCAGTTTAATACTACCTACTTTTCGTCAAGTAGGTAGTATTGGCTTGTTGACCTTAACGCCGTGCTCTCGCTGCATACGATCTAATGTTCTATTAAGGTCTATTCATTGAGATATATCTGTTCAGCTCTATTTATTCAGTAATGCATTATCAAAGCAATGTTCCATGTAAGTAATGTAATATTGGCATAAGCTGAAAACTCACCATTACATATAGAAACCGTTTCTACCTTTCTCTTTTGCTTTGTATAAAGCCTTATCTGCGTTGTGCAGTAAACTTCCCATCTCTTGCCCCTTGCTGGAAGCAGCGCAGCCAATACTCACGCTCGTAGAAACACCTTCAATATTAAATGTGTGCGAAGCAACAGAAGAACGTAAACGCTCAGCAAGTTCAGTGAGGCGATTATTATCAGAGTGTTCGATAAGAACCAGAAATTCATCACCACCCCACCGAGCAGCACAATCGCCGGGCTCTATTGAGTTTTTCAGAATCGTTGCTATGGTCACTAGGACTTTATCTCCGACCGTATGGCCATAAGAATCATTGATACTTTTGAACCAGTCGATATCAATCCATAGAATGCCAATCTGGCTATTATCTGAGGCAGATTTCTCCAAACTGGCTTCAATCCTATCTGTCATTCCACGACGGTTGTACAGGTCGGTAAGAGGGTCTATCTGAGTCAGTCGCTCTAGTTCTGCAGTTCGATCCTGAACTTTTTGTTCCAGATCCCGTTTTGATTCCAGAATGACCTCCGACATACGCATGAAATGTTTGATCAAACTTGCCAAATCGCCCTTAGCGTTAATACTCAGATCCGCGTTTGGTCGTTTTCCTTTCTCCACACGATTCATCGCATGTTCTAACTTGCTCATCGGGTTTAGCACAAGGCGGTTCAAAAAGTAGTTCAATAGAATAAGAGCGATTAAAAGGGCAGCCACAAACATCATGGCGATTTTAACGATGTTCTCGGTTGGAAGAATGTAGCTGAGATCAATCAGAGAGATTTCATACCAGTCGATTTCTGGTAGATACACAACGCCAATAAGATGTCGCTGACCAAAGAGAGTAACAAAACCGGTTGCGACCTCATTCTCCAATTTCTCAGCTTGTTCCATTGCGCGATAAACCGTTTGTTTATCCTCTTCTTTCTCGAAAATTAGGTCGACGGTCTTTTGCGTTCCTTCATGTTTACCAATAGAGCCAAAATCAATAAAATCCTGATTTCTGTGTAGCTGAATGGCACCTGAGTGATCGAGGAATAAGTTAAGGACACCGGGCTCGCTGTCGCTAGTCAGAGCGTCGAGCACTTCAGATAAATCCAGGCCTGTCCCTGCAATCCCTAGAATCTCTTCACCATGGCGGATCAATACATCAATCCAAAGCTTAGTTACGCCAAGCTCGACATCAGGATTGACGTTAATATGAATATCACGTCCCTGCTCAATCAAACTGTAAAACCAGTTATCAGATTCTTTATCGGCATCGAGTACATAGCGAAATTCATCGCCCTTAAACTCATTGGTACTATTATTATGGTAATAATGCCCATTGTTTAAAAAAGCGACAAAGTAATTATGCCCTCTAAAATTCAGACGATAACTCTCTAGCTCTTCCATAGCCGTTTTTTGTAACTGTTTATTTTCAGGGTCTTGAGCCCATTCTCGAATAAACCCTGAGGTCGCGAGTTGGCGAGAAAGAGCAAGCTCACGCATAATCGGCTGTAGCGTCCTGCTTTTGTCATACAACGCCTGTTTCACCATGAACTTTGACGCCCACTGCTGAACAATGCCTTCCGATAACGTTCGTATTGACCAAGAAACCCCAATTGCTGTCACCAAAAAGAGTGTTGCTGTAAGCAATAAAAAGCGTGGTTTTAAGTTCATTCCTTTTCCTAATACCGAGCCGAATATATCCATGTATCCAGCAATTTTACTATGAATGAATGCCCCATAGTAGGTTATTGAATTCTTTTCTATTTCTCCCGGTATATTCCCAGCAAAAAACTTTATATTAGAGCTTAGTATATATTCGTGTTGTTTTTATATCTGCGTGTCCAAGTTATTTCTGAACGTTTTAATATCATCCCCGCGCGGGAGTGTGTCTGTAACCAATGAATACCGCAAGGTGTGGCATGAGATGTTTTTATCCATGTTGGCTAATTGACCTGTTAACTGAATGTGTGTTTGAAGCGCGTTTGGGTGAATATGATGCCTACGTGGTACACATGCGAGCAAATCGCTTGATTACTCACTATTTTTCCGAAGAACTCAATCGTTTTTTATTGTTAATGATGAAATAGGGGAGGTCTGTTTTACTTATGATGGTAGTGAGTTATTAAGTTGTTTTCCTTGTGAAATCGATGAAACTTCTGAAGTTTGTCTGTAGAAATTCCCATGAAAAACGTTCATTATTGATTCATAACACTTGGCGTTTACGGTTTAACCTATTAAGTATTTACGACACATTAGATTAGGCGCAGCGTTATGTGCCTCTTCCATTTTGTCGATTCGAAGGTATTGATGTGAAAAATTCAGCTTTGGTGATTTTATCTATCGGCTTTATTGTATTTCTGCTTGTTGGTCGTCAATTTGAGTGGTTTGGGTCAAGTAACGCGAAGTCCTTCCCTAAACTCCCTGAAAAACCAGACTTTATTGTGTCAACTAAGTTTGATGGTGAATGGGTGGGTAGGCGTATAAACACAACGGGTAATAATATGTGTGAGCGAACAACCATCACCGGGAATATCATTGAAGGTAAGGCAAAATTGAGGCTAACTTATAATGGCACTTCACTTCAGGGCTGGATTTCAGAAGATGGGAAGCTAGTGTTATATGCTAACCATAGGCTGTGGGATTATCGTTTTTCGGCGACAGGTCGTAAGAATAGGCTAGAGGGAAATTGGTTTTTAACTAATGGCCCTTGTAAAGGTTCTTGGTATATTGAAAAGAAGTAGCATCCCCGTAAGCTTTGGCACATAACAAACTGGTTAGCCTGGCGCTATAAATAATTGGTAATTTCGGATTTAGGAATCAAGTATATGAAGTGTTCAGTATTTATTGCGGCGAGTACGGATGGGTACATTGCTGAAGAAAACGGTGGTTTAGATTGGCTTCATACATCGGGTAATCCGGATGCTGATATGAGCGAAAATTTTGATATGGGCTTTGCCGACTACATAAACTCCGTTGATTGTATGGTAATAGGGCGTAAATCTATGGAAACCCTATCTAGTTTCAATCTTACTCCAGAGCAATGGCCTTATGGTGACATCAAGATCTATGTTTTGAGCAGCACGCTGACCCAAGCCCCAGAAAACGTTTCAGATAAAGTTGAGGTGTTCTCTGGAGATATATCATCTTTAGCTCGTCAACTAGAAAAAGAAGGTTATAAGCATGCATATATTGATGGTGGATTAACGATTACCTCATTTTTGAATGAGCGACTCATCAATGAAATCACCATCACTCGAGTTCCTGTCATTTTGGGTCGAGGCATTCCACTTTTTGGAAAGGTTCAAAAGGCGGTTCAATTGCGCGAAGCTACGGCGATAGTATTCCCCAATGACTACATACAAACAAAGTACACAGTAAATTACTTATAACAACGATTCTGCTTGTGCATACAGCGTTATCAGTTAATAACTAAGCGTTCGATAACATCCAGTATTACAGAAAGTAAAATTCAGCGAGTACGCCTATTTACCGTATGAAAATCAGATTGATACGAAGAGGTAGCGCAAATGATATTAACGGAATATCATACGTTTTATTTGGCTCAACTTTTTGGTTTTCCCCAGCTTAATGATTCAGTAAAGCATTCACTGGATATTTGAGGACAGATCTTTAACTCTTTGTTCAGCCGAGTAATTGACGGCCATTCAGCTTTTTCATAGGCTTCTATTAAATTCAGTACATTTCCCGGCACACCTTCTCGTTCTATGATGGCGCTGTGAACCGTAGGACTTATCCTGATTGAGGCAAAGATGGTCTCAAAGCTGACTTTAAACATGGCATCTAACAGGGAGAAAAGGCCAATAAGATAGGCATCCGTGCGACCTAGCTTCAAGTGTCCTGCGAGTAGAGAGCAGAAATAGGCTCTCTGGATTGCCATGAGGTAAATGGGTTTAGGATCGGTGCTTTTGTCCGCTGAAAGGGCGATGAGCGACACAAACAGCCGAATTTTGTCTGCGCCTAAGTAGACAAGTGCTTGTTTAAATGATCGGATTTCAACGCTTAAATTAGATGAGTTTACATATCGAAAGAGTTTGAAGGATAGTGCAACATCTGAGGCAAATAGGCTTTCTAAGCGTGTAATTTCAAGTTCTTCTTTTGCCACCTCTTGGCACAGTTTCAGAATCGCTAACTGAGAGGCGCTGATCGATTTTTGTTGAACTACTTCTGGTTTGGCAAAATAGTAGCCTTGAAAGTAGTGAAACCCTATATCTTTGCATTTTAAAAAATCTTCATGTGACTCCACTCGCTCGGCAACGAATGAAATTTTGTGACTTAACTTCTTAATCAAATTGGCGGTTTTATTTAATGGGATCTGAGTGATGTCGAACTTAATGATATCAACAAAAGGCAGAAACCTTCTCCAGGCGGGGGTTGGCATAAAATCATCAAGTGCAATTTTGTAGCCAAGCCCTTTAAGTTCTTTTAGTGCGGCAAGAAGCTCATCAGTAGGCTCGCAAGTTTCTAGTACCTCAACAACTATCTTGCGTTTAGGCAATAGCGAAGGGATTAGCCTAACGATACTGTTGTATGGAAAATTAACAAAGCCTAACTTATCTTGCAGTAAACGTTCGTAGCTATCGCTATTAAAGTACACGTTAGATAAGACTTTCGATGTTGCTAAGTCAGGGGCAATGTTTGGAAATGCATTATCCTTTCCTTCGCGAAATAAAAGTTCATAGCCAATTAAATTTTTATCTCTATCAAGAATGGGTTGCCTTGCTATAAATGTTTTTTCCATGATTAAATTTATTGCCCTTGGGATTTTTACGTAAATACAAATAGTTAAATTAATGTCTTTGTTAATAACTGAGTAACCTTATTGCATAGGTAAGGGTTACACACTGATCTATTTACATTATGTAACGAATTAAACATGGTTGGACCAGTTATTTTTAGATGATTAGGCTTCTTTTAGGGTAAATATTGGCCAAAATGTCGACTTTAATGGAATAAAATGCTGTAAATTATCTGAAAAATTAAGTTATCCGTGATAAATGCGATACAAGGAGTGTGGAATTAGCAGGGGCAAAAGGATGGCAGGTCTTGCCTTTCCTCCACCTTTAATTCACCCATAGTGGATAGGGTTATAATTTAACGGTAGGTTTTACAGGGATTTCAGTAGCTTGAATGGAAAATAGGAAGGTTTCTGACCGTTAAAAACGGTGAAACCCCGATGTTGGTAGCATCGGGGTTTCGAATTTTTAGATTATCGAATGGTAAGGTCGATACTCTTTTCTATGCAGAAGGCTTGGAGTTATCCAATCAATTCCTTGGTCAGGAATTAGATACGGATGAAGTCCATGTGCTCAACTTTAGGCTTGAACGCGTGACGTTGAACGTCTTGCGGCTTAACCTTAACTTCAGCGCCGTCAATCACTAGAGTGATTGCTTCGTAGAACTCAGGCTTATCCATTTGGTTGATCACGTCAGAGTGAACAAGTTCGATAGATACTGCTGGTGCTTCACCACCGTAAATTACAGCTGGGAATTTACCAGCGTGACGTAGGCGGCGGCTCGCACCTTTACCTAGTTCAGTACGTACTACTGCTTCAAATTTCATAGTTTTACTCTCAATTAGTAAACATTAAATATCACAACACAATGCGACCTTGTGATGCGCTTACATTCAACCGTAACCGAAGTTACTTTCAAACGAGCGCGGATACTATCATTCTCTTTGTTTTCGAGCAAGAGCCTACCTTGATTTTAAGGCGTTAACTTAGAGTAATTTCAGCGTTTGATTAGATATCGTTCAGTTGAAGCTTCATAAGCCTTGGTCTTGAGTTTCGGCATCATATTCCAGTGTCTTTTATCTTTGCCTCAGGCTGGTTACACAGACCAAGTTACGGATGTGAAATATTCAATGTTAAGGCTGCTTTCAAGCCCCCCATGGTGCTTTTAGACAAGGTGACGTTTCCTCGGTAACTGTGGGCCATTTCGCTTACTATATTAAGCCCAAGACCTGTTCCTGGCGTTGTTTCATCGAGCCTCACCCCACGTTTGGTAACAAGAGCAAGTTTTTCTTCAGGGATTCCTGGGCCATCATCTTCGATGATCAGAGTGACATGGTTACGATCAACGCTTTGAGCATGAACTCTGATAATGCTACCCGCCCATTTGTACCCATTTTCAAGAAGGTTGCCGATCATTTCATCGAGATCGGCGGTTTCTACCGAAACGGCAAGATCGGAATCAAGTTCATTGATGAGTGTGATTTCTCTGTGGGAATACACTTTATCAAAGGCCATTGAAATCGCGTCAACACGCTCGCTTGGGTTTGATTTGACCGACAGAATATTCATAGAACCAGCCATTCGAGCACGGCCTAAATGGTATTCAATATGATTCTGAATCTGATGGATCGGCTGTGAGAATTTCTCGGCATCTTTTTTGGGTAGTGTTTCAACTTCATTCTTGAGCACAGACAAAGGCGTTTTAAGCGCATGAGATAAGTTCCCCGCGTGATTGCGCGCCCGTTCAAGTAATTCCTGATAGTGAAACAGTAGGGCGTTCAAATCAGACACAAGGGGGGACACTTCTTTTGGGTAATTGTCCCCTAAAGATTGTTGTTCACCGTTTCTAAGTAACACTAATTCTCGTTGCATTCTATTTAATGGCAATAGTGACCAACTGACTTGAATCCCGATCAACAGCAAAATACCCACAAAGAGCAATGACAAAATCAACCAGATTTCCCTGGTGATTTGTTGGACCGTGGATACTAAAGGCGCTTCATCAACACCGACTGTGATGGTTACGGGTACACGGAGATCGGGCAAATACACAGAGCGAGAAATATAGATGAGTTTTTCATTCTTTGCGCCAGTCACCGTGAGACCTAATGGCTTCTTTTTGAATGAGAGGCTTTTGTCCCAAAGGGAGCGAGAGCGCAATGTCTTATCGGTTGTTTTGGCTGTCCAGTATAGACCACTGTAAGGCTGATAAAACCGAGGATCTGAAAGCCGGCTCAGCATCACTAAATTGCCATTGGCATCGGTTTCAATATTGGCGGTGAGTTCATCCATAGCAAGGCTGAGTTGCTGCTTTATATCATCAGTAAGGTAGTCTTTAACAAGCTTAGGAATGCCAAGGCCTGCGGCTAAAATCATCGCGCCAAGCCAAAAAGCCGCGGCGAGAAGCAAACGGCTCTTAAGGCTGATGTTTTTAAGGTTTTTCTTCGATGGAGAGGCTAGCTTAGGCACGATACGCTCTTAATGTCATGGGTGATAAAGAGGTGGTTAACCGATGCGGACATATTGACATCATTACTCACAATTCAGTTGGTAGCCTAATCCACGCACTGTTTTTATGATCTTAGGAGCAATCTTTTTACGGATTCGTCCAATAAAGACTTCAACGGTATTTGAGTCACGGTCAAAATCTTGTTTATAAATATGTTCGACCAATTCAGTTCGTGAAATAACCTTATCTGAATTGTGCATAAAATAGGCAACCACTTTATATTCAAGGGCAGTCAGGCTAACGGCTTGTCCTTGCCAAAGCACTTTGGAACTGCGTGTGTCTAAGCTTAGATCACCAATCTGTTGAATAGGCGATGCATTGCCTGATGCTCGGCGCAGTTGTGCACGAATGCGCGCAATTAACTCGACCATTTCAAAGGGCTTGGTTAAGTAGTCGTCAGCACCGGCGTTTAACCCTTCCACGCGCTGACTTAAGGTGTCTCGTGCGCTTAAAATGACAACCGGTGTATTGATGTTTTCATCTCGGATGCCTTTTAAAACGGTTAAACCATCAAGTTTTGGCAGGCCAAGATCGAGAACAATCGCATCCCACGGCTCAGATGTTGCTCGGTATAATGCGTCGATGCCGTCTTGAGAAAGCTCGGGTACCCAATCGGCGGATTCAAGTGTTTCAATAATTTGTTCGCCAAGACGAGGGTCGTCTTCAACCACTAAAATTTTCATATGTCACCAGGTTGTGTTTTTGTCGTTGTTATTTTTTGATCACATCTTGCAGATTGCGTCCCTTTATCTCTAACATTTCTAGAGTGGTGGCGTTGTATTCTACTTTGATTACGTTGTCATTATGAACCAACTTTAACTCGTAGATCCATTCATCGCCGTCTTCTTCTAATTCAACTTTGATGACACGACCGTGCAGTTGGGATTCAATGGCATCGTAAAGGTCAGAGAAAGGCAGTATCAAACCCTCTTTTACCGCTTTATACACTTCATCTTGGTCTTCATCGAACTCGACACGAGCACCTTCTTTGTACTCATCTTGAACGAGGTCATGACCATTTGTGTTGGAATCTGACATCGCGACATTGGGTAATAAAAGCGCGCAAAACAAAGACACGCTAGCAATGGTTGTTTTACTAAGCATAACTGATCCAGAGTTGGGGCGACCTTCACTACCTTAAAGCAATGAACATGAATAGAAGGTGAATTTGCCAAGCTTAACGGTTTTGAAGTTCATCATCGAATATTTTGTCCCTCATTTTCCAAAATCGCCCTGATTTACGTGCGATAACAAACTGAGGTAGGCGGAATCGGTGCTGATTTGCAACGACCTTGGCAGGCGATGCTTCTTCAAAAGGTCGATGCTTGTCAGCTAAGTGCGGACGAACAAACCGATCTTTAAAGGCTTGTTTCTGTTTTTTTGTGGTGAGGGACCAAAACTCATGGACCTGGGCTTGGTTCTCTCCTCGATAGGTGACTTTGAGTTGAGGTTTTCCTTGTATGTCCTTGAGCACATTGAGTTCCATCTCTAAGCACTCGAAGACCAAAGCGTCTTTTAAGTTTAACGCCTCCTTAAGCTTTTTGTCTGGGTCTACTAACGTCGCATCACATTCATGGCAAATGCGTGCTGCTATGTCGTTATCTGCCCCACATTCATTGCAATACTTTGCTCGAAAGCGATAACCGCAATGCTCTCGTTCACCGCTCTCTTCGTCTGTAAAAAAACCTTGGCAGCGTCGACCAAAGTGTTCGAGTAAGAAACCGTTGCTGTCGAGTTTGCCCCAGAAATTATTGTTAAATCCGCACGCGGGGCAGGGAATGGTAATGATTTCGCTGTTTGAATCAGGTTTAGGGTCTCCCACTTCAGGTTGATAGAGATCGTAGTTGTTGCCCGCGTAGTCGAGAACCAAACATTCCTTTTTTCCCGGAGATAAGCGCAATCCTCGCCCAATAATCTGCTGATACAGGCTGACAGATTCTGTAGGTCTCAAAATGGCAATGAGGTCGACGTGAGGGGCATCAAAACCGGTCGTTAAAACAGAAACATTGACGAGATACTTAATCTTTTGCTGTTTAAAGCGCTGAATAATGTCGTCACGCTCATGTGTCGGTGTGTCACCAATGACTATCGCTGACTCAGCCTCGGGAAGCAGTTGCAAAATTTCTTGAGCATGGCGCACGGTTGCAGCAAAAACCATGATGCCCATTTTATCCTTTGAATACTGGAGGATTTGCTCAACAATTTGTGGCGTAGCTCGCTTTGCTTTGTCAATAACCATGTCCAACTCGGCTTCTTTATAGCGTCCAGTGCTGGCCGGTTTTAGTTGAGAGAAATCGTAAGACAGGACAGGTGCATCCATCATTCGAGCTGGAGTTAAAAAGTCTTCATCCAGTAAGTAATGGATGGGAAGTTCAAAAATGCAGTCACGGAAGAAGCGCGGTTCTTCACTGCGTACCTGGCCTCGGGTGTGATATTGGTAGATCCAGCCCATACCAAGGCGGTAGGGGGTGGCTGTTAGCCCAAGGACTTTGATTCCTGAATTGAGATCTTTTAGATGAGTAATCACTTTTTGATAGCTGCTGTTTTTGTCATCGGGAACACGATGGCATTCATCAATAACCAACAGTGAAAACGGGTGCTTAAAGTCATCCAGATTGCGAACCACAGACTGAACCGACGCAAACACGACTTGCTGCTCGGTCTCTTTTCGTCCTAACCCTGCGGCATAAATCGACCCTTTTAAACCATAGCCTTCATACTTTTCGTGATTTTGCTCTACCAGCTCTTTGACGTGAGCAAGCACCAAAACACGCCCTTTAGCGAGGCGAGCAAGTTCTGCGATCACTAGGCTTTTTCCAGCGCCGGTGGGCAGCACAATGACTGAAGGCGTCGAGTGCTTGCGAAAATAATGAATCACGGCTTTTACTGAATCGGCTTGATAGGGGCGAAGGGTATACATAGTCACTAAAGGTAAGGATCGTTATTGAGTCGTCTAGTATACACAGCAGACTCACAGACTGGAATTGCACAATATCGCTAATGATATGAATTGTATTCACATCGAAAGTGCAGCTGGGCTCATTTAATTTGAACCGTGAACGGAATAAGATTCTAAGCAACAAACGAGTCGGTGATATTTTATGAAAAGAAAAATTCTCGGTGTAGTGCTGGCAGGAATGCTTAACATTCAAATCGCACATGCATGTCTTGGTGACGGAGCGGTAGATGGTGCTCTGGTTGCTGTGCCAGCAGGAACATTTGAAGTGGCTGTCGCGACATATCATGCCCAGGCAGACGGGAATCTCACTAAATATCAGCGACATAACCTAGTTACTGTTCAGTTCTTACTTGCTCAAGCGTTAAGCAGCAATTATCAACAAGAAATTTTTGATGTGACGATTTTTGAAGCGACAGGTCAACATTTCTTCCGATTTGTTGGTGACGGTGAGCGAGTGGAGATCTTGGCCCATGAAGTGCCAAAAAATGAGTTTGATTCTGTCATTGTTACTGACATTGATGTTCTAACCGCACTGGTTAGAAAAGAGCTGAATTTTACTGAAGCAGACTCGTTAAATCTTTTCTATCAAGCTGATGTGTCCAAAAGTTTTTATCAGCTACTGACCCAATCTTTTTAATTTACTTTAATCCAATTAGTTAGAGGTTCCTATGAAACTTTCTACCCTTAGCGTACTAATTACAGCGGTTGTTTCTGGCTCTGTTATCGCGAGCGCATCACTTCCTACATTTACGCCAGATCAAAAAGAGGCGACACCACATACGATTGAGTTTCAAAAAGAGATTCGCACAACACTGCCCTTTGCTGACCAAGAAGATTGGGATCTCGCTAAGAAAGGCTTTATTGCGCGTGTTGATGACTTGGAAATCAAAGATGCAAACGGCAGCGTGGTATGGGAGCTAGGAAACTACGACTACCTTCTTCAAGGGGAAGACTACGACACTATCCATCCATCAATGCAGCGTCAAGCAGAGCTGAATATGGAGCATGGTTTATTTGAAATCATGCCAGGTAAAGTCTATCAAGTACGCGGGTACGATTTGGCTCAAGTGAGCTTTGTTCGTTCAGATAATGGTTGGGTTGTTTTTGATCCACTCACTATCCCAGAAACTGCGGCGGCAGCGTACGATCTGTTTAAGGCACATGTAAAAGAAGCGCGTGAGTTGCCAATCACAGCGGTGGTTTACTCTCATTCTCATGGTGATCACTTCGGCGGCGTAAAAGGTCTAGTATCTCAAGAGCAAGTTGATTCTGGTGACGTTCAAATTATCGCTCCTCGTGCTTTCTCTGACTTTGCGATTTCAGAAAACGTATTGGCGGGTAATGTGATGGCGCGTCGTGTGGTATACCAATACGGCAATACACTCGAGAAAAGCGCAAAAGGTCAAGTTGATGCCGCTATTGGTAAAGGTGTTGCGAACGGTGGTCTATCATTGATTCTACCGACTCACCAAGTGGAAGATGATCTAGAAACGCTAACTATTGATGGGCTAGAAATGGTGTTCCACAACGCACCGGATACTGAAGCACCGTCAGAAATGAACACGTACATTCCAGAGTACAAAGCATACTGGGGCGCTGAGACGACAGTTGCAGGTCTACACAATGTTTACACACTACGTGGTGCATTCGTACGTGACACTATGCAGTGGGCTGACTCCATCAATGAAGCACTGTATATGTTTGGTGGGGAAGCTGAACTATTGTTTGCATCACACGGTTGGCCGCGTTTTGGTAACGAGAATATTCAAGACTACCTACGTGGTCAACGTGATATGTACGGTTACTTACATGACGAAACACTGCGTCTTATTAACCACGGTGTGAGCATTACAGATATCCAGGATGAGTTCTTTGTACCAAAACCTCTAGCTGACCAATGGTACACACGTGGTTACCACGGTTCATACCACCGTAATGCTAAAGCGGTAGCCAATAAGTACATCGGTTACTTTGATATGAATCCAGCAACTTTACTGCACTTAAACTCTGTTGACCAAGCAACTAAGTATACGGAGATGATGGGTGAAGAGGCGATTCTTGCGGAAGGTAAAAAGGCATTCGAAAGTGGCGAGTTCCGTTGGTGTGCGACCGTTGTTAACAATGTTGTCTTTGCTAATCCAGAAAATATGCAAGCACGTTATTTACAAGCGGACTGTTTTGAGCAGTTAGGTTACCAATCTGAATCTTCAGGTGAGCGTAACGTGTTCCTTGCTGGAGCATCAGAACTGCGTAACGGTATTGTCGAAGTTCAATCGACTAAAGCGGTTACACCGGATTTGATTCAGGCGATGCCGACTCGTGACTTCTTAAACTTCATGGGCGTTCGATTTAATGGCCCACAAGCAGCAATGGATGGGTTCGTAATGAATGCAAACCTAGTGATTCCTGATGAAGATGCAAAATACGCTATTGAAGCGTCAAATGGTCGTGTAAGTAATATCGAAGGTTTCGATGTTCCTAACCCAGACTTTACGCTAACCATTAACCGTTCAGACATCACTTTGATGCTGCTACAGCAAACAACATTGCAAGAGCTTCTTAAAGACGGTAAAGCAACAGTGAAAGGTGATTTGAGTAAAGTTGGCCAGCTAACGGGTTACCTCGATGACTTTAAGTTCTGGTTCAAAATGGCGTTGCCACAAGACCACTCAGAGTACAGCTTTGGTAAGTCAAAGACGGGCGTATCACCAGTTAACCGTTAATTGAAGTTAATTGGCGTGCAGCCAGCAAACGTTAAGTAATCAAACGTTAAGTAATCAAACGTTAAGTAAGCGCTAAGAGCACAGTGTTAAGCCTCGGAGGGTATCCCGAGGCTTTTTTGTTGTTACCGTACTTTGGTGATACATTGAATTCCATCGTATTTGACTAAGGGTTATGGTTCGATGCCAAAAAGTAACCATTTTGATTTTAATCTATTACGAGTGTTTCTTAGCGTTTATAAAACTCACTCTTATTCGCAATCAGCAGAAGCATTAGACCTAACCCCATCAGCGGTGAGTCACGCAATTAAACGGTTAAATACACAGCTGTCTGAAACACTATTCCAGCGAACAAATATAGGGGTTGAGCCGACATTTGTCGCACATGATTTCTATAAGCAAATCGCCGCTCCTTATATGGACATTGAACAGAGCTTATCGAGCTATGAAAAATTTGATCCTTATGAGTCGAAACGTACTTTTCAGGTTTTAGTACCAGACATCTATATGCCAGTCTTTGCAGCTCGATTAGATAAAGAGAATGATACGAATTGCCAAATTATTTGTATTGCTCTTCCTGCGGAAGATGAACAGATCTACGACTTGTTGATGAGTGGAGAAGTTGATTTAGCATTGGATTATGTATTGCCAAGTTTGGCGGGTATAAATTCTGAAATGATCTATGAAGAGGAAATTTGTTGTGTAGCGAGAAAGGAGCACCCAAGAGTGAAGCTGCCTTTGGGGTTTGAAGATTACATGGCAGAGTCACACGCCAAGCTCAATTTACGCCGTTGGAGTCATAGGGCAGCAGATACGCTTGCAAAGCGGGCTCTACCTCAGCGTAAGACACATAGTGAACATAATTCGCTCTATTCGATGGTACATACTTTGGCGAGCAGCGATGCACTAGGTATTTGCCCCAAACGATTAGCACAAGATCTACAAAAGACACTGCCTATAGACATTCTTCCGATTCCGTTTGAAATTAACAATATTACGGTCTGGCTGCACTGGCCAAAGAAAGTCAGCAATAACCCCGCGAACAAATGGCTGCGGGATATCGTAAGAAAAGCATGGGCAGAAGGGTAATAAATTTTCGGCCGATACTCACTGTGGTACGAATTCCATGTATACTGCGCGCGATTTCGCTCAAATGAGGCCAACATGCGTTTAGATAAATTTTTATGTGACACTTTAGGTGTTACCAGAAAAGAAGCTCACCAGATCCTACGTTCAAAAAAAGTGATGGTTGATGGTGAGATGGAAAAAAGAGCTGCGTCACATGTGACGGAAGAGTCTGTGGTTGAATGGCAGGGCAACCAGCTTAAGTTATCTGGGCCTCGTTACATCATGCTTTACAAGCCGGAAGGGTTTGTGTGCTCACACGAAGATGGTGCGAACCCAACTGCGTTTGAACTGATCGATGAAATTAAAATGGACGAGCTTCACTTTGCTGGTCGTTTGGATGTCGATACGACAGGATTGGTTCTGATCACCGATGATGGACAGTGGTCTCATCGAATCACCTCGCCGAAGCACAAGTGCCAAAAAACTTACCGTGTTTGGCTAGCGGAGCCTGTTGAAGATGACTATGCAGAAAAATTCAAACAAGGTATTCAGCTGAAAAGTGAAACTGGATTAACGCTACCTGCTGAACTCGATGTGCGAGCGGAAAAGGAAGTGTTGCTAACCATCCATGAAGGTAAATATCACCAAGTTAAACGAATGTTTGCAGCGCTTGGTAACAAGGTGGAAGCACTGCATCGCGAGAAAATCGGAGATATAGAGATGGATGAAAGCCTAGAGCTGGGTGAATATCGTTATCTTACGGAAGATGAAGTGAACTCCATCTGGAAATAACCCCGCTTTAGAAACACGTATATTTCTCAATGAGAACTAGTCTTTTTTATAAGAGTCGTTATTATTATTCGTTAATAATACGCCACGAGTTGGTTATGGTATCGGTACCATAATCAAATCGACCACTGATTTGATAACCTAATGACAAATAATTCGATATCTTCTCCTGCCAGCTCACAACAAATAGGACTGATTCTTTTTGCGGTGCTAGGGGCTATTGGTGCTTTAACACCATTAGCCATCGACATGTACTTACCTGCGATGCCATCCATTGCCAATGACTTGGGCGTGACGGCTGGTGAAGTTCAATTTACCTTGACTGCTTATACTGCAGGTTTTGCGATTGGTCAGTTGTTTCATGGGCCATTTGCTGACAGCTTTGGTCGTCGCCCTGTTCTACTCATTGGTGTGGCTTTATTTGCTATTGCATCCATAGTGAGTGCGACCACTACGGGTATTGACGCGTTAACGTTTATTCGATGTGCACAAGGTTTTGCAGGGGCAGCAGCAGCCGTCGTTATTCAAGCGGTTGTCCGCGATATGTTCGACAGGGAGGACTTCGCTCGAGCGATGTCTTTTGTCACGCTCGTCATGACTATTGCTCCGCTTCTTGCGCCTATGATTGGCGGCCACCTCGCTATCTGGTTTGGTTGGCGCTCCATCTTTTGGGTGTTGGCTGTTTTTGCTGTTGTGGTGATTTTGCTTGTGGTGTGGAAAATTCCAGAAACCTTACCAGTAGAAAAACGACACCCGTTGCGCTTAGGGACGACAATTCGCAACTACTTGGGTCTGTTTCGTAACCCAACCGCGATGGGGCTAATATTTTCAGGTGCGTTTTCATTTGCCGGGATGTTTGCATTCTTAACGGGTGGCTCATTCGTTTATATTGATATTTATGGTGTTCGTCCCGATCAGTTTGGGTACCTGTTTGGCCTTAATATTGTCGCTATGATTATCATGACCAGTATTAATGGTCGGCTAGTTAAACGGGTAGGGTCACACGCTATGCTGCGTTTTGGTTTGGTTATTCAGCTTATCGCCGGCATCGGTTTATTGGGCAGTTGGTTACTGGATTTAGGACTGTGGGGAACGGTTCCTTTTGTTGTCTTATTTATCGGCACTATTTCAACCATAGGCAGCAATACTATGGGCTTGCTGCTTAGTGGCTATCCAAACATGGCGGGGACTGCGTCGTCGTTGGCGGGCACGTTAAGATTTGGAACCGGGTCTATTATTGGTGCGGTTGTTGCGGCTATGCCAAGCGATGTGGTTTGGCCGATGATATTCGTAATGACAGCGTGTTCTGTGCTGTCAGTAGCATTTTATTGGACATTAGGAAGAAAGGCATAGTGTCAAATTATACAGTTGAAATTCAAAAGGTCGTGAATCTAGCCTTAGCAGAAATGCAGGCTGAACACGCTTCTGGCAAGTTGGCTGATGCGCCAATTGCTAATAATCACTTCTTGGTGCGCTGGGTGACAAAGGCTCTCAAAAGCCAACGTTTTGAACGGTGCGTCGTGGAGGATTTAATTCGTTGGCAAAAATCAGGACGTTCCAAAGGCGATAGTGCAGGGCTACCCTTTATCTTTAAACGAATTTCAGTGTTTTATGCGCAGTTTTTCCAGTCAGATGAATCGCTAAAAGAGCTTAAAGACAGTGATATTGAAACGTTTTTGGATGAAATGATTGCCGCGAATTGGGACGTTTCAACTTCAGAGCCATTAATCGGTGGGGGTAAAGTTCAGATCTTTACGGATGGGCATAGTTCGCTCGCATTGTGCGCTAACCAGTGTGATGACTGCTTTGAAGGTGAGTTACTGACCAAACCGATGCATTGGTTTGTACGGGGTAATCATGCCGAGTTTATTGAAAAATCGGCGGCGGCGGGTTTTATGGTTCATAAGGTAACGGATTACAAGTCGGTGGTTAAATACCATGGTGAATACGTGATTTTCCCACGAAATCAGGGCAATCAACTGGCTGAAATTCCATTGAACCTGAAGATAGATTAAGACGTTAAGATAGACGAAGCCTTCCGTGGTTAAACAATATGGAATGAAAAGACGTATCCAATGAGGGTACGTCTTTTTTCTACTCGTTGTTTTGTGTCGCTACTCGTTGTTTTGTGCGTTTTTGACTATCGCTTTAACCATACCATTGAAGATAAAGAGGTGGGCTGGCATCATTGCAAACCAGTAGAGTAACCCTAAGAACCCTTGTGGATGCCACCAGGCAGTGATGGTGAGCTTTCTTTCATTTCCTAAGTCTGCAATGGCTACTTCTAAGCGCCCTAGGCCTGGCCCTTTCATGCCAAACAGAAGAGAAAGAAATTGTTCTTTTTCACACCGAATGACTTTCCAAGAATCAATGTGATCTCCGACTTTTAGCTCCGGCCCTTCTGGCTTGCGACGTTGCGGCACTCCTCCACCAAATAAAACATCCAGCCACTCTCGTGTGCGCCATAAAGTGTTGGCAAAGAAATATCCATGCTTACGACTGCCTATTTGCTGAGCGACTTTCCACAACTGCTCCGAAGTTAAGGAAGTTTTGATACTGGCCCCCGCTTGTTTAGGGTAATAGCCGTAACCGGGTTGCCATCGATTGAGCGCTTCTGGTTCAAACCCCCATACATTGCTCCGAACAAATGTACCTTCTTCTTTGATGGCGGTCGTAACGGCTTGTTTATAGGAAATAAGAGTTTGCGGATAGTCTTGCTGAGCCTGGTTTGAATCGGAAATATAATCATGCTCTAAGCCCGCGAGCAACGCTCGGCCTATGTTACTTGGAACGGACGTGACTAAACCTAGCCAGTAGGAGGCCAACTTGGGAGTCAGCAAAGAAGTGGACCATAGCCGAAACGGTTTATTAGCGATCTCGCAAATGGTTTTAAACTGCTCTCGATAAGAGAGGACATCCGGACCGCCGATAGAAAACTGTCGATGTTCAGTCGGGGACTCTTTGGCAATTTCAATCAAATAGTGATTGAGGTTATCAAGAGCGATGGGGTTCGCTTTGGAATCGACCCATTTTGGAGCAATCATTACCGGCAAGTTGTATACGAAGTCCCTCATGATTTCAAAAGCGGCTGAACCCGGCCCAATGATAACCCCCGCTCTAAGCTCGGTGATCGGTACGCTGCTTTGCCGAAGAATATCGCCAGTCTGACGCCTTGCATCTAGGTGCGTGGAATTCCCCGTTTGAGGTTGCAACGCGCTGAGGTAAATGACTTGTTGTACCGAGCTGCTGACCAGGGCTTCTTTAAAATTGTGCGCCAGAGAAAGCTCGTATTCTAAAAAATCGTGTCCTGCGGCCATGCCGTGAACAAGAAAGTAGATCAGATCAAATTGAGGAATCAGTTGCAGAGTTGCTTCACGATCAGCAAGGTCTAGGTATGTAAATCTTAAATGAGCGTGAGGCGTTACTCTTGCTTTCAAGTATTCAAGATTTCGAGCTGCTGCTGTTACATTGTAACCTTTGGAAAGGAGGATCGGTAATAACTGAGAGCCTACGTATCCTGATGCACCAAGAACCAATACCTTTTTCATACATTCCCTTCAATCGCCATGGTTAAGAATCTATCACTGTATACCATAACGCGTTGATTTTCTGTTTATTGAGCGTATGAGGTTCAAGTGCCAGATTATCGTTGTCATGTCAGTTACCTCACTGCATAGTGTAAAAGCAATAAGTAAGAAAATAGTTTGTTAGAAAATGAGAAGTGACGCGGTTAATTGTTGCAATTGAGTGCATATCTTGTGATCAGGTATCCAAAATACTTTCTAGAAAGCTCAATTTAGTGTAGATTCTCCTTCCCAGTCATATTATTGCGAGCTATTTAATGTTACAGCTGAATAACCTATGTAAAGGATACGTTGACGGTGGTGAATTTCATCCAGTTTTACAAGGTGCGGAACTGACATTAAATCAAGGCGATCAGGTTGCTCTTATGGGCGAAAGTGGTACAGGAAAAAGTACGCTACTCAACCTGATTGCAGGGCTCGACACCATCGACTCAGGAGAAGTTCAATATCCGGATTTCTCTATGCACGAAAGTCCAGAACACCTAAGGACTGCATATCGACGCAATAATGTGGGTCTTATTTTTCAGCAATTCAATTTACTTCCTACGCTAAATATCGCCGATAACATTCGCTTTTGTCGTCAGCTTAAAGGGTTACCAGAAGATCATGGACTGTGGCGACAAATTTTGTCGGCGTTGGATCTTATGCCTCTATTAGGGCGCTACCCAGAAGAGGTTTCAGGGGGGCAGCAGCAGAGGGCTGCGATCGCAAGAGCCTTGTATATGGAGCCAAAGATTTTGTTGGCCGATGAGCCAACTGGGAGTTTAGATGAAAGAAACGCCGAAGCGGTGATGCGCTTATTGACTTCCTTAACTCGCCAATTAGATTGCACGCTTTTGTTGGTCACGCACAGTGATAAAGTGGCCGAACACATGGATGGTCGCATTCGTCTCCAGGGAGGGCAACTCCATGTTATGGCCCGTAGTTAAAGCGTTATTCGGGCACTATCGTCGTTATCCTTTACAGATGATCTTAGTTTTACTTGGGTTAACGCTGGGCGTTTCTTTGCTGGTTGGGGTTACCTCTATCAATCATCATGCTCGTCAGAGCTACGCTGACGGTGAGAAACTCTTTTCGAATCCATTACCCTATCGAATTCGACCTAAGCATATTAGTAATACGGTCCCGCAGGGCTTATACGTTCAGTTAAGGCGTGATGGCTTTAATGAGTGCGTCCCATTCGTTCAGCAAAATCTCACGACGGCTAATGGCGATGAATTAGTGTTGGTGGGTTTGGACCCCATTGCCATGTTTCAAACTGAGCAAGGGATGTCACTGGCACAACTCAAAAGCCTGGATCTCATGAATCCACCGTATCCCATTGTAGTAAGCCAAGGGCTAGCAGAACGCCATGACTGGAAAGATGGAGATTCAATAACGCTAGACGATCAGTCGCTTCTTGGGCCCATTGTTGTCGATAGCAATAAAAGTTTGAGCGGCACTCGCATGATTGCGGATATCTCGCTACTCAGGATGCTTAATCGCAGTTCCGGTATCGGCCTGATCGCTTGCGGAGAAATGCCAAAAGACAAATTGGCCAGCTTAAAGAGCAGCCTTCCTAACGGTTTGTCTTTATCACGAAGCTCCCATTCAGAACTTGAATCATTAACCAATGCCTTTCATATGAATCTTAGCGCGCTTGGTATGCTGGCCTTTGTCGTCGGACTATTTATTTTTTATCAAGCCATTTCACTTTCGTTCGTTCAGCGTCAGCCTCTTGTTGGTATTTTACGACAGACTGGGGTGTCAGGCTGGCAATTGGCGCAAGCGTTATCAATAGAACTCATCGGTATGATATTCATCAGCTGGCTATGTGGCAATGTGTTCGGATTGATGCTTGCAAATCAATTAATCCCAGCCGTAGCCACTAGTTTGGGTGAGCTTTACAACGCGAATGTAGGTATTGATATTGGTTGGAGCTATTACTCAAGCTTCTACAGTCTAGGCATGTGTGTGCTAGGGGTGATTACTGCATGTATTTGGCCACTTGTTCGTTTGCTGCGCTCACAGCCGAATCGGTTGACTTCGCGTTTGTCACTGGTCAGGTTCGCCGGAACTGAATTTACTCTCCAAGCCTTTTTAGCTTGCGCGTTGTGTGTCGCGGGTGTGGCTATCTACCAAGTGCCCCAAACACAAACATCAGGCTTTGCCATTATTGCGCTGCTGATGATGAGTGTCGCGCTCTTTACTCCATTTTTAATTTGGAAAGTGTTCACCAGTTTTACCTACTCTCTGCGTTGGGTGAAGTTACGTTGGTTCTTTGCCGATGCCGCAACCAGTATGAGTTATCGTGGTGTGGCAACGATGGGATTAATGCTCGCCATGGCTGGCAATATTGGTGTGGAGACCATGGTTGGGAGCTTCCGTGATACGACCGATAAGTGGTTAACACAAAGGTTAGCCGCTGATCTATATATTTATCCAAGTACTAACGCCGCTACTCGTTTGAACAATTGGTTACAAAAGCAACCTGAAGTTGAGAGTGTCTGGTGGCGATGGGAAAAAGATGAGCAAACAGCAAGAGGCGTACTTCAAATAGTAAGTACCGGTGCTTCTGACGCGGAACTTGACGCGCTGACCGTCAAACTTGGTATTCCAAACTACTGGTATCATTTGCACCACTCTAAAGGTGTGATGATCAGTGAGTCTATGTCGTTGAAATTAAACATCAGACCTGGCGACTTTATCAGTCTTTCTAATCAGCTTGGACAACGGTGGCAGGTTGTTGGTGTCTATTACGATTATGGTAATCCGTATAACCAAGCTTTGTTATCGCATCGAAATTGGCTCAATGAATATGCAGGTACCGGCGACGTTGCTCTTGGCGTTGAGCTTAAATCGGGGGTGAACCCAACCGGATTAAAGCATCGACTGGCTTCTGTATTTCGTTTGAATTCCGATCGCGTGTTTGATAATAGCGATATTCATACACAAGCCATGAAGGTGTTTGATCGTACCTTTGCTATCGCTGATTCTTTAGGCCATATCACGTTATTTATCGCGGTTTGCGGAATTTTCTTTGCCACCTTAGCTGGCGAGGTTTCCCGCCAGCGGCATATAGCGTTGTTGCGTTGCTTTGGTATTTCAGGCAAAGAGCTCGTCATTATAAGTGGGCTTCAACTTCTTGTTTTCTGTATGATCTCGGTAGTGATCGCAATGCCTCTCGGGTTGGCTTTAGCAAGCCTTGTGGTGGATGTTGTGATAAAACAATCGTTCGGTTGGACCTTGGAGTTGAGATTTGTTCCTATAGAATATATTAAGACAATATTTTGGGTGATTGCATCGTTAATGGTGGCTGGCGCACTGCCTGTATGGCGAACGATTAAGAGCACACCCATGAAGTCTTTACGGGATTCGCTATAAATGAAAAGTACTCCAAAGATCGGTAAGTTAAGTTTTATTCGTTTGTTGCTTTCTGTTACTGTGATTCTCTTTGTATCAATCCTACTTTACTTGAGTTCCGACCTCTCTGATTCTGATGTCCCCGATCGTTCGCATCAAGCCGTTGTCCAAATGTTGCAAAAAAAAGTGTTTGAACCGGTCCTGCCTGATCAAAGCGTTAGCCTTCCAGACGACTTTAAATCTCACCCAGAATATCAGCATGAATGGTGGCAGTATTTTGCCAATGTTGTTGATCAGCAAGGCACTGAATATGCAATTCAATGGAGTTTTTTTCGAGTAGCTAGGGATGAGAGAAAGACGGAAGGCTGGCAAAATCCTCAGATTTATATTTCTCACGCTGTTATTTCCAATAAAACGCAAGTATGGAAAGAGCAGAGGATTGCTCGAGGGGGAATCGGGCAGTCGGGGACGAATGTGAACCCATTTAAGTTATGGATAGATAATTGGGGGTGGCAGTCATTGGGTTATACACCCTTTCCCGGTGAGTTGGACATTTCAACGAATGATTTCAGCATAAACCTTCAAACATTGACAGCAGGCCCTTTTGCGCTGCTTGGCGATAATGGTTATCAACCAAAACATGATCTCCTTCCTATCGCGGCATTTAACATTAATGCGCCATTTTTGTCTGTATCTGGCGAACTGAGCCTAGATAATGGTGAGCCATTAAAAGTGAAAGGCAGTGCATGGATGAGCAAAGAGTGGGGGAGTCAGCTGATTTCGAAGCATCAGGAAGGGTGGGATTGGTTTGTCATTAATCTAACCCCGACTGAGACGTTAACCGTAAGTCGTTATCGCCATCATGAGCAGATGCCGTATCTCTATGGTTCTATCATCAGTAATAGTGGAAGAAACACGCTACTTGATGAAAAGAGCATCTCTTTAAGTCCCTCAAAAACAACCGTATCGTCGAGCGGAAAAAAAATACCTCTTGAATGGAGGATAGTGATTGCTGAGCATGGTATCGATGTATTACTCACACCGGTTAATCGTAATCTATTACTACCTTTTGTCATTCCTTACTGGGAGGGGCCAGTTGAAACATCAGGTTCTCACGAAACGAAAGGGTTTATGCAACTAACGGGCTATTAATGCCCAATGTGCTATAGCTCTCATTTTTTTAGATGATTAGACTCGCTTAATCTTTTGATTAGCGAGTTTTTTTTATTCTAGTTCTTTTGTGTAACATTATGTTATAAATTGAATGATTAAGTGTGCCTCTGATTGTTATATCGGAAATCCCGAATTAATATATCAGAAGAAACGAAATTACATGTGCTAAAGATAAAAGCTAGTCACCACTAATTCGTTAATTTTTTAATTATTTAAAATTCTAAGGGCAACAACAACATGACAAGTATGATTCGTGACTTCTTAAAAATGGAGTCATCTAGTGGTATTTTACTGGTCATTGCCGCAATCACTGCGATGATGATAGCTAACTCGCCTCTCAACGGCTTTTATCAGGGTTTTTTACATACTTATTTGTTGGGGATGTCTCTATCTCATTGGATAAACGATGGCTTAATGGCTATCTTTTTTCTTATTATCGGTCTTGAGGTGAAACGTGAGCTGGTTGAAGGTGCGCTGAAATCAAAAGAAACCGCTATGTTCCCTGCAATCGCTGCAGTGGGTGGCATGTTAGCGCCTGCACTTGTTTATGTTTTATTTAATTATCAAGATCCAGAAGCCCTAGCCGGTTGGGCAATACCTGCTGCCACCGATATCGCATTCGCACTTGGGATTATGGCTCTTTTGGGTAATCGTGTTCCTATCAGCCTAAAAGTCTTTTTACTTGCTTTAGCGATCATCGATGACTTGGGCGCTGTTATTATTATTGCGCTTTTCTATACCAACGATTTGTCGGTAACTGCGTTGACAGTCGGTTTTATTTCAACTGCTGTTTTGTTTATCTTAAACTCACGTCGTGTCACGTCTTTACCTCTGTACCTAATTATTGGCTTCGTGCTTTGGTTTGCGGTACTAAAATCTGGAGTGCATGCAACGTTAGCGGGTGTTGTTGTCGGGTTCGCTATTCCATTAAAAGGGAAAACCGCCAGTGACTCGCCGCTTAAAACGTTAGAACACGCCTTACACCCTTACGTCGCCTTCGGTATTTTACCTTTGTTTGCGTTAGCTAATGCAGGCGTATCTTTACAGAATATCTCGGTAGAAGGTTTAACGTCTATGCTTCCTTTAGGTATCGCTTTGGGCCTATTGGTGGGCAAGCCTATTGGTATTATGTCTTTCTGTTGGCTGTCGCTGAAATTGGGAGTTGCAAAGCTTCCTGACGGGATTCAGATGCGACATATTTTTGCGGTGTCTATCTTGTGTGGTGTGGGTTTTACAATGTCGATATTTATATCTTCATTGGCTTTTGGTTTTGAGAAAGAAGTCATGGACACATATGCTCGCCTAGGCGTTCTACTTGGCTCTACAGCCTCTGCACTATTGGGTTATGCAATATTAAGTATTGTTTTACCAAAGCAAAAAGCAGTGACAAATTAATTTATAATAGTTCGCAAAGGTAAACGGTAATGTTCCTTTGCGAACTTTTCTCCTATTCAGAAATCTCCTCTAGTTACACTTAGATACAGAAAATTGTCGTTTAATCTACAACGTTATTTGACAAGTCATTTCTTCTTTTTATTCCGTGAACAATTAATAATCAGTTTCCTTTCTTTAAATATTTCCCACTGTATTTAGATGGTATTTTCGTCGTATTTGTCGGTTTCTTACGGAAATGCCGAGTTATTGCTTCATAACAAGCGAGTATTCAAGCGAGAGCTATTTAAATAAACTCCTCGTTCAATAATATCGTTACTTTCTGCATTTCGTTTTTGAATATTATTGCGTTATAGATTGGTTGTGATTATGCTTTTTTTAAGGTTTCTCATGCACTAACTCGTATACACTAACTCAAATATCGGATTTATTTTGAGTTAGCGTCTTGCTACTTGATTCTATGGTCGAAGTTTTTGGAGGCTATTTTTAATGCTTATTGCTGTCCTGTCAGGTTTTTTCCTGGCGGCATTTGTTCCTTGGTTGTTTAAGCGTTTTGGTGAAAAAACCAGCCAGTTGCTCGCACTATTGCCAGCGGCTTTGTTTGTCTATTTTCTTACTTTTTTGCCGGCTGTGACAAGCGAAGGTCCACTGCTGATCAGTTATGAATGGGTACCACTATTAGGTATCAGTTTGAATTTTTGGCTAGATGGGTTGAGCCTACTGTTTGCGTTATTGATTTCGGGTATCGGTTTTTTCGTCATGATTTATACAGGCAGCTACCTAGCTCATAAAGCCGATCAGCGTAAGCTCTTAATGTATCTGATGGCATTTATGGCGGCGATGTTAGGCGTTGTGCTGTCTAGCAACCTGATGGCCATGTTTGTCTTCTGGGAACTGACCAGCATTACTTCGTATATGCTGATTGGTTATTACCATGAAAAAGAATCATCGCGTAAATCAGCGCTTCAAGGACTGATGGTGACCGTTGGTGGTGGTCTTGCGCTACTGGCGGGCATTATTATGCTTGGCTTGATTGCCGGTACTTATGAAGTCAGGGAGATTCTTGCTCAAGGCACGAGTCTTCAATCTCATCCCTTATTCCCTGCAATGATGGTGTTGGTCCTACTTGGTGCATTTACTAAGTCAGCGCAATTCCCATTTCATTTTTGGTTGCCTAACGCAATGGCTGCCCCAACGCCTGTCAGTTCTTACTTACACTCCGCCACCATGGTAAAAGCGGGTGTCTATTTGATGGCTCGATTGCAACCTACGATGGCAGGTTATGAAGCATGGACTGTTGCGCTTACATTCTTTGGTGCGACGACAATGTTACTCGGAGCCACTTTGGCTGTCACGAGTACCGATTTGAAACGTATTTTGGCGTACTCGACTGTAATGGCATTAGGTACGTTAACGATGCTCATTGGTATCGGTACGGAAGCTTCATTGGTTGCAGCGGTAGTCTTTTTGTTAGGTCACGCGCTGTATAAAGGTGCGCTCTTTATGGCCGCAGGTACGATTGATCATGAAGCGGGAACAAAAGACGTACGTGAATTAGGCGGGCTTAGAAAGGCTATGCCGTATACGGCCGCCTTTATGTCATTAGCCGCTTTGGCACTGGCTGGCGTTCCACCACTGTTCGGCTTCATTGGTAAAGAATTGATGCTAGAAGGGGTTTTATCTAGCCCTTGGGCTGTGCTTCTTATCTTCATGACGTTGTTAACCTCTGTCTTTATCGTGGCTTGCGCAGGGTTGCTTGTGATTAAACCATTTTGGGGTGAAAAGAAAGTAACACCGAAAGAGGTCCATGAAGCGCCGATGGGTATGCGTTTAGGTTTTTCTGTACTGGCGACCGTAGGGCTGATTTTTGGGTTAATGCCAAGTCTCGTGACACCGTTAGTATCTTCTGCGGTGAGTGCGATCTCATTTGGTCAGATTGAGTCCGTTGATTTAGCACTTTGGCATGGTATCAATCTACCGCTGATGATCAGCGTTACCGCTCTAGGTTTGGGTTATTTGCTGTTTAAGAAGTGGGACACGTTAGGCCCACGAGCATCAACATTGAAACCTATGCTTGAGTACGGACCTGAACGTGGTTACGAAATATTTATGGATAACTTAGTGACGTTTGCTAAGTGGAGTACCATGAAGCTGCAAAATGGCTACATGGCAAACTATATCCTAACGATCTTTATTACGACGATTGCACTAGTCGCGTATGCCATGTTCACCAAAGTTGGCTTCCATTGGGATATTGATTTCTCTGATGTGACGCTTAAAGACGTAGGCATCTCGATTCTCATTATCGCGGTGATTACCTATGCGTGCATAACGCCTCTTCGACTTGGCGCCGTTGCCGCTATTGGTGCTCTGGGCTTTTCGATGGCGTTAATCTATGTCTTCTTTAGTGCTCCAGATCTAGCGATTACTCAAGTACTGATAGAAACCTTGACGGTTATTATGCTTGTTCTCGTGCTGTTTAGATTGCCTAAATTCCAAAAACTATCAAGCAGTGACGTACGCTGGAGAGACTGTTTTGTGGCGGTTACTTTTGGCGTGATGATGGCCGTTCTACTGTTGACGGTTACGCACTTTGCGATGCCTGATCGTATCAGTTCCTATCTTATTGAGAATAGCTACACGATTGCCAAAGGACGAAATATCGTCAACGTAATCCTAGTCGACTACCGTGTACTCGATACGTTAGGTGAACTATTCGTACTTTCCCTTGCCGCAATAGGGGTTACAGCCATGCTTCGAACTCGGGAGGAAAAGTAATGAACAATACGGGGACTTCTCTCATTCTTCAGGTAGTGGCGCGTTTTTTACTGCCAATGCTGTTGTTGTTTTCTGTGTTTTTGTTGTTACGTGGGCACAACGAGCCAGGCGGTGGTTTTATTGCTGGTTTGGTCGCTTCAGCCGCATTTGCGCTTCACTTTTTTGCTTTTGACGCGTCTCAAACTCGAAAGCTTATTGGTATCGACAGTAGTTACTTGATGGGTGGTGGCTTGCTGATTTCGTTATTGAGTGGTTTTACTGGTTTTCTAATGTCAGGCAGTGCTTACCTAAGTGCAGTATGGTGGGATGTGTATGTTCCCGGTATTGGAGAATTAAAATTGAGCACACCTTTGATTTTTGATGTTGGCGTTTATCTTGTCGTTACGGGCATGGTTACAACGTTACTCTTCTCGTTAGCACAGTTGGAGGAATAAATGACAACTCTATTTGCTATTGTCATTGGTGCTCTTTACGCCGCAGCACTCTATATGATGCTTCGACGTAGTGTGGTTAAGCTCGTGATTGGACTGATGATTTTGTCTAATGCGACCAATTTGTTGATTTTCACGGGCGGAGGCTTGATTCGTGGTGCGCCTCCTCTTATTGAGGAAGGAATGAAAATACCATCGGGGCCGATAGCCGATCCATTGCCTCAAGCTCTTATTCTAACGGCTATCGTGATTAGTTTTGGTGTGTTGGCATTTGCTGTTGTACTGATAAAGCGCGCTTATAAAGTCATAGGCGCAGACGACATGAACGAAATGAAGAGTACAGATTCACAATTATGATGATATTAATGCCAGTACTGATCCCAATGTTTGCGGCAGCGTTATCAATGTTGCTGTGGAAGCATCGAACGCTACAGCGTTGGATCAGTGTAATCTCAAATTTTTCGCTGCTGGTTGCCGCGATTACGTTATTTAACAAGGTTTACACGAGTGGTATTCAGGCCACCAATCTAGGAGGCTGGGAAGCACCGTTTGGTATCACTTTAGTGGCCGATTTACTTGCGGTCGTCATGGTGACAGTGTCTTCGGTTGTGGCGTTTTGCATATCAATCTATGCATTGGCCACCATGACCAAAGAACACGAGAAGTTTGGTTTCTATCCTTTATTGCATCTAATGCTTGCGGGCGTTATTGGCTCGTTCCTAACCGGAGATATATTCAACCTGTACGTATGGTTCGAGATAATGCTCGTGGCATCGTTTGGCTTGCTGATCTTAGGGGGTGAACGAAGCCAGATGGAGGGTGCGCTGAAATATGTAACGCTTAACCTACTGTCGTCAGCGCTGTTTCTAAGTGCGGTAGGCTTGTTGTACGCCTATGCGGGCACGTTGAATATGGCCGATTTGGGACAAAAGTTGTCAATGTCTGCCAACCCTGAGGTTGTGACGGTCATATCGCTGCTCTTCTTGGTCGCCTTTGGTATTAAAGCCGCTGCATTTCCGTTGTTTTTCTGGTTACCAGCGTCGTATCACACGCCTCCTGTTGCGATCTCTGCGGTCTTTGCCGGCTTGCTAACCAAAGTGGGTGTTTACGCCTTATACCGAGTGTTCAGTGTCATCTTCGTGGGCGATGTGGACTTTACTCATCATACTTTATTGATGTGGATGGGCATCTTTACCATGGTCACGGGTGTGCTAGGCGCCGCCGCTCAGTTTGAAGTTCGTAGAATTCTCTCATTTCATATTGTGAGCCAAATTGGTTATATGATTTTAGGTCTCGCACTCTTTACGCCATTGGCGATTTTAGGAGGCGTGTTTTACTTATTCCATCACATCATAGTCAAAACCAATCTCTTCCTAATCAGTGGTGTGATGTATCGAATGCACGGTAGCTACCGATTGGAGAAGCTGGGGGGGCTTTATAAGTCCGCGCCTTTCTTAGCCATTCTGTTTGCAGTGCCGGCAATGTCACTGGCTGGGATCCCACCGTTATCGGGTTTCTTTGCCAAGTTCGTCGTTATACAGGCGGGTATTGAAGCCAAGGAATGGATTGGTGTCTTCGCTTCATTAGCGGTTGGTTTGCTCACTATGTATTCAATGATTAAGATTTGGTCTGAAGCGTTTTGGAAGAAATTACCAGATGACGCAGAGACTCGACCAGCGATGTCTGATTCAGAACGTTTGTGTCTCTACTTGCCAATCATCGTGATGGCGATCATTACTATTACCATTGGTATCAATGCGGAATGGTTTGTAAATCTAGCTTCTATGACGGCGGAACAAATACTTGACCCGCAGCAATACATTGACGCGGTATTGGGAGGTCAATCATGAAGGCATTTGGATGGAATATGCTGCTTGCATTAGCTTGGCTAGTGCTATCCGGTACCTATACCATATCTAATTTTTTTGCAGGCATGCTGCTGAGCTATGTCGTTCTGGCTTATGTATTGCGAGACCATGAACCATTTAAAGTCTATTTTGGTAAGTTACCAAAGATGCTTAATTTTATTCTGTTCTTTATTTGGGATTTAATTAAAGCGAATGCGAGAGTGGCCTACGATGTCGTCACTCCGACGCATTTAATGAAACCAGCGGTTATTGCAGTGCCATTGGATATCGACACTGATGGGGGTATTACGATCTTCTCTACTTTGATCACGGTAACACCTGGATCGCTGGCACTGGATGTATCAACGGATAAAAAGGTGCTTTATGTTCATCTGATGTATTTCGAAGATGAGAAACTTCATATCGCTGAGCTTAAGCGCCTTGAAGCCATGGTTATTGATTTATTAGGTTAAAATTATGCTAGATACTGTTTATAACATTTGCTTCATTATTATGACCTTGGCGTTGCTACTTTCCTCGGTCAGGTTATTGAAAGGGCCGTCTTTACCAGATCGAGTTGTCGCACTTGAATTGATGGCGTCAATCACTGTAGGGCTGGTTGTTCTCTATAGCATTGCTCATAGTGAGCCAAAGTTTATTGATGTTGCGATCGTATTGGCACTGACGTCTTTCTTAGCGGCGGTCGGTTTTTCTCGATACTTAGAACAAAGAGGGATTAGAGAGGATGATTGATATTATCGTAGCTTTTTTCGTACTAACAGGTGCTTGCCTCATGTTATTGGCCAGTATCGGTATTAATCGCATGCCTGATCTTTTAACGCGCATGCACGCAACTACGAAAGCTGGCGCCCTGGGTATTGGTTTAATTGTGGTCGCGTTCTCGATCATTTTTTGGAGTGATACAGCGGTGGTCGTACGTGCTATGGCGGTTGTGCTTTTTGTTATTCTTACTGCTCCTATTGCGGCTCATGTACTGGCTAGAACCAGTTACTTTGTCGGCGTTCCAGTTTGGGAAGGGACGGTGAAAGATGCGATAAAAGAGCAGTACGACATGGATACTCACCAGCTATCGAGTCGCTGTGCTGAAAAGAAAAAGGTGCCTGAATAGGTGAATAGGTCAGTATAGTTTGCCTTGCTAGTGAGGTTTGTCGTCATGAAATGAGGTCAAACAATGATTGAGTGAGAAAACGGTAATGTCTGTCTTTTCTCAGTCTCACACTTTTAAAAATGCTCCCAAGAATAGGGGGCATTTTTTTTCGCATCGCACGTGGTTGAACAAACATTAATGGTCATGACTAGAAAAATAGACCAGCCTGTCTTTTTATACCGCAGGATAGAAAGATTTATGGGTATAACAACGCTAAATGGAGGGAATATAAGCAAGCAGAAGGTAGGTGAAGGAGCTTGGTTTTATTTACAAATTGGTTAGTAAAAATAGTTGCCAGCCTCTTTGAGTTTGTGATACTTTTCCGCGCAATCTCGGAGCACTTATTAATGCATTACTCTGGGGGATACTCGTAACGTACATTCGGCTGATTGTCTCGTTGCGTAGGGTAGGTATCAGCAAGCCCTTGTTGATAGACGGGATAGTTTTGTTGCATTGGCAACAGATGAGAGAGAAACCCAACAGTGAAAACCTTTAATTTATACAGCCTAATCAGCTTCGTACTTCCTAAGTGCCCTGTACTTCACGTCAGTAGCATTACTGAACCCTGAATTCCAGAACTCCTAATGGACCACTCTAAATGGTCACGATCTTAATCCCGAACGTATGGATGTTTTCGGAAGGTATTGCTTTGCCTCTTTTTTATCAACCAGAGTGTCTATCAACTGAGTTGAAAGAGCGCAAATCCTCTATTTTTTAGGGAATTACAATGAGTACAGTTTTTGACGTCGATAACACGCTTATCGCAACCCCTTTTTCTACTAAAGTTCCTCATGTAGAAGGTCTTTATGATCTCACACCAGACCAAATCCTGCTGGATCAAGCAGAACATGAGTCTGAAGTTCGTTCATACCCAAGACGTTTACCCATAGCGATAAAACAAGCTCAAGGTGTGCTTGTCGAAGATACGCGTGGTCAGCTTTTTTTAGATTGCCTAGCGGGTGCGGGCACCTTGGCTCTGGGTTATAACCACCCAGAGATCAATCAAGCGCTTAAAGACCAGCTTGACTTGGGCTTGCCATATCAAACCTTAGATATGACGACCCGAGCAAAAGACACCTTTATCAAGCGTGTGAAGGCATTTTTACCGAAAGAGTTCGCCCATAATTCTGCAATTCAGTTTTGTGGCCCGTCAGGGGCTGATGCTGTTGAAGCGGCGATCAAGCTGGCTAAGCAAACCACCGGTCGTAATACCATGTTTGCTTTTCGCGGCGCGTACCATGGCATGACCAATGGCACTATGGGTATGATGGGTAACCTCAGTACCAAAGCGCGTCGAACGGGTTTGATGTCTGACGTTCACTTTATGCCTTTCCCATACAACCTACGTTGTCCATTTGGTTTGGGTGGCGAGGAAGGGGCTCAAGCGAGTATTCGTTATATTGAACGGCTACTTCATGATGATGAAGCTGGAATCATGAAACCTGCGGCTATTATTGTTGAGCCTGTTCAAGGTGAAGGAGGGGTTTTACCAGCTCCTGCATCTTGGCTTCGCGAACTTAGACGTATTTGTGACGAGCATGAAATTTTACTGATCCTTGATGAGATTCAATGTGGTGTAGGAAAAACAGGCTATCGATTTGCGTTTGAAGAAGCGGGCATCTCTCCGGATATCTTGTGTTTATCAAAAGCCATTGGTGGTGGATTACCGATGTCTATCCTTGTATTTAACAAAGAGATTGATACATGGAAAGCGGGTGAGCATACCGGTACATTCCGTGGAAACCAGTTGGCGATGGTATCCGGTGCTAAAGCATTAGAAATCATCGAGCGTGATAACTTGGTTGAGCATGCCAATATTGCCGGTCAATATTTGCGAATGGGCCTTGAAAGCATTCAAAAGCGCGTGAATTGCATAGCAGAAGTTCGTGGCAAGGGCTTGATGCTAGGCATGGAAATCCAAAAGGCTGATGGTTCGACGAATAAATTTGGTGAGCCTGTCGCCGATGGTGAACTGACACTTGCGATTCAGCGGGCAGCACTAGAGCGTGGGCTGATGGTTGAAAAAGGCGGGCGTGATGGCTCTGTTATTCGCTTCCTTCCACCTATGATTATCTCGTTTGAGCAGATCGATTTCGCCCTTCGAGTCATGGAAGACGCGATCTTGGCTGCTGGTGGCGGCAAGCGAGAGTCACTCGAAGAGAACGCAAAGTGGAAACAGCACTTTATTCATACCGGTGAAAATGGCGCTGATAATTATGCGGCGGTGATGAACCACGCGACCAACACGTTAAAGCAAATTTTTGAGCAGGTCGATAAGCCATACACGGGTATGGATCCCAAGCTTCTAGAAGCTCAAGTTAACGCCGTGTGTTTAGATTCTGCCAATCACAGCCTAAAAGAGGTGATTGATAGCACCAGTGATTTAGTCGTAAAGAATTCTATTTTCACACAGCACCCTAATTGCATTGCACACTTACATACACCACCGTTGATGCCGGCGATCGCCGCTGAAGCTATGATTGCGGCTCTGAATCAATCTATGGATTCATGGGATCAAGCGTCTTCTGCAACGTATGTTGAGCAGCGTGTGGTTGATTGGTTATGTGGTAAATACGAACTAGGTAACCAGGCTGACGGTATCATCACCAGTGGTGGTACACAAAGTAACCAAATGGGCTTATTACTCGCTCGTGATTGGATTGCCGATAAGCTTTCTAACCATTCCATTCAAAAGCTGGGGTTGCCTGAATACGCTCACAAACTGCGCATTATCTGCTCTGAAAAATCACACTTTACGGTGCAGAAATCCGCATCGTGGATGGGACTTGGTGAGAAATCAGTAGTGACTGTACCTGCACATGTTAACGGTACCATGGACACATCGCTTCTTGATTCGACCATCAGTGATCTTAAGCAACAAGGTCTGATCCCATTTGCCATTGTGGGCACGGCGGGGACCACCGATCACGGTGCCATTGATGATTTAGTCACACTGGCGGATTCAGCGAAGCAACATGACCTATGGCTCCATGTCGATGGCGCATATGGTGGCGCTTTGATTCTAAGCCGTCACAAAGATCGATTGGCTGGTATTGAGCGAGCGGATTCCATCAGTGTAGACTTCCACAAATTGTTCTATCAAACAATCAGTTGTGGTGCGTTATTGCTTAAAGATAAGTCTCAGTTTAAGTACTTGCTTCATCACGCAGACTACTTGAACCGTGAACACGATGAGCTGCCTAACTTAGTGGACAAATCCATTGCGACCACCAAACGTTTTGATGCGCTTAAAGTCTTCATGACCATGCAGAATGTTGGCCCGCAAGCACTGGGCGAAATGTATGACCATATCATCACTCAGACGCTTGAAGTGGCTGATAACATTCGAGCACATGAAAATTTTGAACTGCTGGCCGAGCCGTCATTGTCAACGGTGCTATTCCGAGCGATTGGCACGTGTGAAGGCTCTACCGACAAACTGAATCAAAAAGTTCGTATAGAAGCGTTAGTTCGTGGTGTGGCTGTGCTCGGTGAAACTGTGGTAGCAGGGCAATCTGCATTGAAGTTTACGATCCTGAATCCATGTCTGACGATGGCAGATTTTGAGCAATTAATTACAGATATAAACCAGTTAGTCACAGAACTCGCTGATTAATTGAATAGAACATAAGGTAAAAGAACAATGGCAATTCTACAAATTGGTGCAGGTGGTGTTGGTTGGGTAGTCGCACATAAAGCGGCGCAAAACAACGAAGTGTTAGGTGATATTACCATCGCCTCACGTACTCTTAGTAAGTGCGAAAAAATCATCGAGTCAATCAAAGGCAAAAATAATCTTAAAGACACGACTAAGAAGCTAGAAGCTCGTGCTGTGAATGCTGATGACGTTGACGCTTTGGTAGCGCTGATTAAAGAAGTGAAGCCTGATCTCGTGATCAATGCGGGCCCTCCGTGGGTTAACATGTCCATTATGGAAGCGTGTTACCAAGCTAAAGTGAGCTACTTAGATACATCGGTTGCCGTAGACCTTTGTTCAGAAGGCCAACAAGTCCCTCAAGCGTACGACTGGCAATGGGGTTACCGCGAGAAGTTTGCCGAAGCAGGCATCACGGGTATCTTAGGCGCGGGTTTTGATCCAGGCGTTGTTTCTATTTTTGCAGCGTATGCAGTTAAGCACTTGTTTGATGAAATCGATACGATTGATGTGATGGACGTTAACGCAGGCGATCATGGCAAAAAGTTCGCGACGAACTTTGACCCAGAGACGAACATGCTTGAGATTCAAGGTGATTCGTTCTACTGGGAAAATGAAGAGTGGAAACAAGTCCCTTGTCACTCACGTATGCTTGAGTTTGATTTTCCGAACTGTGGCTCTCATAAAGTGTACTCAATGGCGCACGATGAAGTTCGTTCAATGAAAGAGTTCATCCCGGCTAAACGCATTGAATTTTGGATGGGCTTCGGTGATGCTTATTTGAACTACTTCAACTGTATGCGTGACATCGGTCTGTTGAGCCCAGATCCTCTGACGCTTCACGATGGAACCGTTGTTCAGCCATTGCATGTTCTTAAAGCATTGTTACCAGATCCAACTTCTTTGGCTCCGGGTTACACGGGTTTGACGTGTATCGGTACTTGGGTACAAGGTAAGAAAGACGGTAAAGAGCGTAGTGTATTCATTTACAATAATGCTGATCACGAAGTGGCTTACGAAGACGTAGAGCACCAAGCGATTTCTTACACGACGGGTGTCCCTGCAATTACGGCTGCGCTTCAGTTCTTCCGTGGAGAGTGGGCAGATAAAGGTGTGTTCAACATGGAACAGCTAAACCCAGACCCATTCCTAGCGACAATGCCAGAAATCGGTTTAGATTGGCATGTTCAAGAGCTAGAGCCAGGTCAGCCAATTATCCATAAACTGAAGTAACTTTGTTGGATCCTAACAAAGTCATTTAGATTGAAGCCGATGCCATAGCGTCGGCTTTGTTCGATTTTTACGGTGAACATAATATGCAGAAAAACGAACTCAAAACCCCATACTTCATGATCAATGAAGACAAATTGATTGCGAACCTAGAGAAAGCCAAGCAGCTAAAAGACAGGTCAGGTGTAAAGTTAGTACTGGCACTGAAATGTTTCTCGACATGGGGTGTATTTGACATAATCAAACCGTACCTAGACGGTACAACAAGCTCTGGGCCTTACGAAGTTAAGTTGGGCCACGAAACCTTTGGTGGTGAAACACATGCTTACAGCGTCGGTTACAGTGAAGAGGATGTCAGAGAAGTTGCGGACATTTGTGACAAACTGATTTTTAACTCTCAAACTCAGCTTGCGGCGCATCGTCACATTGTTGAAGGCAAAGCATCCATTGGTTTACGGTTGAACCCAGGTGTGAGTTATGCAGGTCAAGACCTAGCTAATCCAGCCCGTCAATTTTCTCGCCTCGGGGTACAAGCGGATCACCTGGACAGTGCCGTCTTTGATTCTATAGATGGTGTGATGTTCCATATGAACTGTGAGAATAAAGACGTTGATGCCTTTGTTTCTCTTCTTGATGCCATTTCAGAGCAGTTCGGGTCTCATTTGGACAAACTCGATTGGGTCAGCTTGGGGGGCGGTGTTTTTTTTACCTGGCCAGATTATGATATTGAAAAACTGGGCTTGGCATTAAAGGCTTTTTCAGAAAAACATGGCGTTCAACTCTATTTGGAGCCGGGTGAAGCAATTATTACTAAAACCACCGATTTAGTTGTGACTGTCGTGGACATCGTGGATAACGTGAAGAAAACAGCGATTGTTGATTCAGCAACGGAAGCACACCGTTTAGACACGTTGATCTACAACGAGCCAGCAACGATTCTAGAAGCGAGTGAGAAAGGGGACCATGAGTATATTATTGGTTCTTGTTCATGTCTTGCCGGTGATCAGTTTTGTGTCGCAAACTTTGATGAGCCACTCTCTATTGGGCAGCGTTTGCACATTACCGACAGCGCAGGCTATACCATGGTTAAGCTTAACTGGTTTAACGGTTTGAAAATGCCTTCTATCTATTGCGAGCGTTCAAATGGTGATATTCAAAAGCTGAATGAATTTGGTTACAGTGATTTCAAACGTTCATTGTCGCAGTGGTCAGTCAGTCCTGTTGATAATGAATAACGCCCTGGTACGATATAACTGGTTGATAATAGTTAACTGGTTGATAATAGTTAACTGATTGATAATAAATAAAAAGAGCAGAAAATCTGCTCTTTTTTCTTTTTAGTATTCTATCCACCTCTTATGATGCTTCTAAAATAACCCGAGTATCTTCACTCAATGATTCGAGTTCATTGGCTACATCTTCAATTTGCACTTCACTCGGCAGTCGAACGGCTAAATTCGCGGTAAAGAGACTTGAACTCACCCCTCCGCCTCCGGCAACAAATACCCGCTGACAATCCATATCGAGAATACTGATCCCTTGAGCATCAAGTACATGGGTTATTTCATTGACAATGCCCGCGCGATCATTGGAATCGAGACGAAACTGAAAGATGGTTTCTTCTCGATGTGGTGATGTTTCTGAATCGACTATCTGGACTAACAGATCTTGGTGCGCTTTGAAAGCCGCTTTAACAATATCGACATTCGCTTTAGGGAGTTGAACTTTAATTACGGCGGCAACTTGGTCTTCAATGAAGTTGACTTTGCTGATTAACCATTTTCCGCCGTTGTCATGGGTTATGGAAGCAAATTGTTTGATCGTGGCGGGAGTGGCTTTCCCGACGAAATTGACGATAAATGTCGTATTCATAATGATTCTCCTGCGCCAAGTGGGGGTAACTAATTAAAATAATTGATAGTTTCAGTGTAGAAGTTAACAGCAGGAAAGATTTGATGAATGTCAATTTTTCAGGGTAAAGAGGTAACTCACTATTGATAACGAGTTATCGGGCACACAATGGGTACAAAAAAGCGCCTATCAATAGACGCTTTAAACGTTGCACAATGTGCATAGGTCAAATACAGAGGGTGGTATTTTAGTTAGAAACCTATCGTTAGCTCAACGCCGTAGAATTGGCGGTCATAGGAAGCTCCTGAATCCATGGCAAACGCAGCCGCATTCGAGTTTCCGAACCAAGGCGTACTGCTGTATTGGAATTCAGCACTACCACCCCAAGCGCCACTTACCCAACCGTGAATATGGCCAACAGGGTTTAGGAAGAAAAGGGTAAAGCTACCTACGCCTTCAGAGCCGAATACTTCGCCGCCATTGGCGACAATATCTTGCTCGGCTTCAAACATCATTTCACCGACGACTGCACCAAAAAATGGGGTAACAAATATATCTTGCCAAGAAGGGACTTCTGCAAACGCTTCCACCCCCATTTCCCAAAAGAAGGTAGACATAGCAGCAGAATATACAAATGACTCAAACTCGTTAAAACCTGCGTGTCTTGCAGCGGTATAGTACACACCCCCAAAATACGGGTGCATCACATAATTCAAAAAGTGCTCGTCGCGATCCCATACCGGACCAGCACTGATGTTATCTTTCCATTTCGAGCCTAATTGACTCATATCACGGTCTTCTTCGTCCCACTTTGTAATAGACTCTGGAAGTAGCGTCATTAAGCCAACAGTTGCCACACTTAGACCTAAGATAGTGTAGGTCTGTCCCATTAGGTAGTCCCAGTCTTTTTCATCTTGCATGACGAGATACTTAGGTAGACCAGGGTCTTCAACTTTAAGCTCTGGTTCTTTCAATGAAAGCATGAAGCTCTCTTCATTATGAAACAACGCAGGTTGGTAAGAGTATGTGTTGTCGTTAAGACAGAAGCTATTTTCACAATCGACCGTGTAAGAAAATTCTATATGTTGATTGACGTTAAAGTTGTTGGCGTTTGCACAGGCGGAAAACGATAACATCATTGCAGCGATGTTTTTCTTTAGCACGGTGGCTCCATTATTATGTTTATAAGATCCTAATCACAATTATCCAATAAAGGGCCGTTAATAGAAACCATAAAATGAACTATTTTAGGGAGTTATGAAGATTATTTTCGAACCATGAGCGTAAACATTACATAATTTTAATCAAAGTATGTGATGATAAGCATTGCAGTTCTCAATGACAGGAAATATTAATGACAAAAATCGCAATGCTTAGTACGGGGGAAGAGGTCCTCTACGGAGATATTGTTGATACCAATGCCGCTTGGTTATCACGACTTTTCTTTGCTAATGGTTTTTCTTTGTATAAGCGCTCCACCGTAGGTGACAGTTTGGTTGCGTTGAAAGAAGAAATACTCATGCTAAGTTTCAATTGTGATGTTGTCATCGTCAATGGTGGACTCGGTCCGACAACGGATGACTTAAGTGCCGCTGCCGCCGCAGAATCAGCAGATGAAGCGTTGACTTTATTTCCAGAGTGGCTGGATAAGCTCCATGCCTTTTTCAATGCTCGAGGCATCACGATGCCAGAAAGTAATGTTAAACAAGCCATGCTCCCCCAAAGCGCCTCGATTATAGATAATCCGATAGGAACAGCGTGCGGTTTTCAAATGGTGATTAACGATTGCCTCTTCTACTTTACGCCAGGTGTTCCTAAAGAGTTTGAGTTGATGGTGGAAACTCAGATCTTGACGGATCTAAGGCACCGTTTCCCTGAACGAGAAAGTTACAGTTGCAGCCGGCTATTTACACTAGGGACTTCCGAGTCAGTGTTGTCAGATAAACTCGACAAACTGCAACTTCCAAAGGGGTATATGATTGGATACCGCTCATATTTACCTTTTATCGAAGTGAAGTTATTTGCGCCTCAACACGATCTAGACACTCAAGTTCGTTTGCTGCAAATGATCTATAAGCTTATTGAACCTAACGTGGTGAGTGTTGATGAAAGCATGCTTTCTCATATCGGGCATCTGGTCGCTGAAAAGAAACAGTCTATCTCAATTTCAGAGCAATCAACCCATGGATGGCTGTCCAATTGGCTCCATTCAGACGTCAATGCGAATCCATTTTGTGGCCACTCATGGATTATGAGCGGTTCTTTAGACGTTTCAAGCCAAGAAAAGAACCCTTTGGCCGCCGCATTTGCTTTAGCAGGGGCAACACGAGAAAAGTGTTCAACCGACATTGCGTTAGTGACGGGCAAGTTAGAAGATAATGCGTTTTCTATCGCCTTATCTACTTCCAAAGGGGAGTGGGGTCAAACGCTAGAATTCAAACGTCAATATTCTATGGCTGAACGAAAAGAACTGATTTCGACGATTGCGGCAGATATGCTCCGACGGTATCTGTCAGGTAAGCCGATGTTTATCCAATACAGCTCGGTGACGAGCGTAAAAGAGATGTTTATTCCTTCAACTCTTATTTAATCCGCAACTCTTATTAATCAACAATCCAAGAGGCTACTTATATCAAAAGTAGCCTTTGTCAAACGTCTACCGAGTGCCGTGCCGTAATAAAGTGATGAAACTACTCCTTATTACATAGCGATGTGCAATTATATTTCTTATAAATAAATGGTCTAAATGTAAGTTGATGATTTCAATATAGCGGGCTCATTGTCCTATTTTTGAGGCTATCAATGGTGGCGATTACTTGTACACTATCTCCTTCGATGAAACATTCGGTCAAGGAGGTCACTGTGTTTTCTCACTCGAAAATTTTAGTCTGGTATCAAGTGGCAAGTCAAAAAGTGGTTTTAGGTGAAGCGCTTAGCACCCATGGTTACGACTTGGCATCTGATTGGCGACACGCGCCGATTGAAGACAGCAGCAAAGTGGCGCAAGGATATCGTCTCTCTTTGTTTGATGATGACGGTCGAGAAATTGCGGATAAACCGGTTTCGATGTTTACGGCTGATGCATTTTTGGAAGGAATAAAAAAGGCCAGTTTATAACTGACCTTTCTCGATGACTTTGATGAATGCGCGCTACGCGCGTTTTTCTTTCAGTCGATAGCGAACATTTGATAGCTCAACGTTGCTTTTGGCTTTACAGATACAAGGCAAAATTTCATTATTCTCTGTATAGGCCATAGCAAAACCAACAAACTCGACTTCCCCTGAATCCAATGTACAGCGACACGCTCCGCAGTGCCCGTCACGGCAATTGTATTCTGGCTCAAGACCAGCCAACTCGAGCGATTCCAATAAGGTATTGGAAGAGTTTGACTCAATGGTGGTGACTTTGTTGATTTTAAGTTGGGCCATTACAGTTCAAAATCCTCAAAATCATTTGCGCTAACTTCGTTGTCAATCTGGCCAACCAGGTAAGAGCTGATTTCTGCTTCCTGTGGCGCGACTTGCACGTTATCTGAAGATAACCAGGCATTGATCCAAGGAATAGGGTTCGATGTCGCCTCAGGGTATGCGGTGCCTAGGCCAACCGCTTGCATACGAACATTAGTGATGTACTCGACGTATTGGCACAAGATATCTTTGTTTAAGCCAATCATAGAGCCATCTTTGAATAGGTATTCAGCCCATTCTTTTTCTTGCTCAGCAGCATCTTTAAATAGATCGAAACACTCTTGCTTACACTCTTCCGCGATTTGCATAAAGGAGAAATCATCTTGACCATTACGAAGGATGTTCAGCATATGCTGAGTACCAGTAAGGTGAAGAGCCTCATCGCGAGCAATAAGCTTGATTATCTTAGCGTTACCTTCCATAAGTTCACGTTCAGCAAACGCAAAGGAACAGGCAAAGCTGACATAAAAACGAATGGCTTCTAGAGCGTTCACTGACATTAGGCAAAGGTATAATTTTTTCTTCAAATTATGCAGAGAAACCGTTACTGATTCACCGTTAATTTGATGAGTACCTTCACCATAGCGGTGGTAGTCGCTGGTTAGCTCAATCAATTCATCATAGTAACGAGCGATATCCTTCGCGCGGCTAAGAATGTGTTCGTTTTCAACGATATCATCGAACACAATGCTAGGATCGTTAACGATGTTACGAATGATATGCGTGTACGAACGTGAGTGAATCGTTTCCGAGAATGACCAAGTTTCAATCCAAGTCTCGACTTCTGGTAGTGACACCAATGGCAGTAAGGCAACGTTCGGGCTGCGACCTTGTATCGAATCAAGCAGCGTTTGATATTTCAGATTAGAAATAAAAATGTGCTTTTCATGTTCAGGAAGTTTGTTGTAGTCGATTCTATCACTCGACACATCGACTTCTTCTGGACGCCAGAAAAAGCTCAATTGCTTTTCGATCAGTTTTTCAAAAATCTCAAATTTCTGCTGGTCATAACGAGCAACGTTAACAGGTTGACCCAGAAACATAGGTTCTTTTAATTGGTCATTTTTGTTTTGAGAAAAAGTACTGTAAGCCATAAATGCCTCAATTCCTTTTTAAGCCCTTCCGTAAAGAAGGGCAATAAATCTTAGGGTTGTTGTTGATTGCGTTTCATGAGAAGTCACAAGTTAAATCTTGCAACCACCTCCTGCGCAATCTTCCTCTTCAACAGCAACCGAATCGGATTGCTCGTCTTTAGCGCCATCGCGGGTATTATGGTAATAAAGTGTCTTTACGCCATATTTATAAGCGGTGAGAAGATCTTGTAGAAGTTTCTTCATTGGCACTTTACCACTATCGTAAACGCTAGGGTCGTAGTTTGTATTCGCTGAGATGGCTTGGTCGACAAACTTTTGCATGATACCCACAAGGTGAAGGTAGCCATCGTTTGGACCGATATTCCATAATAACTCGTAGTTCTCTTTGAGATTAACGAAATCAGGAACAACCTGCTTCAAAATACCATCTTTAGACGCTTTGACAGAGACATACCCACGAGGTGGCTCAATGCCGTTTGTCGCGTTGGAGATCTGCGATGAGGTCTCTGATGGCATTAGTGCTGTTAACGTTGAGTTACGCAGACCGTATTCCATAATGTCAGAGCGCAGCGCATCCCAGTCGTAATGCAAAGGTTCATCACAAATCTTATCAATGTCCGCTTTATAAGTATCGATGGGTAGCAGACCTTTCGCGTAGTTCGTCTCATGGAACGAAGGACAACGACCTTGTTCTTTCGCGAGTTCAACCGATGCTCTTAGAAGGTAGTATTGAATCGCTTCAAAAGTACGGTGAGTCAAACCATTTGCGCTACCGTCAGAATATTTCACGCCATTCTTAGCTAAGTAGTAGGCATAGTTGATAACGCCGACACCTAAAGTACGACGGTTCATTGTTGACTTGTACGCCGCTGGTAATGGGTAGTCTTGGTAATCCAATAAGGCGTCGAGAGCACGAACAACCAGATCGGATAATTCAGCCAGATCATCTAATTCGTTGATAGCCCCAAGATTGAAAGCAGAAAGAGTACAAAGAGCGATCTCGCCTTGATCATCTTCTACATTCGAAAGAGGCTTCGTTGGCAATGCAATTTCTAAACATAAGTTAGATTGACGAACCGGTGCTACTTTTGAATCAAATGGGCTATGAGTATTACAGTGATCGACATTTTGGATGTAGATACGACCAGTAGAGGCTCTTTCTTGCATAAGAAGAGAGAACAGCTCAACGGCCTTTACCGAGGTTTTCTTAACCGATGGGTCATTTTCGTATTGAACATATAAACGCTCAAATTCATCTTGATCTTCGAAGAAAGCATCGTATAGGCCAGGAACGTCAGACGGTGAGAATAAACTGATGTTTCCACCTTGGACCAGGCGAGAATACATGAGTTTGTTCAGCTGTACGCCGTAATCCATATGACGAACACGGTTTTCTTCAACACCACGGTTATTTTTGAGTACCAACAGTGATTGGACTTCACCATGCCAAAGAGGGTAGAAGACGGTTGCTGCGCCGCCTCGCACACCACCCTGAGAACAACATTTCACTGCGGTTTGGAAATACTTATAAAAAGGGATACAACCCGTGTGAAAAGCTTCACCACCTCGTATTTCTGAGCCTAAAGAACGAATACGCCCCGCGTTAATACCAATACCAGCGCGTTGAGAGACATAACGAACAATCGAGCTAGCGGTCGCATTGATAGAATCTAAACTATCGCCACATTCGATAAGAACGCATGAACTGAACTGACGGGTCGGCGTACGCACACCCGCCATAATTGGCGTTGGCAGTGAGATTTTGAATGTCGACGTCGCATCGTAGAAACGCTTGATGTAGCCAAGACGAGTTTCTCTTGGATAATTCGCAAACAAGCACGCTGAAACTAGAATATACAGAAACTGCGCACTTTCATAGATTTCACCAGACACACGGTTCTGAACGAAGTACTTTCCTTCGAGTTGTTTAACGGCAGCATAAGAGAAGTCTAAATCACGTTTGTGGTCGATGTAGCTGTTTAGCTCTTCAAATTCAGCTTGAGAATAATCTTCCATCAAGTGCTTATCATATTTTCCCGTTTCGACGAGACGAGAAACATGATCATAAAGCTTAGGCGGCTCATATTGGCCGTAGGCTTTTTTTCGTAAATGGAAGACAGCAAGACGCGCAGCCAAATATTGGTAATCTGGCGTTTCTTCTGAAATTAAATCAGCAGCAGACTTGATGATAGTTTCATGAATGTCAGAAGTCGTAATACCGTCATAGAACTGAATGTGAGCTCTTAGTTCTACTTGTGAAACGGAGACATTGTGAAGGCCTTCTGCAGCCCATGTGATCACGCGGTGTAGCTTCTCGAGATCAATACTTTCTTTACGTCCATCACGCTTGGTGACAGTGAGTTGTTGATTCATTCTGATTTCGTTCCCTAACAAAACGGATGAAAGCTCTATTTGTATGTAACTTTACTAAAATGGGTACTGGCTTTGTGATCAAGCTCTCTCTATATATTCTAGTTCAAAACACAACATATAGGGGTATCTGGTCATTTGGGTTACAAGATAGTGCTATGCCATGCAATTATCAAGGCAGAGATCTTGGATGACTTGTGGATAACTGACAAATTTAAAAAAAACTGTAAGTGTCCACTTACTGAGGAAGAAAGAACGTTGCTGAGTGTCTAAAGTTACCGTTTTGTAATCGGTTTAAATCTCGCCACAAACAAAAATATTTTCCTTGATCTTTTGCTAAAAATCGAACCTTAAATCAGACTGTACAATTTGGAATCTAACGCACAAAAACCAAGCAACAAAAGGAAGAATGGGCAGCATTAATACATGCTACCCAGGAGACAAATCAATTTGCCCTAGATAGGGTAATGAGTGTGGACAATGTAATTGACATCCACATTTGGGCCCAGCTTATAAGCGTCTGTTAATGGATTGTAATGAAGCCCCGTGATTCCTTGCTCAACCAGGCTCGTTTTATCGACCATCTTGATCAGTTCCGAAGGGCGAATGAACTTGTCGTGGTCATGGGTACCTTCCGGCACTATTTTTAAGAGCTTTTCTGCCCCAACAATGGCAAACAGATACGATTTGAAGTTTCTGTTCAACGTTGAGAAGAAGACATGACCGCCAGGCTTAACAAGTGCAGCGCAAGATTGCACCACAGAAAGCGGGTCCGGTACATGCTCTAGCATTTCCATGCAAGTAACGACATCGTATTTCTGTGCATTCTCTAAGGCGTGATCTTCAATGGTACTTTGTATATAAGTAAGGGTGGTTCCGGTCTCCAGTGCATGTAGGCGAGCGACTTCTAGCGGTTCTTTACCCATATCTAGCCCAGTAACAATGGCGCCTTCTTTTGCCATGCTCTCAGCGAGAATACCGCCGCCACAACCCACATCTAAAACGACTTTTCCAAAAAGCCCGTCCGACTTCTCTAAGACATAGTTAAGACGCAGAGGATTAATTTGGTGAAGGGGTTTAAATTCGCCTTCAAAATCCCACCACCTTGATGCCATGTCTTCAAATTTTTTGATTTCGCTAGGGTCTACATTTTGCTTTGTGGTCATAATCCGTACTTCACTCATATTCCTATATACTTGCCAGCATTATAACGGGTTATCTGCACCTGACTATAGGTGAAGGGTTTTTCATCATTGAGCGGATGAAATTTAACCAATAATCAAGTGGGTATACAGCGATTGTGTAAATTCTCGGCAGTTGATTCACAACCAAGTTCACAACATGATAAAAGGAAAGGGAAAGTGATGCCGAATAGGCTAAATGTGTGTTATATTTTCCGACCTTGTACGTATCAATATACGATCAAAATATAGAGGGATAATGGCTCTATGAGCGATCTAGCTAAAGAGATCACGCCGGTAAACATAGAAGATGAACTTAGAGGTTCATACCTTGACTATGCGATGTCAGTCATCGTTGGTCGAGCGCTTCCAGATGTGCGTGATGGCCTAAAACCAGTACACCGCCGCGTTTTATTCGCGATGAATGTATTGGGTAATGATTGGAACAAATCATATAAAAAATCTGCCCGTGTGGTAGGTGATGTAATCGGTAAGTATCACCCACATGGTGATAGTGCTGTATACGAATCGATCGTTCGTATGGCGCAGCCGTTCTCACTACGCTATATGCTAGTCGATGGCCAAGGTAACTTTGGTTCGGTTGATGGCGATTCAGCGGCGGCAATGCGTTACACCGAAGTTCGTATGTCAAAAATAGCCGGCGAGCTATTGGCGGATCTTGATAAAGAGACCGTTGACTACGTTCCTAACTATGATGGAACAGAGCAAATCCCAGCGGTACTGCCTACTAAGATCCCGAACCTATTGGTTAACGGTGCTTCTGGTATCGCAGTCGGTATGGCAACCAATATTCCTCCGCATAACTTGACGGAAGTGATCGATGGTTGCTTAGCGTTCATTAATAATGAAGACATTACTATTGATGAACTCATGGACTACATCCCAGGTCCTGATTTCCCGACAGCAGCATTAATCAGTGGCCGCAAGGGCATTGTTGACGCCTATAAGACTGGTCGCGGAAAAGTCTACATGCGCTCTAAAGCGGATATAGAGGCGGATAAGAACGGTAAAGAAACGATCATCGTTACTGAGATCCCGTATCAAGTTAACAAAGCAAGATTGATTGAAAAAATCGCTGAGCTCGTTAAAGACAAGAAAGTAGAAGGTATCAGTGCACTACGCGATGAGTCTGACAAAGATGGTATGCGTATTGTTATTGAATGTAAGCGTGATGCTGTGGGTGAAGTTGTACTGAACAACCTTTACTCTCAGACACAGCTGCAAACGACCTTTGGTGTCAACATGGTTGCACTTAACAATGGCCAACCTCAGCTATTCAACCTGAAAGATATGTTGAAGTGCTTTGTTGATCACCGCCGTGAAGTGGTAACTCGTCGTACGATTTATGAGCTGAAAAAAGCTCGTGAACGCGCACATATTCTTGAAGCGCTTTCTCTTGCTCTAGCGAACATTGATGAAATTATCGCACTGATCAAGAACGCTCCGACACCAGCAGAAGCGAAAGTTGAGCTTGTTGCGCGTGGATGGGATCTTGGTAACGTCGCGTCAATGTTAGAGCGTGCAGGCACCGATGCTGCTCGTCCTGATTGGCTTGAAGATGAGTATGGTATTCGTGATGGTCAATACTACCTGACGGAAACCCAAGCTCAAGCAATCTTGGAATTGCGTCTTCATAGATTAACAGGTCTAGAACATGAGAAAATTCTAGATGAGTACAAAGCACTACTCGAAGAAATTGCCGAGTTAATGCATATCCTTGCAAGTACCGAGCGCTTGATGGAAGTTATCCGTGAAGAGCTTGAGCTAGTAAGAGAAAACTTTGGCGATGCCCGTCGCACTGAAATCACAGCCGCTGTCCATGATATTGATATGGAAGAGCTTATTGCTCGTGAAGATGTTGTTGTCACGTTGTCTCACGAAGGATACGTTAAGTACCAAATCTTGAGCGACTACGAAGCACAGCGTCGTGGTGGTAAAGGTAAGAGTGCCACTAAGATGAAAGAAGAGGATTACATCGAGCGTCTGCTGGTTGCTAATACTCATGACAACATCTTATGTTTCTCAACTCGTGGAAAAACGTACCGCTTGAAGGTATACCAATTACCGCAAGCGAGCCGTACTGCTCGTGGTAAGCCGATCGTCAATATCCTTCCATTGGAAGAAAACGAACGTATTACCGCAATCTTACCGGTTTCTGAGTTCAGCCCAGAGAAGTACATCTTCATGGCAACTGGCGATGGTACCGTTAAGAAAACATCATTAGATCAGTTTGCTAACGTACGAGCTAATGGCCTAATTGCTGTTAACTTACGTGACGAAGATTCATTGATTGGTGTTGATATCACCAATGGCGACAGTGACATTATGCTGTTCTCTAAAGCGGGTAAAGTGGTTCGCTTTAGTGAAGATAAAGTGCGTCCGATGGGTCGTACCGCAGCGGGTGTTCGTGGTATGAAACTGGTCGATGGCGATCAAGTTGTGTCACTTATTGTTCCTTCCACTGACGGTGAAATTTTAACGGTCACTGAGAATGGTTACGGTAAACGTACACAATTAGCCGAATACCCAACTAAGGGTAGAGCGACTCAGGGTGTTGTTTCCATCAAAGTTTCAGACCGTAATGGCCCAGTAGTTGGTGCTATTCAGGTTGACGAAGGCGATGAAATGATGATGATCACGGATGCTGGAACCTTGGTTCGTACCCGTGTATCTGAAGTCAGCCAAGTGGGTCGTAATACTCAAGGTGTTACTCTGATTCGTACTGCAGATGATGAAAATGTAGTGGGTCTTCAACGTATTGATGAAGTTGAAGAATCTGAACTGTTGGATGGTGAGCAATCTGAAGAAGCGTCTGAAGATGCGACAGCTTCAAGTGAGGTTACGTCACCGGATGTAGAGAGCAGTACAGACTCTGATAGTGAAGTGAACGAAGAGCCTGATGGCGAATAATCGTAAATCACGTTGAACAAAAGCCGAGCGATTTAGCTCGGCTTTTTTGTATCTGAGCAAGAATATCAACCAATTATGGGGTTTACATGATGAATGTTTTCTGTTCAATTAGTGTTGAAACCAATTAAAGGAGTTGAATATGACATTAGACACATGGATTGTGTATCTTATTGCCGTTCTCGTACTAACGGCATCACCAGGACCAAGTGCACTTTTATGTATGACGAAAGGCGTCACTCATGGTACAAAAACGGGTCTTTACACGGCTCTTGGTAGCTTAACCGCTATTACCTCGATATTAACCTTATCTTTCGTTGGCCTAGGGGTCATCGTCTCATCTTCAGAGTGGCTATTTAATATTATTAAATGGATAGGCGCGGCATATTTAGTTTATCTCGGCATTCAGTCTTTTCGCTCTCAGCAACAGGACTATCAAGCAGCAGACAATAAGCCAAGTGAAGAGGCCAATATTCGCGAACACTTTCTGAGTGGCTTTATTGTGGGAGCAAGTAACCCCAAAGCGATTCTGTTCTTTAGTGCACTTTTTCCACAATTTATTGATGCAAGCTCAAATATGCTGGTCCAGTACATCATCTTCTGCTTAACATTTGTTGTCTTGGAATTTTCATGGTTAATGCTTTACGTACGCTTGGGGAATCGCTCCTCTAGTTGGCTATTTGCAAAAGGAAGAGCCAAGCTATTTAATCGTTTGACGGGCGGTGTTTTTATTGGAGCCGGAACCTTACTGTCCTTTTCGAGCCGAAACTGAGAGTAGGGTGAGGAGAGAGTGAGAGTCAGTGTCAGTGTCAGTGGCCACACCTTTCAAGATATACCCATATAAATTCAGTGTTATATAAAACGTATAGAGCCTAGTACGTCGCTAGGCTTTTGTAATTTTGCTATCAAAATAAGTCAATCCAGCCTCGTTTAAGTACGATTTTTACTCAACTGGTCCGAAATATAGTAGGAAAGTTACAAGGATACGTACGGATTACTGATTCTCACCATGAAATACTGTATCATTACAGACGCGAATCACGACAACTAGAAACCATCATAGGTATTAATACCTATCGCAGTAAATAACGGGTCTTCTTAGCTTGTTAAAACACTCGATAACTGCATGAGAGTTTTTGATAGTAGAATCTCTATCTACCGAAAACCCTGTCTTGCTATCAAGCTTTTTTCTACGCTATTTCTAACTACTTACTGTGATTGGTAAAAATGGGTGATTTTTACTGGTCGTGTTTTTTATCGACTACGATTTTAGTTTTAAGAGAGGAATGATGACGAAAGGGATCGATAAGTACAGTATTGACAGCACGGACTATACCGTAGGTCAAGATAACGTTCAGAAATGGGGATTTGACGTACACAACCCTGTATTTGGTATAAGTGCTGGTTTGATTGGGCTATTTTTGCTCGCAGTATTGTTTTCAGATGCTGAAACCGCCAAAACGGCACTGGACGGAGTCAAATGGAAAATTATTGGCGCTTTTGATTGGCTGTTCATTTGGTCTGGGAATATCTTTGTACTATTTTGTCTGGCTCTTGTGGTCTCGCCATTTGGCAAAATTCGCCTAGGCGGACAAGATGCCGTTGCAGATTATTCATTAATTTCCTGGTTCTCAATGCTGTTTGCAGCGGGTATGGGTATTGGTCTGATGTTTTGGAGTGTTGCAGAGCCGGTTGCCTACTTCACTGGCTGGTATGAAACACCACTTAACGTAACACCCAATACACCAGAAGCCGCTCGACTAGCATTGGGTGCCACTATGTATCACTGGGGATTACACCCATGGGCGATATACAGTGTTGTTGCGTTATCGCTAGCCTTCTTTACCTACAATAAAGGACTTCCACTCTCTATCCGTTCTATTTTTTACCCTATTTTAGGGGATAGAGCATGGGGTTGGCCTGGTCATATCGTAGACATACTTGCGGTATTAGCAACACTGTTTGGTCTTGCTACATCACTTGGTTTGGGTGCTCAGCAAGCTGCGAGTGGTATCCAACATGTATTTGGCATAGAGGCAGGCTTAACCACGCAAATCATCGTTATTACCATTGTGACCTTATTAGCGGTTGTGTCAGTGATACGTGGTATCGATGGCGGTGTTAAAGTCATTAGTAATATCAACATGATTATTGCTGTTGCCCTCCTAGTACTCGTTTGTCTAGTGGGCTACGCGGTGACATTGGGTTCTATTCCAACAACACTCTTTTCTTACATTGAAAATATCATTCCATTGAGTAACCCTCACGGACGTGCCGATGAAGCATGGTTCCAAGGCTGGACGGTATTCTACTGGGCGTGGTGGGTATCATGGTCACCATTTGTAGGGATGTTTATCGCGCGTGTTTCTCGAGGTCGCACGGTTAGACAATTCATCACTGCAGTACTACTTATCCCTACAGCATTTACCATACTGTGGATGTCTACATTCGGTGGAATGGCGATTGATCAAGTTAAGAATGGCGTAGGTGAACTCGGTGTAAATGGATTGACGGACGTGTCTCTGGCGATGTTCCAGATGTTCGATTTACTGCCGCTTGGTTCTTTGCTTTCTATTGTGGCCGTTGTTCTGGTTCTTGTATTCTTTATTACGTCTTCAGACTCCGGTTCATTGGTTATCGACAGCATTACTTCAGGCGGAAAAATAGACGCACCGGTACTACAACGTGTCTTTTGGGCCTTTATGGAAGGGGCCATTGCCGTCGCATTACTCTGGATCGGTGGTACTCAAGCGATTGAAGCGCTTCAAGCCGGAGCCATTTCAACCGCATTACCATTTGTATTTATATTGCTTCTGATGTGTGTAAGTCTATTAATGGGTATGCGCACAGAAAAACGTTAATCAACGAGCACTAAGATAATCGACGCACGATCAAAAACTCTAGCCATGCCGCTAGAGTTTTTTTTATCTGAACATATTGCGAGAGAATGGTTAACCGAATAGGTGAGTACTCTTAATTGGAATAGCAGGGTAAAGCTTAGATCCAAAAATCTCGTATAGGCTGATTAGGATCGTAGTGGTATGAAATTTGTGCTTGTAGCAGCTCGGCTGTGGCGATGGCATCAGTAAGGGCATGATGCGGAGTGTAAGTGGGCAGGTGGTAACGAATACGACTTTGCCCAAGCCTGACAGATTGTGGTTTTTTCCCTTTGAGTCTGTTCCAGAACCCTCCAGCCCATTGCGCTTGGATGCGACTTTCTATTTGCATGGTATCGACAACCGGGAACTCAATTCCTTCCTCAAACCGAGCACGTAGAGCTCGATCTAAAAACTCTCGTTCAATACGATGGTAATGAACAACCAGAATACGGCCAGAAAGGCACGCTAAGATTTCTTCAATAACCTCGGTTAAATCGGGTGCGTCGATGATGTCACTGTGGGTTATTCCATGGATCACCACAGATTCTTCGCTCAACTGTTTTCTTGGTCTGACGGTCCAGTGTTGGGCTCGATTCAGATAGATTCGATTGAGAGTGAACGGAACGACTCCCACGGTAATGATATCGTCTTTTTTTGGATCTAACCCGGTGGTTTCAAAATCAACAGCTAGAAATTCGATGTCACCAATGGGCGTGGTCGCATCAGGAATAGACTGCTGATAAAAATGAGTCAGGACAGGGTGCTTTGCCATAGCAAGATGCTTTTTAAACTTTAAAGCCCAATCTACGGCTGGTTTGCGTATAAAACTATTCATGCCAGGGTCCTATTTGAAACTGCTGCTAGCTTGGTAACGGAATTTCAAAAAGTTTTGTGCGTTACTCAAAATCTGAAAGGCGTCTTTTAAATTGCGGCGCTCAAAATCGGACAAGTTTTCTGGCTCGATATTATTATCTGGCTCAATTTCGTTTTCTACGTCAATGGCTTGGTGACGAATGCGTACCATGGAAATGAACTCCATTGCATCTCGAAGATCTTGTGCTCGACCTTTAGGGAGAATGCCGGCATCAATAATATCGTCCAATCGCTCAAAAGAATTGGTTGAACGTGAACCGACTGCCAGGGCATGAACGCGAATGAGATCGGCAAGTGGTGCCGTACCTCGGCGTTTCAAGTTGATGGAGTTGTTGTGGCGACCATCTTTTTCCATAACGAAATCTTTAAAAAAGCCAAGTGGTGGCGTTCGATTGAGTGCATTTCGAGCGAGACACGCTAGAAAACGATTGTTCTTCTTTGCACGGCGCACGATAAAACTATTCAACTGTTCCGCCCATTTTAAGCGACCATAAACACCATCAAGATCAAAAAATATCGAGGAATTAAGCAACGCTTTTGGGTTGGGGTCATCTATCCAATCAGAGAAGCACTCTTCCCATTCGCGTCGTGTCATTCGCCAGTCGGGATTGGTGGCCATAATGTCGCCAGTGCACAGAGTGTAACCACACATAGCAAGGCCATCACAAACAAACCGAGCGAACTTCTCAAAGTAAGCGCTGTGCTTTTCAGGAATGTAGCTGTCATCAAGGATAATGGCGTTATCTTGATCCGTGACGATAAGTTGCTCGTCTCGACCCATGGAACCAAGTGCTAAAAAGCAATATTGGATCGGTGCAGGGCCAAGTTCTTGCTCAGCAAGCTCGATGATGCGCTGTTTGAAACTACGACCAATAACCGACATTGCTGTCCCAACCATGTGAGAATTGGCATCTTCGTTGACCAGGCGCACAAAGCTGTCTTTCACTTGCTCAGAAATTTGGACGAGCTCTTCGATGGTTTGCTGTTGGAAAATACTGCTTACAAGAAGAAGAGAGTTTTGAGACTCATACCGAACGATATCGGTAGCTTCGATTATCCCAATGGGTTGGCGATCTTTTAGTACGGGGAGATGATGAACATTGTATCGCAACATGGTCAGCATCGCTTCATAGACGTAGGCGTTGTGATCAAGAGAGATCACTTCCGTAGTCATCACGCTGGCAACGTCATCATTTGCGTCTAATCCCTCAGCGATAACTCGAGTACAGAGGTCTCTATCGGTAATGATTCCAAGAACGGGGCTTTCATCGCTATCATCATTGTCGAGCTTGTTTTGATCAATAATAAGCAGTGAAGAGACATTCTCTTCAGCCATTTTAATGGCCGCTTGCTGAATGGTTTCGGTTCCGGCAATAAAAAGTACGTCTCGCGTGAGTAGCGTCCGAACCTTACAGGTCGTTAAGTCGTTATCATCTTCGGTACTGGACACGGTTTGCCTAAGGCGGGCGTTATCTTCTACTTCCACAAAATCAGCGAAAGAGTCGTGGTTGTCATACAGTTCTTGGAATATCGCCTCCGGAAGACAATAGAGTAGAGTGTCTTCAATAGCCTTAGCAGGAAAGCGTACTTTATTATTGGTTAACAACCCCATTTGGCCAAAAACAGCGCCCTCATCGATGCGATTATAGAGTTCCCCTTTACGACGATAGACTTCAACGATACCGCTACGTACGATATACAAATCATTGATGTTATCGCCAAAGTGAATGATGGGGGTATCTTTACGAAAATAGGAAATTTCGACATGTTTGGTGACGTGTTCCAGCACTTCTGGAGGGAGATCATCAAATGGAGGGCGTTGAGAAAGAAAGTTTTGAATTTCGAGAAGTTCAGCTTCCATTATTGAATCCGTTGAGTCATTTTCCCGATAGTATACCATTTTGTATCGGTGTGTAGAGTGACGTACCGTATGTAATTAATGTGTAAATTGGTAGGTTGTATTGTGAACAATTTGGCGTTTGATAAAGCGTGAAAGTTAATAATAATTACATTGAATAAGAGAGACTTATGAGATTGAAAAAAATAGATTAATTGTAGTGAAAGTGCCAAGAGTTATCTGTACTATTCGGGTTTTATAAGTCTAATGTGAAACAATATGAAATTGACACTAAAGCGTAAACTCACCGCTAGTAGCATCGCGTCGGTAGTTTTGATGGCCACCATTTTAACCGCACTGTCTGGATTTAAGCTCGTTGATGAAACCAGATCGAACATCTACTCGCGATCAGAAAGCATTGCAGCAACGGCTTCGGAAGGCATTTCAGAGTGGGTGGATATTCGCAAAAATATTTCTTCAGCGTTTAACTATAACAGCACACAACCAGATGTTATCCCTTTCTTGAAACAAGCAAGAATTTCAGGTGGTTTCGATGATATATTTTTCGGTACGGTTAACGGCGATATGTTACGTTCGCACCCTGAACGGAATAGAGCTGGGTATGATCCGAGAGAGCGTCCTTGGTACAAAGACGCGCTAAAAGAGAATAAACAAATAGTGACCAGTGCGTACCAAGATGCGATAACCAATGAATTACTGGTCACTATTGCAGAGCCCGTTTACCAAGGTTCAAAATTGGCTGGCGTAGTAGGTGCTGATGTACTGATCAAACAGCTCGTGTCTGATGTGATAAATCTAGATGTCGGTCATAATGCTTATGCGGCTCTTATTGAGTCAAACGACGGGACGTTTTTAGCGCACCCAGACCAAAGTTTAACTCTCAAACCAATAACTCAGCTATCTAATCAGCTTTCTATGCCTTTCATTAGTAGTGCAATTCGAACAAATCAAGTAGAGCACATTTTTGTTAATGGAAAAGAAAAACTGATGTATTTTTATCCTGTTAGCGGCACCAGTTGGATTTTCACTATTGTCATGGATTATGAAACGGAAGCAGCGGGCAATATTTCGTTAATAGAGAGCTTAATCGTCACTGCATTGTTTGTCGCAATCTTTGTAATGATTATTCTCACTTTATTGGTCAACTATTTATTTAATGATCTCACTAGAGTTTCAGTAGCAATGGAAAACATTGCTAGTGGCGAAGCTGATCTCACGCAGAGAATCACACCTCGCTATGACGATGAAGTAGGAAAGATAGCTAATGATTTCAATGTGTTTGTTGGGAATATGCATAGCGTTGTGAGTAAATTAAATGAAGTAGCATCTTCATTATCTCTACAGGCTAAAACAACCTTATCGCAATCTGAAACACGAAGCCGTAGGATTGTTTCACAACAAGACGACATTAACATGGTTGCCACGGCTATTGATGAAATGGGTGCTGCAACTCAAGAGGTCGCAGGTAATGCTGATAACACCGCAAAACATTCTGAAGAAGCGGTGAGCGCCTGTATTCATGGCAGCGATCGAGTGACTCAAACGCATAACTCAATCAATAGCCTAGAGTCTGAAGTACAATCTGCGACGCAAATAATGCAGGAGCTTGAGATACACGCTAACAGTATCAACTCAATCATCTCTACGATTCAGGGCATTGCAGAGCAGACAAACTTACTTGCGCTGAACGCGGCGATTGAAGCGGCTCGAGCTGGTGAACAGGGCCGTGGTTTTGCGGTAGTTGCCGATGAAGTAAGAGTACTTAGCCAACGGACTCATGCTTCTACGACTGAAATCCAAACTATGATTGACACGTTGCAAGTTACTACGAGCAAAGCTGTAAATATAATGAACGATAGCCGAGATCTCGCGACAACAAGTGTAGAAGATGCAAACCTAGCATCAGTAAGCCTTGAGCAAATACAACAATCAGTGAAGCTGATAAGTGATATGGCAACACAAATCGCTTCAGCTGCCGAAGAGCAAGCGACGGTGACCTCTGAGATTTCTCGCAATACTGTGGGTATTCGTGATGTCTCCAACGAACTCGCGGAGGAAGCGCATCAAGCAGCAATACAAGCGGGTGAATTGTCGGCGCTTTCTAATGAACTTCAAAACGAAATAGGGCGCTTTAAGCTCTAAGAGACATACGCAGACAAAAGTTATGCGTATATACAATATCAAGATCATTTCGTAGAAAATAGAAACGCCAGCAAGTAATAATTGCTGGCGTTTTTTGTAGAGGCTTTAATCATTGATGAGCGGATCGTGCTTTTGATGCTTAGCTTTTAGCTTTTAGCACAGTGCAGTGTCTCAGTAACCTCATCAATAAACGGCCTAATCTATAAGGCCGTAATCGCTACGCAGCACATCGATAATTTCTTGCTTAGGATTTTGGCTGAGATGCACAGGTTTACCCGTAATCTTCTCTGCAATGCTGATATAAGTTCTAGAGATATCCATGAGAGCTTCATTTGGCAACGCGTTATCACGAGCCAACGCTTCTCTTTCTGGCATGCGTTCTTTATTTAGAAGAATATCTGGATCTGGAAAATGGCCTAAAAGGAATTGACGGAAACCTTCTTTCGAGTTTTCGACGATATTGCCTGCTTGATATTCTTTGGTATCCCAAATGCGAGAAGAATCCGGCGTGCCCACTTCATCCATATAGATGAGCTTTTCATTGCCCGCTGAGTCAGTGACATAGCCAAACTCAAATTTAGTATCGACAAACGTCTGATCAACATCGGCCAACGCTTTACTGATAACAGAAAAGCCATCTTTAAGCAGGGATTCGTATCGAGCTATATCGTCTGAGGTGGAGAAGTTGAAAGCAGCAAAGTTGTCTTCGATGTTCTTGCGAGAAATATTGACATCATCCGCCTCAGGGACTCCCGGAATACCCTTAAGAATTCCTTTTGTTGAAGGAGTAATAAGAAGCTCAGGCAGAACTTTATCTTTTTCTAAGCCTTCAGGAAGCTCAATACCACAGAATTCACGTTCACCTTTCTCGTAAGCACGCCACATTGAGCCTGTGATGTAATTTCTACAGATGGCTTCAATCATGACGGGTTTTGCTTTTTGCACAATCCAAACAAACGGATGTGGGATATCCAGTATATGACTGTCTGCGAGATTATTCTTCTTAAACAAATCAAACCAATGGTTAGATATTGCGTTAAGAGCAGCGCCTTTTCCTGGTACACCTTTAAGACCACCTTCAGCATGCCAAATACAATCAAAGGCAGAAATACGGTCACTGATGACCATGATAGCTAACGGTGCATCAGGAGCAACGTCGTACCCTTTTTCTTGAATTAGACGCTGGCTATCTTCATCGGTCAGCCAGTAAACAGAACGAACTTTGCCACTGTGGACTGGCTTGTTAGTGCGGATGGGTAAATCGTCATTGACGGCTAAAACTTGATCAGCAAGGCTCATTAGACATTCCTATTTTTTAAACGTCAGATTGAGAAGGAACCCAAGACTACAAACAGTAGGGCTTAGGCTGTGAATATGCCCCGCATCATACCAGAACTTTTTATCATCGACACTTAAAAAGCAAACGTTTGCTTAAAATCTATCGTATATCGATACAGCGAGAAAAAATAAAAAAGCGCCTCGAAAATGAGGCGCTAAAAGAGTGCGAAAATTCGTTGAACTTACTAGTGATACTTTTGGCCTCTGCCTTCAACGAAAAATACTTCACAGTCATGGAGCGACGCTAACGATTTGAGCAAGGCTTGGTTAACGTGGTCAATATTATTTGAAGCGACAACAGCACTGGCGTTGCCTGATTTAATGGCTTTTGTCACCGTTTCTAGTTCTGTCATCGATTGAGATGCTTTCATATGAATAATTTTATTGCAGCTGATTTTCGATGAAGAAAACTGTTCAAAATCAGGACGAGGGCATTCTGACGTAAATAGAATCCATTGCTGGCTACTTGATAAACCTGATAACCGACCCATGATTGAATCGTCGATCATCATTGGAGCTGTTGGCTGAGCAAGAGTGTTGTACTTAGAGTGCTGATTAGGTTGTATTTGCAACATATCCCTGTCCTTATATACATGCTGTATGCCTATACAGTAGTTTTATTTTGAGTAAGGATCAAGTAGAAGTTGCTTCAATTATGAACAAAATGTGATTTAGGTTGGGTGTTGAGATGGTTTAATGATCGGTAGAGGACAGTTTTAAAGGGCAGAAATTAAAAAAGCCACGTTAAGTGACTTTTTAGTGAAAGCTTTTGGTTGGCAGTGAAAGAGTGAGTAGAAAAGAAGAAGGGGTAGTCTAGTACTGTGCGCAGTGCTGCTCTTGGTGCTGACGTTCCGCAATGTTGAATTCGCGTACATCCAATGAAGCAAGGTCATAACAGTCTTCACATGAATTGTTAGACTTTCCATCAATATAATTAAGTTTGGTAAGGGCGCTTGGTTTTTTACACCAGTCACAAGTACCTTCTGAGCTGAACATTATTTTCTCCTTCTAAAGTGAAGTTCACTTTCAATTTTCTGCGAACATTATGACATATAAAAGGAAGTGAGGTTAATTGTTTGTTACATCCTTGAGAGAGGGATCGCTTGCGTGGTGAGGATTTTATCGTTGGCCCTCAAAACAAGACACCTAAATGTAACATTTAATTAACCTGGAGTGGCGTTACTTAATGTGTGTCAGTATGATTTTTAGCGCATTATTTAATCGTTTCATTTCATCATCCGTTCCACGCAAATCTGGGTGGTATAATTTGGACAGTTGTTTGTAACGAACTTTGATCGTTTTTTGATCGGGTAGTTTTGTCGAAGTGAATCCAAACATCGCGCAGGCAGTGTTCAGTTTCTGGTCGTTGGCATTTTTAGGTGATGCTTGTTGTAATTTTTTAAATTGTCTATAAATCGTTTCGATCTGTTTTTTTTGCTGCTTGATGATCAGTGCTTGAGCTTGGTTTGATTCAATCAGCCGCCGCTTTTGGTCATTCTCTGCTTTAGTTGCTTTAGTTGCTTTAGTTGCATGATCTGACTTAGCTCGGCGACGTCGGTTATATAAGAAGGTGATGATGGAAGCTGCAACGATGATTAAAACGATCAGAATGTAAGTTGGATTGGTATGATGGTTTATCACTGGCGTCTGATCTGAGGTGTGGTTTACATCCGTTTGCTGAGGCTCGAAGGCGATATCGAGTTGGTCAAGAGAAGAAACTTGTTGAGCTTTCCGTTGGTTGAATTTAGCTTCTAAGACTCTGCTGTATCCTTCAACTGCAAGCTCACTATTGGGTTGTGCCACCAAATACCAAATCTCGGCCATATCGAGGTTTTCTACTTGGTCTGCTGTTTGTTCATAAATGGTTGCGAGCGCTAGCTGAGCATCGACATTACCTGTCGTAGAAAGCTTAGTAAGCCAAAATACTGCCTGGGTTAAATCTGGCTCGGTTCCAATGCCTTTTAGGTAGTACGTAGCTAATGTAAAATGCGCTTGCGTATGGTTATTGGAGGCAGCTTGTTGATACCAATAAAAAGCTTGTTCAAGATCTGTTTCGGAGGCGGAATTGGCATACAGGTTTGCAAGTTGAAATTGAGCCAAGGCATCATTTGATTCCGCTCTTGGCGTAAGATCAGCTATTGGGTCGCCAAAACAAAGGCTCGGTAACAATAATAATAGAGAGAGAAGCCACTTCAAGATAAGCACATTCCGTTGTGATTTAATAAGGTTGGCTTTAAAACAAGCATAGCCACCATTGCTAAGTATAAGATTAGATGGCCTTACCTGCGAACAATACCACCAAGTATCAAGCATACACGCAAAGATACCGTCACAGGGTGTAATTTATTTCAATTGTTTTGGCGCTTGTGCACCATCAATTGGGCGATTAACCGAGACCTTACGGCCTTTTTTAAGCCCTACCTCATAGTCTGCGGTGAGGTTCTTCATCGCCTCCTTTAGCTGTTGCTTGAAGGTTTCTCTATCGATATTTTCGAATTCTTTGTCTATGTAGTTGTTGATTTTGTTATTGGATTCGTCATCTGGTGTGATGGTTGGTAACTTCTCTAACGCGCCTTCAACCCAACCGGAAACGAATGAATTGACCCGACGTGTCACTTCAAGTGATGAAGTGCCGCTGCCAGAAAAACTATTTCTGAACTGACCGGTGTGTTCGTTCATTTCTCGATAAATAATGTCAAACGCAAACGCAGCAAAGATGGCTCGATCAGCTTCGCCAATAAATTCCGCGCGTTTAAGGCCTTTATGGTTTAGTAAAACCGCCTCAACGCCAAACTTGGTGTTGATACCTCTAATAACGCGCAATAATGTCGAACTAATATTTGCAGGTAATAAGTGCGATGATTGTGTTTTGCCCATCTTGATGAACTCAATATCGTCTTTATCAAGGCCATACTTGAGCATCAAACTGTGCGCCATTTTGATGGCATTGGCGGCTTCGTTAACGTTGGCTGAGTTACCCAGTTCTAAGCACTTAGCAATTTTCTTTAGAGCTTTCTGTTTATTCATCGATATTTTAAGGCAGATGCGATTTTTACAAAGTCTGACATAATACCTTTTTATGGCTATAAACTGAATCGCTCTGATAAAAATACCCGTTAGATTAAAATAATCTGGCGATTTGAGGGAAAAAGAAGAGGGATTACCCCCCGAATAGACGCTTGGAATCGAGCGGACGTATTCAAATCTATTGAAGGTATTCAACGTTCAATTAAAAACTCCCTCTATTCGGTATCGTCAAAAAAGAGGGAGTCGGTAAGGTTTTGCTAACGTTGACTGTCACTTAATAACTGTCACCTAATAACAGCCACTTAATCACGATTACTTAATCATAGTCAGATAGACTAGATTCCTAGTTCATCGAGCAAATCACTGGCCATGGAGTCTTCGACCGTGTTTGTTTTCTCTTTTTTTGTGGCCATGTTGTTTTGAGTGGCTTCTAGAATCGAATCCGGGCATTCATCTTCGGCAACTTCGAACTCTTCCAGTTGAATAAATTCAGTTTTATCCATAGCGAGTTCAAGGTAGAAGATATTGTTGTTAGTGGTAGAAAACGTGACTCGTCGCGCTTGAGGTCGGTCAAGGTTTGTATCTACTGACAAGTTCACTTGTTTGTTCAATGCCAACATTTTTGGCTGGTTCTGAGTGATGTTGGTTTGTAGCTCTTTGCGAATTTTATTGGTGAAGTCACCAACTAATTGATTCATGAGTTCCCCAAGCACATCACCCACCTCGTCTGAGGTATGCAGTACCGCGAGTTCATCTTCAGGCATGCCCATGTTACGCATGTAGTTAGTATAAATTTCGAGCGCGGCCTTAGCAGTAAAGTTAATGACAACCAGTCCAGAAAAACCACCGTCAAAAAGGACAAAGCAGCCAAAGTCAGGTTTTAAGCTTGTCTTATTAATTTTTTGAACCATCGCTGAGTAGGAAATCTTGGAATCAGTCGCAGAGGTCAGTACCCCAGACACTGACTGACACAATTTTAGAAGGATATCCTCAGTGGTTACCGTTTTGTTTTTTTTCATTATTTAATCACTCTAAGTCAAAGCTATTTGCTGAATGCGTTGCTCATTTTTAAGCTTACGTTTTAAAAAAGAAAGCATTAGTTGTATTTTTTGGTTGAGAATCTGTTTTGATCACGTTTTCAAATGTTGTAAAGTGACCAGATTCTAAAAAATTAATAAATACAATTACCCATAGCTGATTGGATCAGCGCTTTAGGGGCAGGAAGCACATGTTACCAAGACTGCAATTTCAATCTGATGTCGACCCAGTCGTACACAGTTACTTACAAGAACTTCATCAGGCTGGCTTTAGTGGAGACATCGAGTCTCAATATGCCAGTCGTTTGGCGGTAGCCACTGATAACAGTGTATACCAACAACTCCCTCAAGCGGTTGTACACCCTAAAACAACGAATGATGTTGCTCTTATAGGTAAGGTTAGTTCAAAACCCGAATATAAGCGCATTACATTTTCACCACGTGGCGGCGGCACAGGGACAAATGGTCAGTCGTTGACCAAAGGAATTGTGGTGGATTTATCTCGTCACATGAATGCTGTGTTAGAGATAAATGAAAAAGAGGGTTGGGTTCGCGTTCAAACGGGGATAATAAAAGATCAGCTGAATGATGCCGTACGTCCATTTGGCTATTTCTTTTCTCCAGAGTTGTCCACCAGCAATCGCGCCACGCTCGGTGGAATGGTGAATACCGACGCATCAGGCCAAGGCTCACTGAAATACGGTAAAACCTCCGATCATGTCTTGTCGCTTCAAGCGGTCTTTTCAGACGGAAGTATATTGGAATCAGATTTGTCTCTGGGTCAACCACAAGCGCAGACGCAAGCTGCGATGGCTCTTGATATTACCGAGAAAGTCTGTCGCGATAACCGTGAAAAAATTCTCGATAAGTTTCCGCCGCTCAATCGATTCCTAACGGGCTATGACTTAAAAAACGCCATTGATGAGAGCGAGCAATTTAATTTCACTCGCGTGTTGTGTGGCTCTGAAGGCTCCCTTGCTTTTATCACTGAAGCTAAGTTAAATCTCACGCCAATCCCAAAAGCGCGCACCTTGGTTAACGTTAAGTATTCCAGTTTTGATGCGGCATTACGTAATGCCCCGTTTATGGTAGAAGCCGATGCCTTATCGGTCGAGACCATCGATTCTCGAGTCCTCAATTTAGCGAAACAAGATATTGTATGGCACAGCGTGAGTGATCTTTTGCGCGAAGTGCCAAATAAAGAAATGCTTGGCATCAATATGATTGAGTTCGCAGGCGATGATGAACAAAAGGTTGCCGCTCAAGTTAAAGCATTAAGTGACAAGATTGAAGCCATGATCACCAACGGTGAAGCGGGAATTATTGGCTTTCAAACGTGCAGTGATTTATCGAGCATTGGCAAAATTTACAATATGCGCAAAAAAGCCGTGGGTCTTCTCGGTGGAGCAAAAGGCAAAGCAAAACCTGTCGCTTTTGCGGAAGATACTTGTGTACCACCAGAAAATTTAGCGGACTTTATTGCTGAATTCCGCCAACTTCTCGATGACAATCAGCTCAATTACGGGATGTTTGGGCATGTGGATGCGGGTGTATTGCATGTTCGACCGGCTTTAGATCTTTGCGATCCAGAACAAGAGCAATTAATGCATCAAATATCGGACCAAGTGGTTCAGTTGGTGGCTAAGTATGGCGGTTTGATGTGGGGTGAGCACGGTAAAGGCTATCGCTCTGAATATGGGCCTGAGTTTTTTGGTGAGGTGCTTTTCCAAGAACTTCGCCGCGTCAAGAGAGCCTGCGATCCACATAATAAAATGAACCCAGGTAAGGTATGTACACCGTTAGACAGTGATGCCGAGCTCGTTAAGGTATCAGACACCAAACGTGGCTATTATGACCGTCAAATCGACATTGAAGTGAGAGACAGCTTCAAGCAAGCGATGGAGTGTAATGGCAACGGATTGTGCTTCAATTACGATACAGCGTCTCCTATGTGTCCTTCTATGAAAGTCACATCAGATAGGCGTCATTCCCCTAAAGGACGAGCGGGCCTTGTGCGAGAATGGCTTCGTCAGTTAAGTGAACAGGGTATCGATATCCTTGATATTGAGCAGAAAACCTTGTCGGGTCGTTTAAGCATTAAATCGCTACTCGATCGCGTTAGGAACAGAATTAACAAGCGCCATGAGTACGATTTCTCGCATGAAGTTTATGAAGCAATGAATGGGTGCTTAGCTTGTAAAGCTTGTGCAAGCCAGTGTCCAATTAAAGTAGATGTCCCTAGTTTCCGTTCAAGGTTTCTTAATCTCTATCACACGCGTTATCAGCGCCCAGCCAAAGATTACCTGGTCGCCAATATTGAAACCATGTTGCCACTGATGGCGAAAGCGCCCAAGGTCGTTAACGCTGCTATTCGTCAGCCTTGGGTTCAAAGCCTAACAGAGAAAAGTGTGGGGTATGTCGATACTCCGTTGATGTCGGTGCCAACGTTAGCCTCTCAACTGGATAAATCTCATAAGTTTGATTTACAGCGACTCGCGGCGTTATCTAAGCAAGAGAAAAGCAACCACGTACTGATTGTTCAAGATCCGTTTACGAGCTTTTATGACGCTGAGGTAGTCGCTGATTTTATTGCGCTGGTTTCTAAACTGGGTAAAACACCCATTTTATTGCCATTCAAACCCAATGGAAAAGCGCAGCACATCAAAGGGTTCTTGCAGCAATTTGCCTCGAGTGCAAAAAACACCGCGACCTTTTTGTCGCTGGTAGCCGATCTTGATATCCCGTTGGTTGGTGTTGATCCGGCGTTAGTGCTCTGCTACCGAGACGAATATACCGAAGTACTGGGTAAAGACAGAGGTGATTTCGATGTTCTGACCGTGCACGAATGGTTATTACCTCGGTTGGCTGACATTGAGGCTCGTACTTCAACCGCTAAGCCTTCTACAGCGGTGAATGAACCTTGGTATTTATTGGCGCATTGTACTGAAAAAACGAAGATGCCTAATGCCGAAAAAGAGTGGGGCGAAATTTTCACTCACTTTGGTGCGACATTAAACACGGTACCCGTGGGTTGCTGTGGCATGGCTGGCACGTTTGGGCATGAAAAAGACAAGCTAGAGATGTCAAAGGACATTTATGCATTAAGCTGGAAACCAAGGCTTCAAGACCTGCCGTCAGACCGTTGTCTAGTGACGGGCTACTCGTGCCGAAGCCAGGTTAAACGTTTTGAGCAAGTGAAAGTTAAACACCCATTACAAGCACTGCTAGACGTTGTTGATCGTTGATATTGTTTAGATACGCCAGTGTTTAGATATGCCAGTGTTTAGATATGCCAGTGTTTAGATATGCCAGTGTTTAGATATGCCAGTGTATAGATAAAGTGTGTTGATAGAAGTGCGTAGCTAGAAAAATGTACAGATTGAAACGTAGACCGATGAAACGTACATAGAAAAATAGCCCAGATGATCATTCTGGGCTATTTTTTATCTACAGCTCATAAACGGGGTAAAGTTCGTCATTGAGGCCGTCTAATAATAAAATGAGGATCGAAATGGACAGATTGGAGCTCAAAATCCCACCGGTAGCGGTGTTTGTTATCGTTATTCTTCTGATGAATTTTGCAGCAGAGAATCTGATGTTCGCGCACATTATTTTCCCTTTCACCTGGCTGGTGTTTTTAGTGTGTTTTATCGCTTCGGGGATCGTTGGGCTACTGGGCATTCGAGAATTTCGCCGAGTAAAGACAACGGTGAACCCTGTGAAGCCTGAAACCGCTTCTTTGGTTGTGAATAGCGGTATCTTTGCTTATACGCGTAACCCCATGTATTTAGGGCTTTTCATTCTTTTGTTTGGAGTGGGGTATTGGTTGCAAAATGGACTGAGTCTTTCCCTTAGTGTTTTCTTTATCGTGTATATGAACCGTTTCCAGATACAACCAGAAGAGAAAGCATTAGAGCGGCTGTTTGGTGCTGAGTACGTAGATTATAAACAGAGCGTTAGACGCTGGATTTGATGGGATGAAAGCGAAAAATCAAAAACACCCGCTGACTGAGCGGGTGTTTCATATTGATCTGTATTTCTCATTCTCTAAGCGGAATATCTGAACTCATTAAATAAGAGAATGAGATAAGAAAATGAGGCGAAAAGGTTAAGCCGCTGTAGCAAACTTCTCTAAAAACATGTCCTTACGTTCATTAAAACGGTTAACCAGGTCATCAACGGAATCTTGATCGTAAGGTTTTAGTCCACTGGCTAGCATGCGTTTCACGCCTTTGCCTACAACGATACCATCTTCTTTAAAGGCAAAGTTTAGTGTCACCACGCCACGCTTTCCATCGACATCAAACGTAGCACCGGTAAACTCTACTTCAGGGTGTGTCAAATCGAGGCGATCAAATTCAACTTCCATGCTTTCATAGATGACTAACGGACGCTGACAGTTAATCATCATCTGTTGCTCTTCCATCAGTGGAACCATGATGTGAGGGAAGTTCATACCAGAGAATTGAACGTAGTTTGTAACAACGTGCTCGATGAACGCGGCATCATGACTCACATCGCCTTCGCGGTTCATGTGAAGGTATTCTTTGCCTTTTTCGTCAACGAGAGCGCTTTCTTTCTCACATTTGTTTTCAATACTCAGTGCTATACCGTCGTTAACCATCCCTGAGAAGTCAAAGCGCATCTTTTTGCTGATGCCTTCTTTTTGAAGCAAGACTGCAAAAAGTAGGTCGCCAGGAACACAAAAGCGTTTGTTATCTTCGTCATGAAGAGGGTTAAAATCACCAGCGACTTTTTTAGCAAAGTGGCTTGCTTGCTCGCGAGTGAACGTGAATTGATGGTCTTGTACTGAAACAAAAGAAGTTAGAAACATAATCTACATTGGGTAGTGAAAACTGGGGAAGATTATACAGGGAAACGCATTTTTAATGGTCCATCCAGTACGTAGTGTTGAATAGACGAGCAATTGAGTAAAACAAAAAGAGAAGGCCCACCAATGAATGATGGGCCTATGCACAGTCAATACTAAAAACGGTCAATACTGAAACGGTCAATACTGATTACTGTCACTACGAGTAACTGTTAAACAGTTGGTCTGGCATTAAGTGGTTATGAATGGCGAGTTTTAGCAATGCATTAGCTTGCTCAATATCTGGAGCGAAGTAACGATCTTTGTCATAGAAAGACACTTTTTCGCGCAGCATTGCTTTTGCTTCTTCAACCCGTGGCGAAGACTTTAACGGAGCACGGAAATCCAACCCTTGCGCGGCCGACAAGTATTCAACCGCCAATATTCCACGGGTGTTTTCAGCCATATATCTAAGCCTTCTGGCCGCAAATGTCGCCATCGATACATGGTCTTCCTGGTTTGCCGAGGTCGGTAAACTGTCGACAGACGCTGGATGCGCAAGGGATTTATTTTCACTGGCTAGCGCGGCCGCGGTAACTTGAGCGATCATAAACCCTGAATTTACCCCGCCATTGTCCACTAAGAAAGGAGGCAGTTTGCTGAGTGCACTGTCAATCAGCAGTGCCATTCTTCTTTCTGATAAGCTTCCAATCTCGGCGATGGCAAGCGCGAGATTATCTGCGGCCATTGCAACCGGCTCTGCATGAAAGTTACCGCCTGAAATAATGTCGCCATCTTCAGCGAATACAAGGGGGTTATCCGATACTGAATTCGCTTCAATTTCCAATATGGATGCAGCATTTCTCATCTGTTGTAGACAAGCCCCCATGACTTGCGGCTGGCAACGCAAAGAATAAGGGTCTTGCACTTTTTCACAGCCGGTATGGGAATCACCTAACTCGCTGCTCACATCAAGTAGATGACGATACGCTTCTGCCGCGTCCATTTGACCTCTATGGCCTCGCACACGATGAATACGTGGGTCAAAGGGGCGTCTGCTTCCTAAAGCGGCTTCGACAGTCATGGCTCCGCATACGGTCGCTGAAGCAAACAGATCTTCTGCCACAAACAAACCTTCGAGAGCGAATGCGGTAGAAGCTTGTGTGCCATTTAAAAGAGCGAGACCTTCTTTGGGAGCCAGGGTAATAGGTGTGATACCTGCGATGGCTAAGGCTTCAAGACCAGAAATGATTTTGCCATTGTGCCTTGCTTCACCTTCACCGAGCAAGATGGTGCTCATGTGCGCTAAAGGTGCCAAGTCCCCCGATGCGCCGACAGAGCCTTTTTGAGGAACACAAGGGTAGACTTGAGCGTTGACCAGTTTGATTAACGCATTGATCACCGATAAACGTATTCCAGAATAGCCGCGGGCGAGGCTGTTAATTTTCAGAACCATCATCAAACGTACGGTTTCATCAGACATTAATTTCCCAATGCCGGCCGCATGCGAAAGTACGATGCTTCGCTGTAATGTTTCTAAATCTTCAGGGGCAATACGTGTGTTGGCGAGTAGGCCAAAACCGGTGTTAATGCCATACACGGTTCTATCTTCGGCGATAACCTGCTCGACAACGCGTGTGCTGGCTTCAATGTCAGGAATAGCATCTGGATTAAGCGCCAGGTTAATGGGCGTTCGACTGACTTGGCGCAGCTCTTTTAAGCTAATGTGTCCAGGCTTTAGCAATAGATTTAACATCTTCATTGATCCTTTAATACTTCTCTATTGAATCGTTACTCACCGATTGTTTTTATAAACCCGTGTTTTATCAATAAATGCTTTTATCAATAAGTGCTTTACAAACTCGTCTTCTCAAAAACACGTCGTCTCAAAAATACGTCTTCTCAAAAACTAAGAGTTTCACAAAGCAGCGAGTAACGATAGAAATTGGCAGAAACCGGTTCGCTTATCTAAGCTTGCTCAGTTCTTCGTTTAGCATTGGAAGGTCTAACCCTTGCTCCGCTGCGCACTGTTTTGCAATGTCGTATCCCGCATCAGCATGACGCATGACTCCCGTCGCAGGGTCGTTATGCAGGACTCGCGCTATTCGTTCTGACGCATCTTCACTGCCATCACAACAAATGACCATGCCAGAATGCTGAGAGAACCCCATTCCAACACCACCACCATGGTGAAGTGAGACCCAGGTTGCACCACCAGCGGTGTTAAGCAGGGCGTTCATCAGTGGCCAATCTGAAACCGCATCTGAACCATCCATCATGCCTTCTGTTTCTCGGTTAGGGCTTGCCACTGAGCCAGAATCTAGATGATCTCGGCCAATAACGACGGGCGCTTTAAGCTCGCCAGTTTTAACCATTTCATTAAAGGCTTGACCTAAACGTTCACGGTCTTTTAGGCCGACCCAACAGATACGTGCGGGTAACCCTTGGAACTGAATACGTTCGCGCGCCATATCAAGCCAGTTATGAAGCTGAGGGTTATCTGGAATAAGCTCTTTGACTTTTTGATCAGTTTTGTAGATGTCTTCAGGATCACCAGACAGCGCAGCCCAACGGAAAGGCCCAATACCTTCACAGAACAAAGGTCGAATATAAGCAGGAACAAAACCCGGAAAATCAAAGGCGTTGTTTACGCCTTCTTCGAGTGCCATCTGTCGAATGTTGTTGCCGTAATCCACCGTCGCAGCGCCTCGTTTTTGTAAATCGAGCATGGCGGTGACTTGAATTGCCATGGATTGTTTTGCCGCTTTGATAACTTTCGCTTCATCGTCTTTTCGAACCGATGCCGCTTTGTCCATGCTCCAGCCTTGAGGCAGATAACCATTAAGAGGATCGTGAGCTGAGGTTTGGTCGGTAACGACATCTGGAGTGATGTTACGCTCAACGCACTCAGTGAACACGTCTGCGGCATTCCCAAGTAAACCAACGGAAATAGGCACGTCAGATTCTTGAATCATTGCCATTGCTTCATCGAGGCTGGTGGCTTTCTTATCGACGTAGCCGGTGCGAAGTCGGTAATCAATGCGTGATTCATCACATTCCACGGCAATCATGGAATAACCCGCCATGGTCCCTGCTAGAGGTTGCGCGCCCCCCATGCCACCAAGGCCACCGGTTAGAATCCACTTACCTTTCGCATTACCATTAAAGTGCTGCTTTGCCATCGCGACAAACGTTTCGTAAGTCCCTTGCACAATGCCCTGAGAGCCAATATAGATCCAGCTCCCCGCCGTCATTTGCCCGTACATCATTAAGCCTTGTTTATCGAGTTCATTGAAGTGTTCCCAATTCGCCCAGTGGGGCACAAGATTCGAGTTTGCAATTAAGACACGAGGCGCATTTTTGTGGGTTGGAAAAACCCCAACAGGTTTACCCGACTGAACCAATAAGGTTTGGTCATCTTCGAGTCGTTCGAGTACTTCAACGATTTTGTCGTAACATTCCCAGTTGCGAGCGGCTCTGCCGATACCGCCATAAACCACCAAAGCATGGGGATGCTCAGCGACATCGGGATCAAGGTTATTCATTAACATACGAAGCGGCGCTTCAGTTAACCACGATTTTGCACGAAGTTGCGTACCATGTGGTGAGCGAATAGTTCGAGATGTGTCGAGACGCTTATCTACACTCTGGTGTTCCGTCATGTTGAGGCTCCTTTTGTTATACGTTATAGGGGTTTGTTCTATTTTTCTTATTTGCACTAACTGTTTATGTGAACTGCTTATGTGAACTGCTTATGTAAACTGTTTATGCATACTTTCGTTGTCGTTAATGTTGGTCACCTTATCGGCCATCGCATTCGCCATATCCCAGCAAAGCCTTGCGGCTAACCTCGCGGTTTGGCTATCAACGTCATACGTCGGGTTATATTCGGCTATATCAGCGATCATCAGCTTATTGTGGCAATTAAGAATACGCTCCAACAATAACGAGATGGATTCATAGCTGACTCCGCGAGCGGCGGGGGCACTGACGCCTGGTGCGGTTGATGCTGGAAACACGTCCAAATCAATCGTTAAATAGAGGTAGTCGCACTGGTCGATAAAGTGTTGCAGCTGGGGAAGATGAGCATCGTGCTTCATTGGTGATAACTGATGGTCTTCCACATACCAAACCCCAAGCTCATCGGCGGTGTTGAAGAGTGCCGCTGTATTACTTGCGCGACTCACCCCCAAACATGCGTAGTGAAAATCCCAGTTGTTGCTCTGACAGTAGCGACTAATTTGATTAAAGGGTGTCCCAGAACTGGGTTTAACGTCAGCATGATTGCTTTCAAAAGCACGAAGATCGAAATGCGCATCAAAGTTAATGATTCCAATCTTGGGTTTGAGTTCGGGGGCGGTATTTTTTAAGTGGTTGGCTAACCCTAAGAAAGATGGCCAGGCGACTTCATGCCCCCCTCCAAGCGTAATCACAGGTGAGTGGGCGAGGGCTGCGGTAATCACTTGCGCACATTGCTCTTGGCTATCTTCGAGTTGATCATCTTCACAAGCGACGTTACCCAAATCGACAATCGACACGTTTTTATGCCAGGCCATGTTAGCTAACGCCTGGCGAATCAAATTTGGTGCTTTCTTCGCGCCAATTCGCCCTTTATTTCTTGCGACGCCTGCATCGCTAGGAAACCCTAAGATACTGACGAAATTTTCGGTGGTATTCAGATCATAAGCTTGCATTTTCTTCACTACATGATGAATGCGCTTACCAAGATCTGCGTCTTCGGCATCATGTCGACCTTGCCAGTGGAATGTGTGATCAGTAACGGTGTGTGGGTTAGTCATTGTTATGCCCTTCACGGTGATATAACGCGCCGTTAACGATACGCGCCGCTAAATTAGGGACGCCGACTTGGTAGCTGAGATCGGCGGGATGAGCGATGTTCCAGATGGCTAAATCGGCGTCGAAGCCTAATTGAAGTTGTCCTCGAGTTGTTTCATGCCCGATGGCTTGGGCGGCATGACAGGTCACCCCTCGGAGGGCTTCTTCTGGTGTGAGGCCAAATAAAGTGCAGCCCATGTTCATCATCATCGTCAAGTCAGCGATCGGTGAGGTTCCAGGGTTAAAATCCGTGGCGATTGCCATGGGAATGCGATTATCTCGGAGCAGTTGAATGGGAGGACGCTGTGTCTCGCGCAGAAAATAAAATGCGCCGGGCAGTAATGTGGCAACGGTCTTGGTGTTGGCGAGCGCCTTTACTCCCTCAAGGTCGAGATACTCAATATGATCCACAGACAGCCCATTAAAGCGTGCGGTGAGAGCACTGCCTCCGAGGTTCGATAGCTGCTCGGTATGGCCTTTTACGCGTAAACCGTGCTGTTGAGCCGTCTGGAAAAGTCGTTCTGTTTGTTTGAGGTCAAACCCTATGGATTCACAGAAAACATCGACGGATGAAGCGAGTTTCTCTTCTGCGACCAAAGGAATGATCTCTTGGCAGATGAGTTCAATATATTGGTCCGATTTTCCTTTGTATTCCGGAGGAGTCGTGTGCGCCGCGAGTAATGTGGTCTCTACTTTAATCGGTACATAACGTTCAAGAGCTTTGGCGGCGCGTAACATCTTCACTTCATCATTTAATGTCAAACCGTAGCCCGATTTCACTTCAACGGAGGTAACGCCAGTGTTTATGATTCCTTTCACGCGTGGAATAGCCAGCTCGATTAATTGTTCTTCTGTGGCTTTGCGTGTTGCTTCCACGGTAGCGAGAATGCCACCGCCTTGGTTCGCTATTTCGGTATAAGGGACGCCTTGAAGGCGCATTTCAAATTCGTTTGAGCGATTGCCAGCAAAGACGATATGAGTATGAGCATCAATAAGCCCCGGCGTGACCAGCTTATGCTTACAGTCATAAATAGGGCCAATTGTCGAATGGTGTCCGTTTGGGTTACCTGAAAGCAAATTGTCCGAGGATAAATCGCGCTGGTCTTGAATTGAGGCGATCTTACCGTTTTCGAGTTGGATGACTTTTTCAGTGCTGACTTGGTAGCCTTCATTACCTGGTGTCATAGACACAAGACGAGCATTGATAAGCGTAAGATCGGTAACGGATGTCATGAACGGCCTCAATGAATATTAAATGTATATACAATTAATAGTTCAACTCGAGCAGACTGACAAGATGAATGTTACAAAAATGTGATCATGATTTAGTATGATGTGCTCAATTAGATGAGAATCTTAGAGCTTAATTTGTATTTTGACGCTGGATGGTAGAGTAAAGCAGTGCTGACTAGGTTCTCTTCACTCCAGGTGCGTCTATGCAGCAATAGGCAGGGTTCGTTGGTGGTCAGTGCTAATGCTGTTTTGACGTTATCCTCTGGTGAAATAGCTTCCACCGTATGCTCAATCGCATTGAGCGGGCAGTTGTCAGAAAGATATTGATTGGGCGTGATGGCAGAGAAATCTTGTTGTAAATATTGCGGAACATAACGTGGATTGACCCATCTCAATTCTAGTTGAATCGGTTTATCGTCTTCAAAGTGTATGATTTCACTAAAATAAACTTCTTTTCCTAGCATGGTTCCGAGTTGTGTGGCAATCCGTTCATCAGCTTCGATTGAGGTTTGTGACACAACGAGATTGTGGTATTTTTTACCACGTTGTGCGACTTCTTCAGCGATATTTCGTATGTCTAAAAGCGGAGACTGTGCTTTTTCTGGGATTGCGCAAACAAACGTCCCAGCTCGTGGCTTACGTTGTAGTTTTCCTTCGTTAACCAAGTCTCTAATGGCTTTATTAACGGTCATCCGGCTGACATCAAATTGTTTAGTCAGTTCGATTTCTGTGGTAATTCTATGCCCGACAGGCCAGTTCCCCGATTGTATTTGTTCAGAAATAAAGTGTTTGATCTGGATGTAAAGAGGAACGTTACTCATAAGACGACTCGGAATAATTGACTATACAAATAGTGAGTTAATTGCAGAGTGATTGCAAACCATAGGTGATGAAATATGACGAGCATACTATTCTATTGAGAAATTCATTCGACATTTGCACGGAAGAAGAAAGCTCATAGGCGTGTATCAACCGACGGTTTCTCGTTGTACAATCCACCAATGACAAAGAAAGAAAAATTACAGAGAAATACGCATGTCTTACCCAACTGAAATGACATTTTTTGAACGGTTTGAAGCTGATATTTTATCGGGCAAGAAAACCATCACGATTCGAGATAAAAGCGAATGCGATTATCATGTTGGAAGTGTGGTTGATGTTAAAACCTTGGAAGAAGGGCGTTGGTTTTGTCGGTTACACATTCAGTCTGTGGAGCCGATTCTATTGAGCCAATTATCCGATTTTCATGCTAAGCAAGAGAATATGACGCTGGATGAATTAAAAAGTGTGATTGAAGATATTTATCCCGGCATCACGGAATTGTACGTGATCAGTTATCGCCTTGTTTGATCGCTTTTATTTGGTGAGTCGATAAAAAAACGCCAAGCGTATATCAATAACAGCTTGGCGTTCTTAAGCGAGTGGGTTTAGCGTGAATTAATCGCGCTTCCAAAGCATATGACAGAACTTATTGTCTGGGTCTCGGCTGACTAGCATACGAGCAAAGACATCATCAAGAACATCGCTGTCTTCATCAACAAGGCCAATTCGCACTTCTGCGTAAACGTCCTTATCGACATCGAAGCCCACGTGCTCAGGCCAATCCTCGCCAGTTTCAACTAACTCCGCTGCACCACGTTCTTCAAATTGAGCTGTAAATAGAATCACATCAACAGGCTCTAGGTTATCGGGTGCCATTTCAAGAAAAATGTCGTAGGCAGCATCGATTACGTCATCATAAGAGATCAGATTTTGCTCATCAGACATAAGGGTTACGCTCGGCTCATGTATTTGCGTTCAGCAATATTAACGATAACGCGATCGCCTGTAGCGATATACTCTGGTACTTGAATAGACAGGCCAGTAGCGAAACGTGCTGGCTTAGTACGAGCCGATGCCGATGCGCCTTTGATTGACGGATCCGTTTCTTCGATAACAAGCTCAACCGTTGATGGCAACTCAAGCCCAGCAACTTTTTCGTTTACGATAACGACATGCATACCTTGAGTCTCTTCATTGATGAACATGAGATCATCTTCGATGTCACTCTTGTTGAAGGTATATTGGGTATAGTCTTCGTTATCCATAAAGATGTATTCATCACCATCTACGTATGAAAAGGTAGACTGACGCTTGTACATTTCAACCGTGTCTACAACGTCATCGGCTTTTAAACGCTCATCAACGCGAGCACCATTGGATAGGTCTGTACAACGCATTTTGTAGATCTTAGTTCCGCCACGGCCACCAGGGGTGGTTACTTCAATTTCTTTAACAAGTAGAGTTTTGCCGTTTGATTCAATAGCAAACCCTTTTTTAATTTCACTGGCTCTAGGCATCAGAGGGATCCTTTGTATTTGGTTTGGGGGCATTATAGCAATTAAGTGGCAAGAAGGAATATCTTGATCGAATTCGTTCTCTGAGAGATCATAAAGGTAGTCCCCTTAATTGAGCGTATTTGATACCTTTCATGACTCTTTCTGTAATTGACCCGAAACAACCTTTCCAAATCGACTATCAAGCCGCCGTTAACGACTTAGTGAAGTTTTTAAGGGGTGGGTTGGGCGAAAACCTCCACAGTGTTTATCTCTATGGCAGTGTTGCAAGAAAGGCGGCAAAACCTGGGCAATCAAATCTCGATGTGATCGTGGTGACGAACCGCTCGTTTAATGATACGAGAACGACGTTACTCAATACGATCAAATGGCGTTTTCAACAAAGTTTTAGCCATATAACCGAAGTCTCCATAAAAACGGCATTATTGTCTGAAGTCGCCACATTGGAGAGTATATTTTCATGGGGGTTTCAGCTAAGACACTGTTCGGTGTGTATTTACGGCGACGATTTATCCGAATGCTTTGGTGACTACGAACCCAGCTGGGAAATCGCTAAGCACTGGAATATGGATGTTGAAGACTGGGTCGCGGTTTATCGAAATCGAATCGCTCGAGCAAGTTCACCGCAAGAGCAAGCCAAAGCACAGAAAATAATTGCCAAAAAATTACTGCGCGCGAGCCATTCTTTGGTCATGTACCGAGACAAATTGTGGCTGGAGGACCCCTCTGAGTGTGGCGATCACTTTCTGCGGTTTTATCCAATGAAAAAAACAGAGATAGACAGACTCAAGATATTATTGACAGGAAGAGTGATACCAAAGCGTTCGGTGATCGGGATACTGGACAGCTTTGGCGATTGGCTCGTCGAACAGTATAAAAAAACCGAGTTTCGAATCGGTTAGCTCTTTTCTGTTCGCTACATGCGCATCTTTACATCCAATACGAACTTATTACCTTGTTCTCAGTTGTTCAATTACTGGATGTGACGCAAAACCTTTTCCAATCATTATTCTGCACCTTGAACCTTGAACCCAAAACCCTGAAAACTTCCCCATATGTGCTAAATTATAAAAAGGCCAGTAAGTTTAAGGGAAACGATGGGCATGATAGTCACGAGGCTCCAGTCGACATGGAATGTGGTTGAAGGTTTTAGTCTCAAGTTTATAACACCCTCGTTGCTTGCTCTTCGAGAAGGCATGATCTGGCTATTGCCCTGTTTAATGTTGTCCTCCTTTTTTCTCTTCTTTGCCAGCATGGGCGAGTTTGTTTTTGGTCGCAGGACTGAGTGGGTAACATCGCTATATGCTATTCATGGTTCGATAGCGAGTTTTTTCCCTTTTCTAATGACAGCCGCTCTGTCGTATGTGTTAGCCATGCAGTGGAAATTACCACGCCCGCCAGTGGCCTTGCTGTCTGTACTTTACCTAGTGGTTATTGGTGAAGTCTTACCTAATCAACAATCAGTACAAACGTTTAATATTATTATCGCGATAATCACGCCGTTGTACGCCACTCCGATTTTAGCCAGTTTATTGAAATTAGGCAGTTTGAAAATAACTCGGTCTAACAGTGGTGGGAAGATTGTTAAAGAATCCCTAAACTTAGTGCTACCAGCCACGATCACCGGAGTGATTGTGATGGTCGTGAACAGCCTGATTTTTACCGGGTTAACGGGCAATCATTTATTGTCAGCGGTTTATCTAGATTATGCCAATGAGCCTTATACATTTGGAATGGTATTCGCGGCATTAAATTCGACGCTTTGGTTTATCGGTATTCACGGATACTACGCGTTGCTCCCCTTGGTTGACTATTTACAAGAAGCTACCAACTTAAGTTACTCTACGTTTTTAGCAGGGAGTACGGGACCGTACCCTATGAACCTATCTTTCATGGGATCGTTTGTGTTCATTGGAGGAAGTGGTGCTACGCTCTCTTTGGTTGTGGCACTGCTGGTGTTTTCTGAACAAAAAGCATTACAGGTTATTGCTCTAGCGAGTATTCCCATTGGTCTGATAAACGTAAATGAAATTTTGTTGTTTGGCCTTCCAATTATCTTTAACCCTCGGCTGTTTTTTCCCTTTCTATTGGTGCCTATCGTTAACGTCTGCACCTCCATGTTTGCGATTCAGTCTGGATGGGTATCGGTGCCTGTTGTGTCGGTACCTTTCAATAGTCCGGTATTAATTAATGCCTGGATATCGACAAATGGCGACGTTGGTGCGCTCGGCCTTCAACTCTTTAATGTATTGATTGGTACTTTGATTTATCTGCCTGCAGTACGAGGGCTCAATAAGGTCTATGCGAACCGAAAGATCGATTTCCCCTTCTTAGATACCACTTATACGCGCCGTCAAGAAGAGGCTGAAACGCTCCGTGAAGACCCAATAGCGATCGCTCAAAGCGAAGAGAAAAAGGCGAAATCGTTGGAGGACCAACTGGAGGTCATAAGTCATAAAGAGTTTTGTATGGAATATCAGCCCCAGATCTGTTCGCTCACGGGTAAAGTGGTAGGGTGTGAAGCGTTAGTGAGGGCCACATCAAGCAGTGGAGAGTTAGTGTATCCTGGCGCTTTTATCCCATGGCTTGAAGAAGCTGGGTTAATGAAAGATCTTGATGTCTGGGTGTTTAAACAAGTAGCGAAAGATATCCAGATTTGGAATAAAAGCGGTAATCGGACGTCGGTGAGCATCAATATTTCACCCGAAACATTAGTGACTGAAGATGTGATGACGCCAATATTAAAAGCGATCAAACCCGTCGCCAGCCAGATCAATATCGAAATTACGGAAGAAACTTTGCTGGTGGATGAGCAGAAGCTGATGATGTCTTTTAATCGGTTACAGAACTTGGGCGTAAAGGTTTATATTGACGACTTTGGTACCGGCTTTTCTTCTTTAAGCTATCTGAACCGATTTAGTATTGATGCGATAAAGATAGACCGTTCTTTTGTTCTAGCGCTAAGCTCCGAAAAGGGGAGAAAGGTTTTTACAAGCATCCTGTCTATTGCGACAAGGCTTGATATTTCAGTCGTGGTAGAAGGGGTTGAAACCCTTGAACAGCTTAGCTTCATTCCCAAAAGTGATACGATATCAGTTCAAGGTTGGTATTATAGCCGCTCTCTTCCTAGTCAAAGTTACAGGGAATATTGCCAGCTCAATGAACAACTCACACCAGACAATGCACAAGATGTATCAGCCAGCTAAGACTTTAAAATAGACCGAGTTGCGGTTCAGTAAGGCGAGTGAAATCTAAGCCAATGAAAGGCAAGATTGCATCACCAATAGGTTTGAGCTGCTTATCAATATAGTGTTGGTAATCAATGGCACTTTTTCGATACTCTTGTGGTTCCGGGCCATTGATTGTAATGATATACGCGATTAATCCTTTATTTTGGTATTGCAACGGTCGCCCAAGTTGTTGGTTCACTTCATCAGCCAGACGCGCAGCTCTCACCTGAGGAGGCACATTCTTTTGATATTCATGCAGTTTACGTCTTAATCTCTTCTGGTAAATGAGTTGGTCATCATATTGGCCTGCGAGTGTGGCTTCCACAAATTGTCTCACGTACAGTTTTGGACACTGACCATGAAATATCAGTTGGTAAAGTTTTTGCTGAAATTGTTGTGACAGAGGCGTCCAATCGGTTCTGGCACTTTCTAGCCCTTTAAAGATGATCTGCTCTTGGGCGTCTTCACCTTTTAATCCTGCGTAACGCTTCTTCGATCCTTTTTCCTCACCGCGAATGGTCGGCATGAGAAATTTTCGGTAATGAGTTTCGTATTCCAGCTCTAACATTGAAGTGAGCTGATATTCTGACTTGAGGTGGTTATCCCACCAGTCATTGATTTTTGTCACAAGCATTTGACCTATCTGGTCGGCCTCGTTCTGGCTGCATTGCTTGTTCAGGGAAACAAAGGTTGAGTCTGTGTCACCGTAGATCACTTGGTAACCTTCCGCTTCAATCAATACCTTGGTTTTTTTCATGATTTCGTGACCGCGCATGGTAATACTCGATGCCAGTCGAGTATCAAAAAATCGGCAACCTGACGATCCGAGCACCCCATAAAATGAATTCATGATAATTTTAATCGCTTGAGAAAAAGCTTTGTCGTTCCTTTTTTTTGCGAGGTCTCGTGCTTTCCACAGGTCTTCAATCATTTGAGGAAGAAAGTGTTTAGAGCGATGAAACTGACCACCACGAAAACCTGGAACCGCTTGTTCATTGCCGATTCCGATCTCTTGTTTTAGCCCTTCAATTAGGCCCATTGGGTCTATTAGAAAAGAGCGAATGATCGATGGGTAAAGGCTTTTAAAGTCGAGCACCAATACGGAGTCATAAAGGCCTGGCTGTGAGTCCATCACATAACCGCCGGGGCTGGCGAGCCAGTTCTCTGGTTCTAGATTGGGAGCAACATAGCCAGAACGATGTATCTGCGGCAAATAGAGATTAGTGAAGGCAGCGACAGAGCCGCCAATTCGGTCAAGCTCAACACCGGTTAGCCGAGAACGCTCGATGGCAAAATCAATGAGATGGGTTTTCTCAAAGATTCGGTTAACCAAAACACAATCTTGTAAGTTGTATTTCGCCAAAGAGGGTTTATCTTGGCGAAACATTCGATTGATTTCATCCATACGGTCATGCACATTATGAATGCTTTTGCCTTCTCCTAGCATTTCTTGAGACACGGATTCTAGTGACCAAGATCGAAAGTGGTAGGTGGCGGTTTTGAGTGTGTCAATTCCATCCATGACAACGCGACCAGGGATAGTAATGAAGCTCTGCTGGGTACTCATTGACGTTCGGAAGTGGCTCATTTGCCTAGCTCGACCTAACGTCAATTTAATCTTGTTGAACTCGGCTCTTTTATGAAGAAGCCGAAAATCAAAATCAATAACGTTCCACCCGATAATGACGTCAGGATCAAATTCAGCAAACCAACGAAGTAGCGCCTGTAAAAGCGCAGACTCATTATCAACCCACTCAATTGGGGTTTCACTGTCTTCTTTCTGGCCAATCATAATGACGCGACTGTCCATCTTGCTGTCTAATCCAATCGAGTAGAGGATGCCTTTCTCTGAGCATTCAATATCTAAAGAGACAACATTGAGGTTCGGAATATAGTCACCTTGTCGACACTTGGCGTGAGTGACTTTTGTGTACGACGGCATAGCTTGAATCTGACCGGTGTATTCAATGCTTCCTTTGATGAACCGTTCCATTAAAAAACGGTCTGTTAATCGGATGTCTGACTCTAAAGTTAAAATCTCATGATTTTTTAGTTCGTCGTTCAATTGATGTGCATTACGTATTGTTGCGCAGTAACAGGCTGCCAGGTCAATACCATCGAAGCTTTTGAGCGATAAGGGTTTTACTTCAAGGGAAATGTTTAGGTCGGAAGCAATCGACATCACTTTTTGACGCTGACTGTCGTCAATGAAAAAGACGCATTTTTCGCCTTTGACGATGAGTTGAACAGGTCCCTGCTCAGTACTGAGCCATAAGTCAATTTGTGTTTGGCCGACGATATCACGTGCTTGGCGAGTCAATACAAAACCTGGGTTAATAGCCAACAACGTGCCTCACGAAATATAGTACCTGAACAAATAATAAATAGAGTTACTTGAATAAATAAAGCGATCTAAACAATGGTTATCTCACCATGTTTATATAAACAATAGTGACTAAAAAAAGAAAAAGGCTACATTATGTAGCCTCTCTAGTGTAACAAACATTCCACCTAACAAGTAACAGATAGAGTCATGAGATAGAGCGATGGCGAAATAAGAAGCAAAGTTACCGTATAACAATCCAGCTATTAACATTCAGCATCTACGCTAAAACATGCCGCAGATAGAAGAGCCTAGCTCAAACATGTTAGTAATAGAGATAGGCGGTCAGTTTTGCTGACGTATCTTCTCTAGTCCAATGTTGGTAGCTTACTTGGCTGCGTAATGCCCAATGCCGATTAAATGTCCAGTGCCAACTCGCTGTTGCGCTGGCGTTTTGCTCGGCATTGGAATCAATGAGGGCTAAATATTGCCCTTGTAACCCAATTCGGTGCTGGTCGGCCATTTGATACAATAAGCCCGCTTCCACGCCAATACCGAAAGTGGCGTCATACTGGGTTAGTTGGCCACCACTCAACTCTGTCGATAGGAGTGAATACGCGTGGAGCTTGTCGGCTTGCCCCCAGGCTTTACCCACGCCAGCTTGTCCAAACCATCGCCCTGCGAGTTTATCTACACTTGGCTTACGGTCGAAGCCCGCTCGAACATTCCATGCCAAGCTGTTGAAAATGCGATTACTTGGTGCCAGCGACATTGCATCAAGTAAATACAAGCGGTCGAGGCGGGTGTTTGAATCTTCATCAATACTGAGTTGTGTATCTAGAAAGCTGATCTGGGCACCGGGAATAAACCCAGCCTGAGAATCAAGTAAATCATGATACGCAGCACGCCATTCAAAAGTGGCTTTGTCGTGACTGTGACTATTCGTTTGCAGACCTAAACCTACTCGGGCCGATGCGTGTCCTTGCTCTGGTGATATCTTTGGCACCGGCACTGAAGAAAAAGGTGAATCAACTTTCATTCTGCTTCGCTGATACAGAAGTTGAGTCAGTTGCTTTGCTTTGGCATCACGATCTAGACCGTCTTCGTATAACTCAAAATTTAACCACTCATACGCGAACTCTAATATGGCCGCACGCTCATCTTCGTCAAATTCGCCATCGGACGGGAATTCTCCTTGTTTGGCTCGAATTGAGGCATCAAATAAACGTTGATCAATCTTATTGGCTTGGTGTAGTAATCGAGTTCCAAACGCTTCGCGATATCGTGGCGTATCAAGAAGCCCGTTTTTTGCCAACGCTTCAACCGTATCTGATGGGATAGCTTGAAGAGGGAAGTCAGCAATGAGTGATAAGTCATCGCGTGCGAGTTCCAATAACGCTAACAGTTGATATGAGCAGTTCTCATCTAAGAAATAGTAGTCGAATTCAGCACGTTGCATTTCCCACAAATGGAGTAACACACGATTTACTTCACTTTCAGTGAAATTGAGCTTGTATTCCCAAATGTCTCGAGACTCGATGTCGTTGTATTCTCGAACTTTCCGATAATAGGGCATTACAGCAAAACGACCAGGGTAGCTACCAATAAGCCCTCGCATTGCGTAAAGGGCCGGGTTATCTTGGGTTTCTGGTTCCGCCGCAAAATTGATAGCAAAAGCGACGAGCTCTTTGTGGCGTGTTTGATCCTTTGCATCGACTCTTAGTAGTGTGTGACCAAACATCGATGAAGGGTCATTCATAAAAGCGGTGGGGAAGACGAGTGTCATTCCCTCTGGATCTAACACGTCAAGCCAGTTTTTAAGGTCAGGGCAATGTAGAACCGCTTCTCTACCGTGTAACGACTCAAGCCAAGTGTACCGAGCGGGGTATTGGCATTGGGTGAGTTGGGCGATTGCTGAGTCTGTGCTATATAGGTTTTCGATGGTCGCTATCAGTTCTGTTTCTGGATTGACTTTGCCATCAACGGCTAGGAAAAATTCATCTTTATCAACCGCACTTTGTAAACCCCGTAAAGGCTTGTCGACATAATGCCCAAGTTTCAACCAGTAGGGATGTTGAGATAATTCAGAAAAGCTAAATTCATCGGTGTTAAAAGAGGCACTTAACGAATTTGTAGAGCTTTGAGCGAAAGTACAAAACGTGGCACTAACGCTTATCGCTAGTGAAAAACCGACAGTCCAAAAATTCATTGTTAACCGCTATTGTTTTATAATCCATATACTTAATGATGGTCAGAGTAATGACTAACGATAGGTAAAGCTATAAAAAAGTGCCCTAGATGGGCACTTGGCTTAGTATTGTTTAACTAGATGCGGTAATCAGCTAGTGTTTGATCTTGAGATACTAACGTATTTAAGTTTGCGAACACTTCTTCTGAGGTGACGTTTTCAGATTGGAATACTTCAGCGAAATTTTCTTGCGCTAGAGTGTTAAAAGCGGCTTTGTCAGCCTGCTTAATTCCCCAAACTTCCGATAGAGTGGCCAGTGTTTCACCCTCGCCCTTAGCGATATCACGAGCCAAGTTATCTAAGTTCCCATCGATAAATAGCGCCAGTTTTTGTGCAGAGCTAATAGTACCAGTACCATCACAGCCCAAAGTTCCAAAAGTAATACCAAATGTTTGGTTACCCGATGTACCGTTAGTCGTCGCGGCTAGGACTTTAAATACTTTGCCTGATTTACCGTCAAAAATCATAGTACCTAAACCACAACCTACGTCTGCATCAGCCATGGCAATGTTAGAAAGAGGAAGAGTCGAAGCTAGAGCAACCACTGCAAGAAGCTTTTTCATTGTATATCCTTATCGTATTGATTTGATGTTAAATATTCACGGGGTCATTGTAGCAATAAATTGTTACAGCCCTATAAATAAATGAAATCAGTTGCATTTTCAACCATTCGCTTAATTTATCGATTCATTCAAATACATTACAGTGTTGGATTGAGAGGTAGGGCAGGTTGTACAGAAGACAAATAGCAGGTGACGCAGAAGACAAATAACAGTGATTACTTATCCATTTGGGCAAGAATTGCTTGCTAAAGTTTGGATTTGCGCACATATTCATTATGAGTTTTGACTCAAAAATGAGTTAAACTAAGCGAATTGTATAGCAAACCTCACACAGAGTTGTTTGCAAGAAGATTAACAAGTGTGGAGATACAAGTTTGATAAATGTTTTCCTTGTAGATGATCACGAGCTGGTTCGCACAGGGATACGACGTATTATTGAAGACGTCCGTGGTATGAACGTAGCAGGGGAAGCTGAAAGCGGTGAAGATGCTGTAAAATGGTGTCGCAACAATCATGTTGATGTCATTTTAATGGATATGAATATGCCTGGTATTGGTGGCCTAGAAGCAACCAAGAAAATTATACGTTTTAATCCTGATATAAAAATCATTGTTTTGACCGTGCATACAGAGAACCCGTTTCCTACGAAAGTGATGCAAGCCGGAGCGGCAGGTTACTTGACTAAAGGAGCTGGCCCAGATGAAATGGTCAATGCCATTCGTGTTGTTCATAGCGGACAGCGCTACATATCTCCCGCAATTGCACAGCAGATGGCGCTAAGTCAATTCTCACCTGCCTCTGAGAACCCTTTTGCTGATTTGTCTGAGCGCGAGCTTCAGATCATGATGATGATCACCAAAGGTCAAAAGGTTACAGATATTTCCGAGCAATTGAGCTTGAGCCCTAAAACAGTCAACAGTTACCGATACCGTCTGTTTAGTAAATTAGACATTAGCGGTGACGTTGAACTGACTCACTTAGCGATAAGGCACGGGATGCTCGATACAGAGACGCTATAGTGCCCCAACTTTTTGATTCTGTTTCTTTTCTAAAAACGGTTACCCATCAGCCCGGTGTTTATCGAATGTATAACACCGAGGCTGTTGTCATTTATGTTGGAAAGGCCAAAGATCTTAAGAAACGCTTGGCCAGCTACTTTAGAAAAAACGTTGATAGCGAGAAAACCAAAGCGCTCGTCTCTAACATAGACAAAATTGACGTTACTATTACCCACACTGAGACAGAAGCGCTCATTCTTGAGCACAACTATATTAAGCAGTATCTGCCTAAATATAATGTGCTATTGCGCGATGATAAATCTTATCCCTATATCTTCATTAGCGCCCATAAACACCCGCGTTTGTCCATGCATCGAGGGGCTAAAAAAAAGAAAGGTGAGTATTTTGGGCCTTACCCTGATTCAGGCGCTGTCCGAGAAACCCTCCATCTACTGCAAAAAATCTTTCCTGTCAGGCAGTGTGAAGACACGGTTTACGGAAATCGAACTCGACCATGTTTAATGTACCAAATAGGCCGCTGTGCGGGGCCATGTGTCTCTAGCCTTATTTCTGAAGAAGAATATGGCGAGTTGGTCGATTACGTTCGTTTGTTTTTGCAGGGGAGAGATCAACAAGTCTTAAAGTTGCTGATCGAGAAAATGGAACAAGCCAGTACACAGCTTCGTTTTGAAGATGCGGCCCAGTTTCGTGATCAAATCCAGGCGATTCGACGCGTTCAGGAGCAGCAGTTTGTTTCTGATGACAGTATGGATGATATGGACGTCCTTGGTTTTGCCCAAGAGAACGGTATTGCCTGTATTCATATATTGATGATACGCCAGGGGAAAATACTCGGTAGTCGTAGCCATTTCCCTAAAATCCCGAATAATACGGTCAGAGAAGAGGTGTTCTACAGCTTTTTAAGTCAATACTACTTGAGCCATAACGAAGCTCGTTCTGTGCCCAATAGAATTGTCCTTAATGGCGACTTAATTACGGATACCGCCCCCATGCAAGAAGCGTTGTCTAATATCGCGGGTCGAAAAGTGAATTTTCATTTGAATGCGACCAGTACAAGAGGGCGTTATCTAAAACTAGCGAATACCAATGCGCTAACTGCAATTACGACTAAGATAAACCACAAAATGACGATATCTCAGCGATTTAAGGCGCTGAGAGAAGTGTTGGATATCGATAATATCGCGCGTATGGAATGTTTTGATATTTCGCACACGATGGGCGAAAGCACCATAGCATCGTGCGTGGTGTTCAACCATGAAGGCCCGGTTAAACAAGAGTATCGTCGGTACAATATTTCGGGAATTACTGGCGGTGATGATTATGCAGCGATGGGGCAAGTATTAGAACGCCGATATTCAAAACAACTTGATGTCGACAAAATTCCAGACATTATCTTTATTGATGGGGGGAAAGGGCAGTTAAACCGAGCATTGGACATTATCAGCCAATATTGGGGAGATTGGCCTAAGCAGCCAAGGCTATTGGGTATCGCGAAAGGGGTAACGCGTAAGCCAGGTTTAGAAACCCTAATCACCACCGAGGGCGAAGAATTCCATTTGCCGAGTGATGCACCTGCATTGCACTTAATGCAACACATACGAGATGAGAGTCATAATCATGCGATCGCCGGCCACAGAGCAAAGCGTGGTAAAACCCGTCGAACCAGTTCACTTGAAGGTATCGAAGGTGTTGGGCCAAAGCGTCGTCAGGCTTTATTGAAGTATATGGGAGGATTGCAAGAACTAAAGCGTGCAACTGTTGAAGAAATAGCCAAAGTGCCGGGTGTGAGTCATTCTTTGGCAGAAAACATTTATCAAGCATTGAAACAATAGCAAAAATCCCGCAACATAAACGCGCAATGAATAAGAGCTTTAAAAATATGCGTTTTAATATTCCCAATATTTTGTCTTTACTACGACTTTTTCTCATTCCAGTTTTCGTCGTAGCGTTTTATCTTCCCTACTCGTGGGCGCCTTTTGCTGCCGCAATGATTTTTTGGGTTGCTGGCTTTACCGATTGGCTAGATGGCATGTTAGCTCGTAAATTAGGGCAAACATCTCGTTTTGGTGCGTTTATAGATCCCGTTGCTGATAAAGTGTTGGTGGCTACGGCACTTATCCTTATCACTGATGACTACCACACCATTTGGATTACCATTCCAGCAGTAACCATGATTGCCAGAGAAATCATTATCTCTGCACTACGTGAGTGGATGGCTGAAATCGGTAAACGAGCGAGTGTCGCGGTTTCCTGGATTGGTAAAGTGAAAACAGGCTTTCAGATGTTTGCGCTTTGGGTTCTGATATGGCAACACGATGATTGGATGGTTTGGTTAGGTTATGCGGCTATTTATATCGCGATGATTCTGACATTCTGGTCAATGATTCAGTACTTGATGGCCGCCAAAGACGATTTGTTAAGCGAAGAACATCAATGAAGAAACGGGCGTTAGCCCGTTTTTTATTAGCAGTCCATTTTCAACAGTTTAGATCTGATTTTATGACGATTTGTGGCGATTAAAACACCCAATATACCTTGTATTGAGTGCAAATTAGCCAAACGATTTAAAAATCAAAAAATAGGGTTGACTCAAACGACTGAATCCGTAGAATGCATCCCGTACCCAAAAGGAACGCAGTTAAATGTGAGCCGATTACGGTTACGGCGGCGTGTTGGCAGAGTGGCTATGCAGCGGATTGCAAATCCGTGGACCTCGGTTCGACTCCGGGACGCGCCTCCATTTGCGATACTAGCTCAGTTGGTAGAGCGCAACCTTGCCAAGGTTGAGGTCATCGGTTCGAACCCGATGTATCGCTCCAAATTTAGATTCATAGCGTAATTCGCTGTCAATCATAAGATGGTGTCTAACCCACTCGAAAGAGTGCGATTATTAGAAGCATCGCAACAAGTTTTGCGTGCCCTGGTGGTGGAATTGGTAGACACAAGGGATTTAAAATCCCTCGGCGTTCGCGCTGTGCCGGTTCAAGTCCGGCCCGGGGCACCATCTATTTAAGTCTATAATTTGCGTAAGCCTCTTATAGCAACGCGATACTAGCTCAGTTGGTAGAGCGCAACCTTGCCAAGGTTGAGGTCATCGGTTCGAACCCGATGTATCGCTCCAAATTTAAAGCCCTAGCAGAAATGCTAGGGCTTTTTTCATTTTACAATGTTCAGTAACATCGGCCAATCCCACGTAAAAATGGAAGATGATAAGCGCTCATTTTCTCTCATTCTTTTCTAATACTTCGTTTTATGGACTGACTCATCCCTGACGAGTTCACCCAGATAAGCACTGTAATTCCGCTGATTTTTACGACTTTGGGCGTAGAAAGGTTTCATTGGTGTGAGTTTGCTTCCAGAATCCATGTCTTGCAAGTGTTTGAGCCTCTGGCTCTGATTTTTTAGCTTGTCTATTCACTGGTGCACTACGAGTAAGGGATAATAATGAAAGTAAAAATGATGGTCTGCGCCGCACTGATCACGAGTACATGGAATACCTATGCGAACGATACGTCGTCGCAAGAGTATCATTACGGGTATCAAGGTCCTGACGCACAGGGACACTGGGGAATTATCGAAGGGTTAGAGTTTGATGAGCAAGTAGAACTTTACCCGGATATGCTTCCAGACTATATCAAAGTTCTTTATACAAATGATAACAAGATAAGCTTTGATACACGATGGACGTTCAGTTCTATCTATGGCATGTATCCAGACGTGTGGGATGCTTACCCAAATACCGACACCGAAAAAGGGCGACAAGAAGCGCTCTACGATATTCGAAACAACGTTGCTTGCCAAACCGCATTCAAAGCGACGCAAGCGGCTGATTATGCTGACTCAGACGCTGATGGCGAAGTTGCTAACCTAGAAATGGAATCCTGTCTTCAAGATGGTAGTTTAAAGAACTATCGTATGCGGACATACATCCCAACGACTCCCGGCGCGACTTATGCTTTTGAATTCAAATATCGACAAGTTACGCCGATTGAGGACTCTGGCTCTGCTGGTTTATGCCAACAATATCACGCTTCCCATGGTTACGGCTTATACCACAATCTCTACAATTACTTTTCTGGGCTGAACCGTCACTGGGACACTAATGGATGGAATAAACCTTGGTGTAAAAATGACGATGATAACTCTAGTCGCAGTGATAACGATGTCCTAACTGGGCGGATTGATTTTTCAGGTTACGGACGCAATTTTTATCGTCTTTATCAAGATGGTGTCCTTGTTAAGGCAAAAGGGTTTGTCTGGCCTGGCTCTGCCCATTTAGGCTGGGGTTATGTGAATCGCTCCTACTCAGGCCTTGGAGTGAGAAGCCGTGCGAGTAATGGCTACTTCTTATCTAACGAAGTGGATTATCGCTTTGCGAGACAGCGAGGAGTGTCAGAGCGTTTGAGCTTTGATTTGCTTGACAACATTTCATACCAAGCGGAAATTGAATTCTCCCATTTTTATGCTCAAGAGCAAGAAAAAGGGATAGCAGAATTTTATCGCAACGGTATCAAAGTCTCATCTCAGCCGTTTGCTTCAAACAGCGCTGGCGGTCAATATAAAAAGGCCTTTGATGTCGTGGAAAATGGCTTTGATAGAATCGTCATAAAAGCCTCGAATAATGGGAATCCATACTGGCGTGGTGATAACAGTGATTTAACGGTAAGGGCGATTACATTTTCAGATAAAGCATCAGAAGCCCCTAATTTGTTCGTCAATATAGATTGGTCACTTAACTATCTGACAACAGAAGTTGAAACGGATGAAGAGCTAGATCAAGGGTTCAAAACGGAAACCTTATTTGTTAAAGCAAGCAAATATTACACATCACTTACGGTTAATAAGGAACATCTACACAACAGTAATGAAGTTCTGTTACGTTCAATTGCCGTTACCGAGTTTGCCAGCAACCCAAGACAAGCACAGTGCGAAGAAGTCTACCCAATTAAAGGAGATGCTCAGACATTTTGTTTAACCGGAGACAAAGCGCCAGAGCTTCTTGGCTGTGATTTGAGCCAAGCCGTTATCGCTTGGAGTAAAGGGGTCAGTGATACGAACCATGGCGATCCAAACCGCAGTACCAAAGAGAATATTCTGCACAGCGACAGTGATAAGTTTTTGTCCTTGGGTAAGGCTGGGAATGTAGAGCTGCGTTTGCGTGAACAGGGCCACATATCAGCGTGCCCAGTATTTGGTAAGACGCTTTCCTTTAATGAGGTTTCTTCAACCCAGTTTAACGAAGTCGGATTAGTCCGAGTAACGTTAACACGTTGTGAAAACACGGAACTGAATTCAGGACAAATACTGCTGACTAACGATTTAGATAGTGGGGCGAAGATTTTTAATGCCGAACAACCTTTCTCGTTTAGCTTTGGCGAAGGCTTTGAAGGATGTGCAATTTCTCAAATAAAAATTGAAGATGCATTGAATGTCTATTGGAGTGGCGCTTTAGACCCATATGACGGTGATGGCGTTGATATCAATGCCATTACACTTGAGTAATTCATAACTCAATACGCAGATGCACATGACAAATAGAGAGTATTTACTCTCTATTTTTTTGCCTATTCATTGTTCAAACACCGCATTTCGATACGACTCATAAGGTTTTCAAATAAATCCCAACAAATCTCTTGATCTGCTCAATGAATTCGATATTATGACGATGTGTCAAAAATGACGCATCGTCATAAAGGTAAGGTACATAGATTTTGCATTCGTGTTACAATTGCAGCGTTAAGTGGTTTGACGAAAACGGATTGAAATAACATGTTTGGCTTTAACTGTAAAAAAGATGGTAAGAAAGAGTCGCAAGGCTGTCCTTTTGGTTTGTCCAAAAAACAGAAAGCGATAGCGGATAGAGAAGTCGAGTTAACTCTGTTGGCTAAATCTCTTGTTCAAGAACAAGGATTTAGTAATTTAACAATGGATAAATTGACGGCAGCTAGCCCGTACTCGAAGGGGACTATCTACAATCATTTTTGCAGTAAAGAAGATGTTATTTTGGCTCTGTGCATTCATTCGTTAAAAAGTGAAGCGCTACTGTTTGACCGAATTGGTGATTTTGAAGGGAATACTCGGGAGCGAGTGATTGCACTGCATGTTGCGTATCGTATCTATGCTCGTATGGAGCCGGTACTCTCAACGTGCGCTATCATGGCTAAAAGCCCCTGGGTATTAGAGAAAGCATCACCCGACAGAGTCGCGGGATTAAACGCGCTCGAAGAGATAGTGATCAGCCAGGCCGATGAATTAATCGGTTTAGCCGCTGATGCGGGTGATCTCAAATTTTCTTCAGGAATCGGTTCTGACGCGATAGTATTTGCAAACTGGTCGATTGCTTTTGGTTCCAATGCATTGACGCAAAATGCGTCTAATAGCCATTGTATCAATCGCTTACAAGACCCGTTTTCAGTGCTGCACAATGCAAACATGTTACTTGATGGTTTAGGTTGGAAGCCTCTTTCTTCGGAATGGGATTACCGGAAAACTTGGCGTCGAGTAGAAAGTGAATTATTCAGTGAAGAAGTCGAGTACTTAAACTCTGTTGGTCGTTAAATTCATACGTACCGATTAAAGCCCATGTATAGTGGGCTTTAAAATCACCATTTATGACGATTCGTCACATAAGGTTGGGTTTATCCCACGCCTTATTGATGCATTAGTGTTGCTATTTTCGGAGTTTTTACAGCTCCGGTGCTTAAGCCAGATTGATCTGGTTTTTTAATGGCAATAAATGACGAAACGTCACAAACGGAGACTGTGATGAAACCATCGAATCCACCGCCTAACAACATCAACGCTTGGTTCACACTACCAACCAAGTTTACCTTTTGGGTGATACTCACCACATTATCACTTGTTGTCTTTGCGGCTTTAGGGGCAAAGAACCTCTATTTTAGAGGCGACTACAATATCTTCTTCGAAGGCTCCAATAAGCAGTTATTGGCGTTTGAAGAAATACAAACGACGTTTACCAAATCAGACAATCTCGCCATCGTTATCGCACCTGAGCAAGGGTCGGTATTCACCCCCGAAATACTGACTCTGGTCCAAGATTTAACCAATGATGCATGGCAAGTTCCTTACTCTAGCCGTGTTGATTCGTTAGCAAACTACCAACATACAGAAGCCGATGCAGACGACCTGATCGTTGAAGACCTCATTTATGAAGGTTACGCGCTTACCGAACAACGTATACAAAAAATTAGGCGTGTTGCACTAACAGAACCGGCTTTAGTGGACTCACTCATATCGAAAAAAGGCGATGTCACGGTTGTTAATGTGACGGTTCAACTGCCAGAAGTGGATAAAACGTCTGAAGTGCAAGAAGTCATTGTGAGCATCAATCAAATGGTGGAACGCTACCAAGCACTCTATCCCAATGTTGAGTTCCACAAGGCTGGAATTATCGCGATGAATAACGCGTTTATGCAATCTGCTCAGTCAGACACGGCTACCTTGGTGCCTGCAATGCTGATGGTCATTTTAGTCTTTTTAACCCTGATGCTACGTTCTGTATTCGGTGTTCTGGCAACGCTTGTCGTCATTATTGGTTCTGTTGCAGCAACGATGGGGCTCTCTGGGTGGGCGGGAATGTTTATCAGTACGGCCACCGTAAACATACCCACATTGGTTATGACACTCGCCGTTGCCGATTGTGTTCATGTCATTGCGACAATGCGCCATAACATGCAGAGCGGTTACTCAAAACGATACGCTATTGAGCAAAGCGTTGCGGTTAACTTCATGCCTATTTTGATCACATCGGTCACCACTGCAATCGGCTTTTTGATGATGAATATGTCGGATTCGCCAGTACTCAGAGATTTTGGCAATCTAGCGGCCCTCGGCGTGATGATAGCGTGCTTTTTGTCAATGACACTGCTACCCGCCATGCTCAAGTGGCTTCCGATGAAAGTTAAAGAAAACCAGGCAACAGCGTCGAATCGATTTATGGATAGACTGGGTGATTTCGTGGTAAAGCACCGTAAGCCTCTGCTACCGATCTCCGTGGTATTCATTGCCGTCACTGCTGCGTTGATTCCGTTAAATCAAGTCAATGATGAGTCTGTAAAATATTTTGACTCTCGAAGTGAATTTCGTCGAGCTGCGGATTTTATGGAACAGCGCATCAGCGGAATGACCAATATCAGCATTGCGATCAAAACTCATGAATCTCAGGGCATTGCCGATCCCGTCTTTTTACAAACCGTGGGTGACTTTACCGATTGGCTACGAGAGCAACCGGAAACCGATCACGTAGCGGCACTATCCGATGTTTACAAACGCTTGAATCAGAACATGCATAGCGATGATAGTCGCTACTATAAACTGCCGCTCGACAGAGAGCTGGCGGCTCAATACCTATTACTCTACGAAATGTCACTTCCTTATGGTTTGGACTTAAACAACCAAATCAATGTCGACAAATCCTCGATCAAAATGATGCTGACACTCGACAACTTGGGAAGCGTAGAGCTTGTTGAAATAGAAAGCAGAATCTACGACTGGTTTCGTCAAAACGCGCCTCAATACCAAGTTGTCGCTTCAAGCCCATCATTGATGTTCGCCCATATCGGCGAGACCAATATGGCGAGCATGTTATCGACATTACCCATAACTCTGATTTTAATTTCAGCACTCATGATCTTTGCATTGCGATCATTCCGTTTAGGCATCATCAGCATCATTCCAAACATGGCACCAGCGGCGATTGGCTTTGGTTTGTGGGCGCTCGTCTCTGGTGAAATTAACTTAGGGCTATCTGTTGTTGTCACATTAACACTTGGCATTGTCGTGGATGACGCGGTCCATTTCTTATCGAAATATCAGCGCGCACGTAAGCAAGGAAAAAGCGCGGAAGAAGCGGTGAGATACGCTTTCCATACAGTAGGCAGAGCGCTTTGGATTACAACCGTTGTCCTTGTCGCTGGGTTCTCCGTACTGGCAATGTCTTCATTCAGATTGAATTCTGACATGGGGCTACTGAGTGCGATGGTGGTGTTTATCGCATTGGTGGTGGATTTCCTATTTCTACCAACCTTGTTGATGCTTTTCGACAAAAAAGAATACCCAAGCCAAGACGTACTGCCGGAAAAGCAAGAAATACGAATAACCAATAAGCCAGTAACAACGAGCTAAACCCTCTTAATACCGTGGCTAAATACGCTCAACGTTGACGAAATTTAGCCATAGGTAAACCCGAATTAGAACGAAACGAAGGAACGAACAATGAATGCGTTAAAGAACATAAAAACACTCGGCATTAATACTGCAGTCGCACTATCACTTGTTTTAGGCGCTTCAATGCCAGTGACCGCGAGCGAAGCAACAGGACTAGAGATAGCAACCGAGAGAAAAAACCGAGATGAAGGCTGGGGCGATTCTGTTTCAACGATGGAAATGCTTTTGAAAAATGTACAGGGCGAAAGCAGCACACGCTTAATGCAGCTTAAATCTCTAGAAGTGAAAGACGACGGAGATAAAGGACTGACGATTTTTGAAGAGCCACGAGATGTAAAAGGCACGGCGTTTTTAAACCATTCGCATACCGTGGATGCCGATGATCAATGGCTCTACTTACCCGCGTTAAAGCGAGTAAAACGAATCTCATCGCGTAATAAATCGGGGCCATTCATGGGCAGTGAGTTCGCTTATGAAGACCTTAGTTCGTTTGAGCTAGAAAAATACACGTTCAATTATTTGAAAGATGACGCGATATCAGGAGAAGAGGCGTTCGTATTAGAGCAGATTCCAACCGATAAAAACTCTGGCTACACCAAGCAGATAGTGTGGCTTTCAAAGCAAGAGTACCGCCCTTTAAAAGTTGAATTCTACGACCGCAAAGGTGCGCTACTAAAAACCCTGACGTTTACCGACTACAAACAGTACCTAGACCAATATTGGCGCGCACACACCATGTCTATGCAAAACCATCAAACAGGAAAAAGTACCTTACTGACGACCAGTGAAATGACATTTCAAACGGGATTAAATGAGAGTGATTTTCAAAAGAACACGCTGAAACGTATAAGGTAGCCATGACATGAAAAGGATGAACACATCGCTACGCCAATTAGGGTTGACTATGGGTATGGTGACGAGCCTGGTTTTCTCGCTACAGTGTCACGCAGTCGGCCTAGGTGGTCAGGTCAATATTGAGCACCGCCAATACATGTCAGATGGAGCACAAGGTCAAGATAAAGGACAAACGTCTTTAGTGGTTGCGCCCGATCTTCATTGGGAGTTTGATGGAGGAAGCAGTTTCAGCTTTACCCCTTTCTATCGCCTAGACAGCATGGATGAAGAAAGAACTCATGGTGACATACGAGAAGCGCTTTATCTGACCTATTGGGATGACTATGAACTAAGGCTTGGGGTTGGCAAGGTGTTTTGGGGTGTGACGGAATCGACTCAACTGGTTGATGTGGTCAACCAGACCGATGCGATTGAATCACTGGATGGAGAAGATAAGTTAGGTCAGCCGATGATTCATTTTAGTTCAATAAAAGAGTGGGGCACGCTAGACACCTTGATAATGCCTTATTTTAGAGAACGAACGTTTGCTGGGGTTGATGGCAGGATCAGACCTACCGTTCCTGTTTCTAGTGATACCATTTACGAGTCATCGAGAGAAGAAAAGCATATCGATGTGGCGTTGCGTTACAGCAAAATGCTAGGGGACTGGGATCTTGGATTCAGTTATTTTAATGGTACAAACCGAGATCCTTATTACCAGTTTAATCAAGGGCAAGTGAGCCAAATCAAGGTACAGCCTTATTATGCTCAAATGAATCAGGTGGGCGTGGATGTGCAGGGTATTGTCGGAGACTGGTTATTAAAACTGGAATCGATTTATCGTGATAGTGTTGACCATCATACCGGCTTAGTCACTGGGCTAGAGTACACCGTGGTTGGCCCATTTGACTCGTATTGGGATGTGGGGCTAATTGCTGAGTATCTTTATGATAGCCGAGGAAACAATGCACAGACCCCAGGGCAAAATGACATATTTGCCGGAGTTAGATTGGCGTTAAATGATGAGGATGGCACGGAATTGCTCACAGGCATTACTCAGGATCTGGATAATAGCGATGTCTATAGCGCTAAGCTGGAAGCGTCGAGTCGAATCACCAACCAATTGAAATGGCGATTAGATGCGTGGGTCTTTGAAAATGAAACACCCACGGATTTGCTGTATTTTGCGAGAAATGATGATTTCGTTGAAGTCTCTCTAGAGTATTATTTCTAAACGAATGTTTCTTCGAGGCAGAGCATTTGATGAATGCTCTGCCTTTTTATCGCTTTTTTATCGATTTTTAAAGCTATCTTCAACCGTTTTGGTGATCGTTGCTAATTATAGTTCTTTAAGCATCCACACATCACACTTGCCGTGGAGAGTGCCCTCTAATGGCTTATCCAGGTGTTCAAATCCTAATTTTTCGTACAAGCGTATCGCGTCACCCATACTCGATAATGTATCCAGATAGCAGTGAGTAAAACCGAGAGTTTTCGCCATATCAAGACACGCCAATGTCAGCTTTTTGCCCAAGCCAACGCCTCTGCCTTCGCTAAGTAAGAAAAGCTTTTTCAGCTCGCAGGTAACCTTAGAGTCATTAAACGGGGCGATCCCACTTCCGCCGACAATGGTATCGTCAATCAGAGCAACAAAATAATGGCTGCGACGTTCTTTCGTGTAATAGGCACTCATTTCTGAGACTTCCGCGTCTGAGGGGCCAAACCCTTCGCCCACCGCCCCATATTCTTGACCAACTTTAGTGATGATGTGCGAAATGGCGGAGTCATCTTTAGGTTGTATTTCTCTGATCGTCAGCATAGTTTTTGAACTCAAAATAGTGGTTATTGTTTATCAATGGGAGCGAACGAGAAGATTTTCAATCGTCGTCGTCGGTTTTTTCCCCATTAAACGAAGATAAGCGTAAATCGATTTGGCTTTAGAAGTGGGTTTCGCTACTATGTACAGCTATTTGAAAATGCCCAAGAATCCCTTGCAGGGAACCTTATGGACAGTACCACTTATGCCTTCTTTTACAGATAGCCATAGGTAGATGAGGAAACGATGCAACATCTAGAAGAGATTATTGCTAATGCTACAGCCGCGATTAACGCTGCTGAATCATTAGTTGCACTCGATGAAGTGCGAGTTCAGTATTTAGGTAAGAAGGGTGAACTCACTCTTCAACTACAAAGCCTAGGTAAACTTCCACCTGAAGAGCGTCGCACTGCTGGTCAAGAGATCAACAAAGCGAAAGGTGCTGTTCAACAAGCGATCGTCGCTCGCAAAGACGCACTGCAACGTGCAGAGCTTGAAGCGAAACTGGCTGCAGAAACCATTGATGTGAGCCTACCGGGTCGTCGCATTGAGAACGGTGGTCTTCACCCAGTGACTCGCACTGTTGAGCGTATCGAACAGTTCTTTGGTGAGCTTGGTTTTAGCACTGAGTCTGGCCCTGAGATCGAAGATGCATTCCACAACTTTGATGCACTCAACATCGCAGACGATCACCCAGCTCGTACTGATCACGATACTTTCTTCTTCAACCCTGATCTAATGCTACGTACGCACACTTCTGGTGTTCAAATCCGTACGATGGAAAACGGCAAACCGCCTTTCCGCTTCATTGCTCCGGGTCGTGTTTACCGTAACGACTACGATCAAACTCACACGCCAATGTTCCACCAAGTGGAAGGTATGTTAGTGGATGAGAACGTAAACTTCGCACAACTTAAAGGCATTCTTAACGATTTCCTTTGTAACTTCTTTGAAGAAGAAGTTGAAGTGCGTTTCCGTCCTTCATTCTTCCCGTTCACAGAGCCTTCAGCTGAAGTTGACGTGAAACGTAAAGATGGCAAATGGCTAGAAGTTCTAGGCTGTGGCATGGTTCACCCTAACGTACTTCGCTCTGTTGGCATCGACCCTGAGAAATACTCTGGTTTTGCATTCGGTATGGGTGTAGAGCGTCTAACGATGCTTCGTTACGGCGTAAATGACCTTCGTGCGTTCTTCGAGAACGACCTTCGTTTCCTTAAACAATTCAAGTAATCCGGGGCAGTCAAAACTATGAAATTCAGTGAATCTTGGCTACGCGAGTGGGTTAAACCTGCAATTAACAGCGAAGAGCTAGCTCACCAAATCACGATGGCTGGTTTGGAAGTTGACGATGTAGAACCTGTTGCTGGTGAATTCACCGGCGTTAAAGTAGGTAAAGTGGTTGAGTGCGGTCAGCACCCAGACGCAGACAAACTACAAGTTACAAAAATCGACATCGGCGCGGTTGATGCAGACGGTAACAAAGAGCTGTTAGACATCGTATGTGGTGCATCTAACTGTCGTCTTGGCCTAACGGTAGCAGTAGCGACCGTTGGCGCAGTACTTCCTGGCAACTTCAAAATTAAGAAAGCAAAACTACGTGGCGTTCCATCGAACGGCATGCTTTGTTCTTTCTCTGAGCTAGGTATCGACGTAGAGTCTGACGGCATCCTTGAGCTGCCAGAAGGCACAACGCTAGGGTTGGACGTACGCGATCTTCTAGAGCTTAACGACGTAACTATCGACGTAGACCTAACAGCAAACCGCGCAGACTGCTTCAGCATCCGTGGCCTTGCTCGTGAAGTTGGCGTACTAAACCGCGCAGACGTTACAGAGCCAACAGTTGAAGCTGTTGCAACAAGCATTGAAGACACAGTATCTGTTGAAATCAAAGCAGCTGACGCTTGTCCACGTTACCTTGGCCGTGTGGTTAAGAATGTAAACGTGAAAGCGGAATCGCCAATCTGGATGCAAGAAAAACTGCGCCGTTGTGGTATCCGTTCAATCGACCCAGTTGTAGACATCACAAACTACGTGATGCTAGAGCAAGGCCAACCAATGCACGCATTTGATCTCGCTAAGATCGAAGGCGGTATCGTGGTTCGTCTAGCAGAGCAGGGCGAAAAGCTAACACTTCTAGATGGCAACGAAGCTGAACTAAACAGCAACACACTTGTTATCGCTGACCAAAACAAAGCACTAGCCATCGCTGGTATCTTTGGCGGTCAAGATTCAGGTGTGACTACTGAAACGACAGACGTACTTCTAGAAGCGGCATTCTTCGCACCGGATCACATCCGTGGTCGCGCACGTGCTTACGGCCTTCACACTGATTCTTCTCTACGTTTCGAACGTGGTGTTGATTCAACACTTCAAGCAGCAGCAATGGAGCGTGCAACACAGCTTCTCGTTGAAATCTGCGGTGGTGAAGTTGCGCCAGTAAACGGCAGCGAATCTGAAGCTGATCTTCCTAAAGCAAACGTAGTTGCTCTACGTCGCGCTAAGCTAGACAGCCTACTAGGTCACGAAATCCCATCTACAGACGTAGTAGAAATTCTTACTCGCCTAGGTTGTGAAGTAGCTGTTGTTGAAGATACAGAAAGCACTGATGCTGGTTGGACGGCAACGTCTCCATCTTGGCGTTTTGATATCGCAATCGAGCAAGACCTAATTGAAGAAGTAGGTCGTATCTACGGTTACGATAACATTCCAAACCAAGCGCCTAAAGCGGCACTTAAAATGAATGACCACAAAGAAGCTAACCAACCGCTTAAGCGCGTTCGTGACCTTCTTGTAGACCGTGGCTACCACGAAGCAATCACATACAGCTTCGTAGAACCAGAACAGCAAAAGCTTGTTGTACCTGGTGTTGAGCCGTTAATCCTGCCATTCCCAATCTCTGCGGACATGTCAGCAATGCGTCTTGGCCTAATCCAAGGTCTTCTAAACACAGTGGTTCACAACCAGAAGCGTCAACAGTCTCGCGTTCGTCTATTCGAATCAGGCCTACGTTTCATCCCTGAAGCAACGGCTGAAAACGGCATGCGCCAAGAAATGATGCTTGCGGGCGTTATCTCTGGTACTCGTGGCGAAGAGCACTGGGACATTGCAACGAACACTGTCGATTTCTTCGATCTTAAAGGTGACCTAGAAGCCGTTCTTGAGCTTTCTGCAAACGAAATCGCATACAGCTTCAAAGCAGCGAAACACCCAGCACTTCACCCAGGTCAAACTGCGGCTATCGTAGTAGACGGCAAAGAGGTGGGTATCATTGGTACTGTTCACCCAGAACTAGAGCGTAAGTTTGGTCTTAACGGCCGTACTATCGTATTCGAAATCGAATGGGCAGCGATCAACACTCGCGTGCTTCCAGAAGCAGTAGCCGTATCTAAGTTCCCTGCAAACCGTCGTGATATCGCCGTTGTTGTTGATGAAGCAGTTGCTTCTGGCGACATCGTTGAAGCGTGTATCGCTGCGGGTGGTGAATTCCTAACAGGCGCTAAACTGTTCGACGTATACGTTGGTCAAGGCGTTGAAGAAGGTAAGAAGAGCCTAGCAATTGCACTTAGCCTACAGTCTGTAGAGCGCACACTTGAAGATGCAGACATCGCTGGTTCAGTAGATGCTATCGTCGCTTCAATCTCAGAGAAATTCGGCGCAGCACTTCGCGACTAATCTCTTCTGATCGATGGAAAAATCAAAGGCCTCGCATTGCGAGGCCTTTTTTGTAGCCTAAGAAGTAGGGGTAATTCATAGCTGAAAAAATCAAGTCAACCACGCGACCAGTTTAATTGTAACTCTTAAAGAAGAATGCTCAACACAACTACTCGTGAAGATTATTTATCGAAGTAAATAAGCTATCTTCTTAGATTTGCTAATGTTGGTAACGAGATAAACTGAGAGGGTTGCCCATTAACAACTTTGCCCTGATACCCAAATCGTAAGTTACTTGTGACTAAAACACACCACTCTATAGCTCTAGTTATACCGACATAATGTAAATTTAAGCACTGTTCATAGTTTTCATAGATAACATCATAATTACCTTTAATGAAAACTCTTTTTGGCATAACCCAGTCGTATAAGTCCAAGTGGTAGACAACTTTAAACTCTAAGCCTTTAGCTTTATGAAGAGTCATAACTTGAACTTCATTATCATCAATAGGTTTGTACTGTTTCATCAAGTAATCATCAGTTAGAATTTTTGATACTTCCCTTTCTTCAATATTACTTAATGGCTGTATTCTTAGAAGATGAAATAAGCTGTTTATATATTGGATAATATTATTAGGAACCTCTTTTCGACAGTCTCTTATTTTATTTGAAATTAGGGAAAAATTGATGTCATTTTCATTAATATTCTTCAGTATTGTATTCATAACATCAGTAATCAGAGAAGAATGATCAAAGTAGAACCTAAGTAATGAGTTGGCAATTATCGCAGGTGTTGAGTTAATTTTTTCTAGATTAACATCCTCGTAGATACGCAAAGGCAAGTTGAAGTTATTCTTTATTACATCTAAAGATGAGTTATTTCTGACTAGAACTGCAATATCCTTGAGAACCAAACTTTTGTCATTTTCAATCAATTTTTCTATAGAGTTATTAACTGTAATCGCACACTGTGCTGGGGTGCCATCCAAGTTCCAATAAATTACCCTATTATCATCTGTATCTAATAGATGGCATTTCTCATTATAAAGTCTACTAGCATAATTAATTATAGAAGGATGGCATCTATGATTGATCGTAATCGAAAGAGCTTTGAATTTTTCATTATTTATCAGGTCATTTAGATACTTCGGATTACTTCCTCTAAATGCATAGATAGACTGCTGTATATCGCCGACAGAGATACACTTCAAATCTAGGGAGTGTAAATAGAGAAACAATGCATGTTGTGACTCAGAGGAATCTTGATATTCATCTACATATACGGCTGTATATCTAGATTTAATATATCTTCTGCATGACTTTGACGATTCAAGAACTTTGAGTGCGATAATACCATTAGCTTCTAATAACAAAATACCTTTAGATATTAGGTTGTAAATAGCCTCGGAATATCCTTTAAAGTTGTCGATGGTAATTAAGTTACCAGCAATACTTAGATCTGGTAAACCTAGTTTATCATCATCACTTAGATCAAAATAAGACATCGTATCTAAGTTTTTAGGTATATTATTATGAATACTATATAAGAATGGATAAACTATTTCGACTAGGCAGAAACTATCAATTGTCCCAAAAAAACTAGACTTTGTGTTAAAGCCATCTGATTTGCATTTCTTCTTTAGCTCTGAACTTGCTTTAACAGTAAAGGTGATACCAATAATACCCTTGTAGTCTGCTAATTGATTTAGCTCCTTTCTTATTTTTTCAACCATAACTGTAGTTTTTCCGCTACCAGGACAAGCGGTTAGCACCATGCTACCATCAAAAACGATAGCGGCATTTTGTTCATCGGTGAAAGTGAGCATATGTTATTCCGTCGCCAGTTTTTCAGCAAGCAAGAGAGGTTTTACAATATTTTTCGCTCTCAGGCTATCGAAGTCGATATTATCTTTTCTCAAAAACTCACTCATCCTAAGAGCCTTTTTTGATTGTATCAATGACAGGGTCAGGTCTTGCCTTTTGCTTTCAGTCAGTAAATTTAGAATAGTGACCTGTTCATCTTCTTCCCTAAACAAAAATGGCCTAGCTAATAACTAGGCCACTCTCATCAAAAAGGCAAAAGGCAAAAGGCAAAGGGCAAGGTCTGATAGCCATCGTTTTGACCCGATCGCTTTTTGCAGGCAGCAGGTGTCGTTTAAGAGGTTACTTTGTTAGCAAACTTAAAGCCCAAGCTACCAACAAAAATGGACAAAACAAAAGCAATAGGCCATGCGGTAATGAAATGAGTCATCCATGTGTATAGCCATACCTTTGTCATTCCTAGCTCGATGAAGCTAAAAATGCCAGTCATAAGGAATGCCATCAAGGAAAATGGCAGGGTCAGGTCTTGCCTTTTGCTTCCAGCCAGTAAATTTATAATAGTGACCTGTTCACCTTCTTCCCTAAACAAAAATGACCTAGTTAATAACTAGACCGTCTGTATCAAAAAGGCAAAACGCAAAACGCAAGACCTGACCCCATCGTTATGACCCCATCGTTAATAGCCACATCATGACATTAGCTGATTAGTCATGTACAATTAACGCAACCAACAAAAGGAACATTGATATGGGCAATGTCTCAAATTCAAAGCGCCAAAAAGCTACATTTACCCCAAGCTTAAAGAACTTCAAAACCAGTTTGGGTTATGAAGGCATGACGATAAATAAGAAAGCAAACGTTCAAACTATTGAAGATTTAAAACGCAAGTATGCGAGATAAATATGGTGCTGAGCAGGACAAATACTGTTATTCAAATTCTGAAGTTTTAATTAACAGATTGAATATACTTGACTCAGATGAACTTGAAAAAGCCGAAGTTGAATTTACGAGTCATAGGTACCTTTCATACCAAAGTAACGTTGCTGAACTCAAGCATTTAGACTTCAATCACCTCAAATGTCTACATCATCATCTATTCCAAGATATTTTTGAATGGGCAGGTCAAGTTCGAGAAGTCGATATATCTAAAGGCTACACTCGATTCTGTACCGTTTCTAGGATTGAACCTGAAGCTTCAAAATTATTTGGTATTATCCCCTCGTTAGATAATTTGGCTTTGCCCGATCTGACCCAAGAGTTAGCCAATCTATTTTGCGAATTAAATTTGTTACATCCTTTTAGGGAAGGCAATGGCCGAACTTTACGTTTCTTCTTTGAAGAACTCGTATTTATCCTTGGCTACACCATAGAGTGGCCTAAAATCACTCAACAAGAATGGATTGATGCAAATATTGCAGGGGTATCGCTCAATTTGGAGCCGTTAACTACAATATTTTGTTTAGCTCTATCTAGTGAGAAACAAGGCTGAATTTTTGTGCGATTGCAAAACCTTGGTAGGAACAAAAATGTCAGGGTCAGGTCTTGCCTTTTGCTTTCAGTCAGTAAATTTAGAATAGTGACCTGTTCATCTTCTTCCCTAAACAAAAATGGCCTAGCTAATAACTAGGCCACTCTCATCAAAAAGGCAAAAGGCAAGGTCTGATAGCCACCGTTTTGACCCGATCGCTTTTTGCAGGCAGCAGGTGTATTTTAAGAGGTTACTTTGTTAGCAAACTTAAAGCCTAAGCTACCAACAAAAATGGACAAAACAAAAGCAATAGGCCAAGCGGTAATGAAATGAGTCATCCATGTGTATAGCCATACCTTTGTCATTCCTAGCTCGATGAAGCTAAAAATGCCAGTCATAAGGAATGCCATCATAAAAGAGATAAAGATTTGTGCGATGATTAGAGTTTGTTTCTTTTGCATTGTTTCACCCAAGTTGTCAATGGATGGTGCACGAAACGTATAGACGAGCACCATCCTAATAAAAGGTTAGTGCCGCGGGTTTGCTGGAAGCAACTAAATCTCGGGATAAACGAGGACTGGAATAACCGGACCAGTCTAAAATCTTTTCGACAGCGCATACATTAGCCATTAGTGTGATGTGAGTCAAGTTTTTAGTGCGTATATGGGTAAGGTTTTGCCATTTGCCAATCATTATTTTTGTAATACAAAGGTGAGGTGATTATTTGAATTCAGAATGGAAGGGTCAGCTCTTGCCTTTTGCTTCCAGCCAGTAAATGTAGAATAGTGAATTGTTCATCTTCTCCCTAAACAAAAATTGATCCGCACCAATAGTTTTGGACACTGACTTAACGGAGTTGGGCTGCCCAGACTGCAGTCTGGCTGGAGAAAATGATATTAGACAATATTGGTCAATCTGAGCCTACGTATTTATTGACAAGACTAGCAATTAGACTACGCTTTAAGGACTGATGGAACATCGTCAGTGGAAAAATGAACAAGTTTCAACGCAAACAGTAACACTGTAAAAGAAAAAAATATGTACATTGTAGAAAAATAGAAAAGCCACTTTTTACATTAAGTGGCTTTTTTTTTGCCAAAAAAAGACGATCAACGATGGCTTCAATTTTTCGTGCAGATAACGAATCCAGTTTGAAAGTTAACAACAGAAAGAAGCAACCACTCCATAACTCTAACCTAGAGGTTAACGAAAACTCGGGATAATCGCCGGTATGCCCGGTAGGAGACCAACCAACGCCATTACACCACTTAGCACAATAAACATAGCGCCAGGCAACACCCAACGGCTCATTTTACTCAGTTCACTGCTGCGTTCTTTACAACCAACTAAGCCTAAGTTATCTAACAGCATGGTGAGAGCCCAACCAAATGCGGGGTTAACGAGCGCTGAAGAAAATACAACAATCGCTGCTGATTGGGTGGTTTTCCCTTCACGTGTCATTTCCATTCCAGCTTCTAGTAATGGAACAAATACCCCAACAATGAGCGCAACACACAGTACAGGTTGCCAGATAGCTAAATCCATTGGGTAACCCCAAACCGCGGCGATGATACAGAATAGAGCCGTTAGCAAAGCGCCTGCAGGAATAGGGCGTTTAGCAATTGCCGCAGGTATGATGTAAGTACCCCATGAAGACGTAAAGTTAGTACCACCGAGCAGAGAACCGAATGTTTGACGAATTGACGCTGTGGTCATGGTGTCGTCAATGTTCATGTGTACTTTTTCGGTACGTTCTGGATAGCTGATTTTTTGAAAGACTTGATGCCCTAAGAAATCTGGCGACCACATCGCCACAGCTAAAATAGCAAATGGCAACACCACCATGAAATGTTCAATCGTAGGTAGGCCTAGCATCCAGCCTGTATCTTCTCCCCACCAATACATTGGGTTCATGTTGGGTAAACCTGGCTCGGTTTGGAAAGAAAACGGGGCACCCATGGCAAATGCTAACGTACCACCCAGCAAGCAACTAAGAGGTACCGCTAGCCAACGTTTACGGAAATGTTCCAATAACGCATACAGAATAATGGTGCAAAAGATCACGACAAAAGCAATATGGCTCATACCGATCCCGTCAGCCCAAGCGAACAGCTTCTTAACTTGAGAAGCGGTTCCAACAAAGCCAAGGTAGAGCAGCAAACCGCCACACACGCCTTTACTGGTTAGGCTTGCCAACATGCTACCACCTTTACTGATGGCTAAAATTAAGCCAAAAGCACCAATCAGCAACCCAAAGGCCATAGGGTGCCCGCCTGCTGCAACGACAATCGGAATTAAAGGAATGAGTGGGCCGTGTGTACCTGCGAGGTTAGCGGTCGGCAATAAAAAACCAGAGAAAAGAATGATGAAAACAGAGGCGATGAGTAATTCATAACGAACATTTTCTAAAATAAAGCCTTCGTTTAGCCCTAGAGCACCGGCAAAGGTTGTTGCAATGGCTCCCACCATAACAATCTTCCCAATGGTCGCCGCCATAGCTGGAATGGTATCTTCTATTTCAAATCGATAATCTTTAAACGGTAAATTGGGACGCCAGCGTTTAGGCGCCATGATTTGTAATTCATGTTCTAAATATTGGTCGCGGGAATCAAATTCCGATCTTGGTTTGTGTTGTTGTTCATAAGTGAGTTCATCCTCATTGGGTTGAGGCTTATCTGTTTGTATATGTACGGACTCTAAAGTACTGCTCATGTTGATTCCTTTCGTTCACACTCTAAGGTGTGCTATTCCAACAAACGTTCTTTTCTATGAAACTCTTAAAATTCACTATTAAATAAGAAGAACGAATCAACTTATTACTAAAAATAATCCTCAAAATTCAGTTGCTAGTACCTTATACCAAACCAAAAAAAACAAACAGTCTCAGGTAGTTAGACATTAGTCGTAGAGTAAGGCTGCTAGTAAGAGAAACCGTAGGCAGTGTGTGTCTATTTGTTGGTAGGCCCTTAAATTCAGGAGTTAAAAAGCAAGGTTTAGCAAGAAACGGCTCGACTCCAAAGACCCAGAGAAAATCCATCGATGAACGATTTCTAGTGTTCTTAGGGGGATTTGATGGTGAACATCTGTACTAGTTTTATGCTGAATATATTAGGGCGATAAACAGGGGAAGGTCTTGTCTTTAGCAACCAAATCTCTACTACGTTTAGCCCCTGATAGTGATAGAATCTCCGCATCTGAATTATCGAGAATCTAGGTATTTATAAACAATGTTTATCCATCATGTTAATGGCATCGACTGGCTGGTGATCACCGCTTTTGAAGAACTGAAAACGATGTTTATCGAAGATGCTGGTCCAATCCCATCTTACTTCTCTACCGCCAGTGAATTGAGCCTGATTGATCAAGCCAAGCGCAGCTATGGATTTTTGCCTACATTCCGCGGTGTGATCACTGATACCGGCACGTATCAAAGTAAAGATCTTGAAGATGATTTGAACCCACAGCTTGCGTGTATCGTTGAAGGGCGTGGTCGGGTGTTTATCTATCACGGCGACTATGTGGCTTTTGTGGATGACGAGCAAACCTTTATTACTCGCATGGACTGAAAAGATTCAGTCAGTTGAAATTGGTGTAAGCATGAACAAGGCCTCGCGTTTGCGGGGCTTTTTGTATGTGAGAGAAAGTGATTGGCCGTGTTGAGGCTTTAGGAGATTTACGCGAGAAAAACGGACAAGTGGTTGTTTAACGGGTATTGGGTTACGCCAGATAGATCGCATCTAAGCAGGGGAGTATGCTTAACCTGTTAATTATTTTCCAGTTTTAAGGACAATACCATCTAGGCGATTAACGTCGATAACGCGCAAGGATGCTCAGTCATGGCTAAGAAATTAATATTCATCCACGGTCGGGATCAGAAGCCTGACAAAGAATCTCTTCAGGCATTGTGGTACGACGCAATTGAACATGGATTACAGCGAGATTGCAACGGTTCAGGTTCGCTTCAAGCGTTTAAAAATGTAGAGAAGCGCTTTGTCTATTTTGGCGACCTATCGAACACCTTGTTATTCAAACCCACCGAGGATCCGCTCAGTCGACAGCAAGCACTCATCAAGCTCAAAAGCTATAAGACCAAACAGTTCAACAAGAAAACGTATCATGACGTTTCTAAGGCAGGCTTCCTCCAGGAGGCGCTTGCAGATATGTTTTCTTCCGTACTCAATCGATTGAAAGCCGCCGAACCAATCATCACTCTGGTTGCGCCAGATATGGCTCATTACTGGTATGAAGATTCTTATTTTGGTAGTGATGTCAGGTATCGATTAATGGTCGAATTAAGGGAGGCGCTGGATAATCAAGATGATGTGATGATCGTGTCGCATAGCCTTGGCACTATGATCAGTTATGACGTGTTATGGAAGCTGTCGCATTACAGTGAATACCGAGGGGTTTACGGCGCGAAGAAGAAGGTCGATTTACTGGTAACACTGGGTTCGCCGTTAGGGGATGAGAGTGTAAAAGATCGCTTAAAGGGGAGTCGATTAAAAGGCTTTAGGAAGTACCCTTTAAATATTCATCGATGGATAAACATCTCCGCAGAAGACGATTTTATCTCTCACGACAGCAAGATCAAAAACGACTTTGAAGAAATGCTGAAACTGGGTTTGGTGCCCGGTGGAATGAAAGACATCTACCCAATTTATAACCTCAATGTTCGTAATAGGCAAAGCAACCCACACGGATCAATTGGGTATCTGATTAATCCTAAGTTTATCGCGGTGCTGGATGAATGGCTCTCTACTTGATCTGTTTTTGCTGTTTTTCTGTTCTTGTTCCTTTTGTGTTTGTGTTCTTACTGTTAGTTGCCAGCGTAGTTGCTAGCGGTTGCGATTAATAATAGCTCGTCGTTGATCGGTAGGTTAAGGTATAGAACAAAGTAAGAGAGTCCGTTTAGATTGGGCGTATTTTATATCTGAAACCTGTTGATTATTAATGGGTTAGTAATGAAATAAGCGGCCAAGTGTTTGGGTGGTTTTGTCCTTAATTTGAGAATTTTCTGAACAAACTTCAAAAAAAATCCACCCAAGCCTTATGGTCATTAATAATGTAATTAGTCTACTTTTCGGTTATTAATCCTATAAATTCTTTTTTAATTTTGTATTTTTGGTTTTATATCTTGAATGATGTGTTTATTGATTCAATTTATATTTATTGATAGTTCCATACACTTAGAAAAAAGTTGGCGAAAATCAGAAGCTTGGCATACACTTTCCAAGGTAAAGCCGATATGTTGTTGATTGGCTAGGCAAAATGCTTTGGCGCTGCCATCTGGCAGTAATGTTAAACATAGCTTTAAGGGGAGTTTTATGGCGCTCACAAAGGCCGATCTGGCTGAGAACCTGTTTGAAAAACTTGGATACAGTAAACGGGATGCCAAGGAAACGGTTGAAGTATTTTTCGAAGAAATTCGAAAAGCACTCGAAAGTGGCGAGCAGGTAAAGCTGTCTGGTTTTGGTAACTTTGACCTTCGAGAGAAAAGCGAACGCCCAGGTCGAAATCCTAAAACTGGCGAAGACATTCCTATTTCTGCTCGACGTGTTGTCACATTCCGTCCGGGACAAAAACTAAAAGCCCGCGTAGAGAATATCAAAGTTGACAAATAGCTGATCGATTGAGACCACGCCTAGCGTGGTCTTTTTATATCTGGCTTAAGGCAATAAATGAACATCCTTTAGGCTTTATCAATCGATGAAGTTGAAAGCACTCATACTCATTGAATTTTCAATTCTTTTCGCTTTTTCTCTCTGCTTCTCTTCCTTTCCTTTTCGCTTATAGCATCATTTAAGCGTGAACGTTTACGCATTGTGATTTTTTGAATCGATTAGCGAAAAAGGTACGGAAACAGTTGCTGTTTTTCTTCCTGCGATAAAGACTCAACACGAGCAATATTGTTATCGGGTATGGCTTCAGGATCGGGATAGTGTTTGAGCACCTTTTCCATCGACTCTTCACGGATTAAATGAATGGTTGGGTAAGGAGAGCGATTAGTCAGATTCTCGGTATCATCGGGTTGGGTCCCGTGAAAGTAATAATCCGGATGAAATGTCGCGACTTGGTAAATTCCTTCATAGTCTTGCTGTTTGATCAGCCCATCAACCCAGTCGAGAAAAAAGTTGTAATCCATGAAATCCTGAAGCATATCGGGAATCACAACCAAAGTTGTTTCTAGCTCTTTGGCATCTTTACTGTCGAGAATCTGAAATTCTTCCAAAATACGTTCAAGCAGTGCTTCTTCCGTCGTGGCGTCGGTGACTGCGATTTTAATCTGTTTATTCTTATTCGGCTTGTGTGCGAAAGGACACAGGTTAAGACCAACGATGACGTCTTCTAACCATTGCTGAGTCTGTTTTTCTGCGAGTTGATAGTTGTCCATAGGGGTATCTTTACTTAAACCGTTTCTGCGGGAGTCAGCACCGTGCGTCTCCAGATATTAGAACGAATAGAATACCAGAAATGACGCTTTGAATGAGTAAAAATGGTGCTTGTTTTACTGCTTAACATCGCTGCTTAAAACACTTCTTCCATTACTTATTTAACGGCTGTCCAACTGACAGATTAAGTATCGTTTATCGGTGTGTTGGGTGAGGTTCGGCCAACGTCCGAGACGATACCGTTTGTCGATAGAGAGCATAGCAAAGAGCAAACAAACCAAGATAGAGAACCATGCCACCCATGGTGACACTCAACCATCCACCGTGTTGCCAGCAATAGATAAGAAAGAACCCACCTAAGCTTCCACCTATATAGTAGTGAACAAGATACAGTGCGGTTGCCGTTGCTTTCGCGTGTTCGGCCCTTTGGCTAATCCATGAATACGCTAAGGTATGCGTAAAAAATGCACCAAAGCTCACCAGTAATAACCCAATGACCATCATGGGTAAGTGATCAACCAGTGCCGCCCACATACCCAGCATGCTGATGATGCTTCCGGTTACCATCCCTGAAATAGGCTGTTTATGTTGAGCCCATTTCCCAGTTAATTTCGAGCTAAGAGTTCCTGCTAAGTAACACAGAAAAATCAAAGAGGCAGCGCCAATCGGCAGATAATGTGGGGCACTGACTAAGCGAAAGCCCATGACGGAATACAGATTAACAAAAAGCGCGAAATTGATGCCACCAATGAGCATGGCAAACCACAACGTCTTGTTTTTGATGTGTTTCACCAACGCTCGATTATGGTGGAAAAAAAGACCACGCTGGGGAGTAAAGTTGTCCTGGTTTGGTAGTAGCAGCCCAACAATCACAGCGCCTATGAACGTGAAGATGGCCATGGTTGCAACGGCAGTTTGCCAGCTGAACATTTCGGTAAGCGTGCCGCCGAGTATGCGGCCACTAATGCCACCGAGAGAATTGGCGGCAATGTATCCCCCAATCGCCTGGCCAAATGCCTTAGGGCTTAGCTCTTCAACCATGTAGGCAACGGCCACGGAAGCAAACGCGGCCAACGCCACCCCCATTAATCCTCGGGTCAGGAGCAGTAGCCAAAAGCTGTCGCTAAGAAGCATCAATAAGCCAATCAAAGGCATAGAAAAAATGCCCCCTAGCATGACTTTTTTACGGCCAAAAGATTCGGAGCAGATGGCCCAGGGTACGAGGAAAATAGAAAGCGCAAAGGTAGACGCAGCAAACAATCCGTTAATTTGAGTTTCTGATACCGTAAATTCTTTGGCGAGCAAAGGAAGGATTGGCTGAAATAGATAAAGGTTGCAGAACACCAAGAATGAGCCCAGTGCCAAGCTTAAGGTGATTTTTTTATAGCGGGTACTGCCAAACTCAGCCATTTATTTGTCCTGAACGCCAATGAATTTCGGGGTAATGTGATGAAATTAGCAGTGAATTTGTGATTAATAAAATATATTAAAACTATCGACTCGATATAAAAAGTTAATGATATGGAAACTCGTCATCTCAAACACTTCGTCAAGGTTGCAGAGCTTGGTCATTTTACGATGGCAGCGAAGGCGTTACATATTGCTCAACCCGCCTTAAGTATCTCGATAAAAAAATTTGAGCAGCAACTTGGCGTGGTGCTCTTTAAGAGGCAAGACAGAAAAGTAGAACTCACCCATGAAGGGAAAGTATTACTCGACCATGCGAAGCGTATTTTACAACAGTTAGACGATGCCAAGCTCGCTATGGATGAACTGATCGGATTGGAAAAAGGAGAGGTCCGCTTAGGGGCTCCTAGTATGATGGGGTCTTACTTTTTTCCTGACATCTTGATGGCTTTTAAATCTCATTACCCAAACTTAAAACTGACACTGGTCGATGCAGGAACGCAGTCAATTCGGAAAATGCTATTGGATGGAGAGCTGGATATTGGGGTCATTGTGAATAACGACATTCCGGAAGATCTCGATACCGATTACCTAGTGACCGGCGAGATGGTTGCCGTCGTGTCTGAAACCCATCCTTTGGCACAGAATAGTTCAATGTCGTATTCCGAGTTTTTTCAACATGAATTGGTGATGTTTAAGCCGGGCTATTTTCACAGAGAGTTTATTGATCGTGTGTCTATCGAAAATCAGTTTACTCCGCAGTTCTCTTTTGAAACCAACTTGATCCCAATGATACTGAATATTGTAAAACGAGAATTTGCTATTACTGCGCTATTGAAACTCGTCACCGACAATGAACAAGGCGTGGTGGGCATTCCATTTGAAGAGCCTGTAAAGATAGATTTGGCTTTGGCGTGGCGAAAAGATGGGTATCAATCGAAAGCCGATAGAACATTTATCGACTTTGTTAAGCAGTATGTCTAAAGAAGCAGTATGTCTAGAGAAAGAGTTGGGTTTGATTACGAGCGGTACATTTTATCAAACGTTTTTTGGTCCCAACCTACCATCACCTGATCACCAATTTTAAGAACAGGGATCGAGCGTGCACCCATCGCCTGTAGCTCTTTTCGGCCTCTTTGCATTTTGGCATTGGTGAGACGATACTTGAGACCTTTTGAATCAAGATAACGTTGAGCATCTTTGCAATGAGGGCATTTATCGGCGACATACAGGACTAAACGTTTCATAACGGACTCTTAATTGGTGACCACTAAGGGCGAAAATTCAAGCGCGGAGTTTAGCCGAAATTACGCACTGAGAAAAGTCACACTGACAAAATCAATGAATCGTTAAGCCAAATCCGATAAACTTAGCGGCCAACAGCCACGGTCGTTATCTTAACTATGCATCCATCACTTCGTTATGTTCAGGGCTATCCAGAGCATATTGTTTCCCAGGTCGAACAATTGGTTTCAGCCAATAAGCTGGTCACTTGGTTTGAATCTCGCTACCCACAAAACCATACGATTAAGAGCGAGAAAGCCCTTTTTGATTATACGATGGCCATTAAAAATCGTTACATGAAGAAAACCGCGCCGCTGAGCAAAGTCATTTACGACAGTAAGATACACCTTATCAACAATGCACTTGGTCTTCATACCTATGTCAGCAAAGTGCATGGCAGCAAGATAAAGTCCAAGAATGAAATTCGGATTGCGAGTATTTTTAGAACGGCACCAGAACCGTTACTGCGTATGCTAGTGGTTCATGAACTTGCCCACATTAAAGAAAAGAACCACGATAAGGCCTTTTATCAGCTGTGCTGTCATATGGAAGCGGACTACCATCAGCTTGAATTGGATGCGCGTCTATTTATGATTTATCAAGACCTTAAAGATAAGTAATGTCGATATGAAACCAACCAGAAAAAACAATAAAGCGATCGGCCAGTTAAAAACGATGGGTCAGTCATCAGCAATGAACGTGCAAACCGTGACCAGCCAAGCCGGTCTGCATAAGAAAAATAAGCACCATGGTCGCTATGATTTTGAAGCGTTGATGGTTGCTCTGCCTCAATTGAAGCCATGCGTTATCAACAACCCACGTGGTGAGAAGAGCATTAATTTTTCAGATCCGTTAGCGGTCAAACTGTTGAATAAAGCGTTACTAGCGCATCACTATAAAGTGACAGAGTGGGACATTCCTAAAGGGTATCTTTGCCCACCTATACCCGGCCGAGCGGACTATATTCATCGCGCTGCGGAGCTGCTATCGACTGAGAGTCAATCAATCAAGCACGCTTTGGTCAGAGCGCTTGATATTGGTGTTGGGGCAAATTGTATCTATCCAATTATTGGCGTGTGCGACTACGGTTGGCAATATGTGGCGAGTGACATTGATGAAGTGTCAGTGGAAAACGCCAATAAGATCGTGGCGAATAACGAACGGCTACAGCGCAATATCGAGTGTCGTCTTCAACAAAACGGTCAGCACTTTTTTGAAGGGGTGATAAAGGCAGGAGAATTCTATGACATTACCACCTGCAACCCTCCTTTTCATAAGTCGTTACAAGAGGCAGAGCAGGGCAGTCAGCGAAAAATTAATAACCTGAATGCTAATAAAGCGAAAAAGGGCACGTTAAAAAACACGTTAAAACGAGCAGGAGAACCGTCAAAAGCCAGCGCTCCAACCCTCAATTTTGGTGGCCAAAAAGCAGAACTTTGGTGCGATGGTGGCGAAGCTGAGTTTATCAAAAACATGGCCGTTGAAAGCAAACAGTTTGGCCATCAGGTATTATGGTTTACCACGCTGATCTCTAAAAAAGAGAACGTTAAGTGGATGCAAAAGACGTTAGAAAAGATAGGTGCATTGGAAATGAAAGTCGTAGAAATGAGCCAAGGGCAAAAGATCAGCCGTTTTGTCGCGTGGACGTTTAAAACGGCACCACAGCGACAAAAGTGGCTCAAGCTGAAAAGTTAGTTCATTGAAGACTGTTTCGCTATCAGATCATTCAGTTGGCGCTGGTACTTTGTTTCTAAAGCGGTATTGCCAGCTTGTTTTTCTAGCTCGACCGACAAGGTTAACGATGATGCTCGCAGCCCAAAACGTTGATGGAAATGCATTAGCCTTATCCTTGCATCGGTGAATTCTTGTTGTTCTATTTCTATTTTTGCTAATTGTAAGAGTGAGCGGGCACGATTTGGATCATGGTCCAATGCGCGTTCAAAATACGTTTTTGCCTGAACCGTATTGCCCGCTTTTAAGGCACATAAAGCCGCGTTCTCGTAGCTGCCTGAAATGAGATAGTAATAGGGTTGGTTGACGGCGCGATTGAAGTACTCATCCGCTTGCTTGACGTTTCCTTGCTTACACAGAAAGGTACCGTAGTTGTTGAGCACATTGCCATTTTTAGGGTGTTGACGAAGAGCCGTCTTGTAGATATTTTCAGCCGATTTAGGCTCGCCCACCGCCTCATAATAATGGGCCATGCTAAGTTGAGTTCGATAGTAATTGGGGGCATGCTTGAGTGCTTTTTCTAGGTTCTCTCTCGCTCTGATCATGTTGCCTTTTTCAAGGTACCCAAGCCCTAATGCTAAACGGGTTTCCGCCATGTCAATTGACGATGATTTTGTCGGTGTCTCGTTGCCTTCTGTGACTGTCACGCAACCTGTTATGCTCATCACTGTGCCGATAACTACGCTCGTCGCTATGTTGATAGCAGCGGTCTTTGAGGGCATCGCGGTAATTTTTGACAACACACCAAAAAGTGTCTTTTTGTTCATAAGGGCTCCTTGTTAGCAAATTCATCATATTCGGAATGTTACGGTTAGAAATACCGAGCAAGGAACAATGCGAGCAAGTTAGCAATCATAAAAAAACGGTCATATTAATGACCGTTTCTTTTGTGTCTTATTAACTAAAGAGTAAATAAGGTGTTGATTATTAATCATCTTTCGTAAAGTGGGCTTCACTGAACTTATCAAGATCGTAAGGGGTCTGTTGATAAACGCAGTAATTGAGCCAGTTAGAGAACAGTAAGTGGCCATGACTACGCCAACTGGCACACGGTTTGTTATCCGCGTTGTTATTTGGGTAGTAATTAATGGGCATTGCTGGCTCCATGCCTTCGCCTAAATCACGAATGTATTCATGATGTAATGTGAGCGCGTCGTACTCTGGGTGGCCTGTTACAAAAACGTTTCGTTTGTCTTTCGTCGCTGCGAGGTAAACGCCAGCGACATCGGAACTGGCTAAAATATCCAGCTCCGTATGCTCTTCTAGGAACTCAGGAGAAAAATCCGCATAGCGAGAATGGGGAGCCAAAAACGTATCATCAAAACCTCGTAAAACAGGGTGGAACGGTTGGTGAATTTTATGATGGTACACGCCAGAGAGCTTTTCTTTTCGAGTTCGTTTTGGCAGGTCGTAAAGAAGCTTCAACCCTGCCTGAGCCGCCCAGCATACGTACAGTGTCGATGTCACATGACTTTTGGCCCAGTTCATGATGCTTTGTAGATGATCCCAATAAATCACATCTTCAAACTGCACAAGACCAAGAGGAGCGCCGGTAATAATCAAGCCATCGAAGTTACGATTTTTCACCATTTCAAATTGGCGATAAAAGTTATCCAGATGTTCTGTTGGGGTATTCTTACTTGGTCGATCATCAATACGCAGCAATTCTACATCCACCTGTAGTGGGCTGTTAGAAAGCAACCGTAAGAATTGAGTTTCAGTCTCAATTTTTTTGGGCATAAGATTTAAGATCAACACCTTGAGCGGACGAATCTCCTGAGTTGAGGCGCGAGACTCGGGCATGATAAATATGTTTTCTTCGCGCAATACATCGGATGCAGGCAGTTGATCGGGGATCTTAATTGGCACAGCTCTTCTCCCTAAGCTATTTGTTTTGGACGTCTATACATCCAAACTTAACGTAATCGGTATGAGATGTCGATAGGAAAATGAATCTAAATTACGTTACTATGCAACTTCTATAATCACTTCTAAGGCGACTTCTATAAGTGATCCTATAGTAATGAACAAAGCATGAGCAAACCGTTATGACACAAACATTCACCCTAATTCGTGGCTTACCAGGCTCTGGAAAATCGACACTTGCACAGACGATGAATGCTTCCCATTTTGAAGCCGATATGTTTTTTATTAATGCTCAAGGGGAATATCATTATGATGCTGACTTAATCCAGAATGCCCATGAATGGTGTTTTAAGCAGACGGAACAGGCACTCTTTAAAGGTGAGAGTGTTGTTGTGTCCAATACTTTCGTGCGTCGCTGGGAGATCCTGCCGTATTACCACCTTGCACGTCAGTTTGGCCTAAAACTGGACGTCATAGAGTGCACGGGCAGTTATGCCAATATTCATGACGTTGACAAAAAAACAATCACTAGAATGAAGAAACGGTGGCAGCAATGGCAAAACGATCGCCAGTCATAGACATATCGTCATACGGTATATACACAACATGGGATTCACGAGCGAAACACTTACCGAAAATTCAAGAGTTTACGACCAACGTTCCAGCAGAGATTGATGTAGAGTTTGGTCTTATCATCAACATTAAAAAAGCCAAAGGCGAGAAGTTCACTTATTGCATCGACCACCCTGGGATACTGAGTAAAAAAGGCGAGCCTTTAGAACCATTCACCGGTGAAGAATATATAAACAGTAACGACTTTGATTTCTACTTAGGTGACACAGTGTGGGAGCCGATAGACGATAAGTTGGGTAAATGGACAATGACCATTGAGCTACAGGGACGTGTTGTCGCTGAAAAAACGTTCCATTTAGTTGGAAAGAATGAGCAGCAATTTTGGAAGCACCGAGGCTTTTAACCGAAATCTTGACGTCTCCAGCGTTTTTCAAGGTAGTGGTCATCAAAAAGAAAAAAAACAGGCGCCGTGAAAGGCGCCTGTTTTTATTCATATAAACGATGCGTTATGAATCACTGCACAGCCGTGTCGGGTTTGGATCTTAACTTATTGATGAATCCAATCACTATTGGGCTCATCAAAACTAAGGCCGCGATGACAGTAAAGGTCAGGGTAATCGGACGTTCCCATAAGAAGCTCAATTCCCCATCACTGATCATCAATGCACGACGTAAGTTCTCTTCCATTAATCCACCAAGAATGAACCCAAGCAAGAGTGGGGCAAGTGGGAAGTTAGCAAGCCGTAACGCTATCGCCGCCATGGCCACAATCAACATGATGAACACATCCATGGTGTTAAATGAAACGAGATACACCCCCGTAATTGAGAAAAACAAAATCATCGGAAGAAGTACCGTCCTTGGTACAGCCAATAACTTGGAAATGTAAGGGATTAATGGGAGGTTCAGAATAACCAGTACGATGTTACCAAAGTACATAGAAATGATGACCGACCAAAAGACATCTGGGTGCTCTACAAATAAACGTGGACCAGGCTGAATCCCATAAGCGATTAACGCACCAAGCATGATGGCTGTCGTACCCGAGCCTGGAATCCCCAATGTTAAAAGAGGAACAAAGGAACCGCTTGATGCCGCGTTGTTTGCTGATTCTGGCGCAACCAAACCACGAATGCTGCCCTTACCAAACTCTTTTTTCTTGTCTTTTGGCGCGAGGCTTCGTTCCATACCGTAGCTAAGAAACGCAGCGATAGTCGCGCCAGCACCCGGAAGAACGCCAGTAAAGAAACCAAGAATAGACGATCGAATCGAGACCGGAGCCACTTCTTTGAACTCTTCTTTTGTAACCTTCATGCTGCCAATATTGGCCATGATTTGATTTTCTTCGCCACTGGTGTCTTTTTCTGGCTTTAATATCCCCATCAGCGTTTCACCGAGAGCAAATGTCGCCATAGCAAGCAATAAGAAGCTAAAGCCATCCATTAGGTCAGTGAGGCCGAAAGTAAAGCGTTCTACACCCACGCCTTTGTCTATTCCCACGGTAGAAAGCATCAACCCCAGAATCGTCATCATCCATGCTTTCACTACTTGCCCTGGGCCAGCAAATGCGGCAACAGCTGATAGGCCTAAGACCATGAGTGCAAAGTAATCTGAAGATTGGAAGCTCAACGAAACGCTAGCAAGTGCGGGCGCCGCAATAAGAAGCATAATTGCCGATAACGTACCGCCAGTGAAGGATGAATAGGCGGCCAGCGCAAGGGCCTTACCCGCTTGGCCTTTTTGTGCCATTGGGTAGCCATCAAATGCTGTCACCACAGTCGAAGAGCAGCCCGGTGCGTTAATCAAGATTGAAGAGGTTGAACCGCCAAATACCGCGCCGTAATAAACACCGGCCATCAAGATAAGGCCTGAAGAAGGGTCCAAGCCATAGGTAATTGGGATCATCAAAGCAATGGCTGAAATTGGCCCAAGACCAGGTAGCATGCCGATAAAAGTCCCCACAAAGCAACCAACGACCACCATCATGATGTTCATTGGCATCACTGCGGTAGAGAGCCCTTGTAAAATTCCGTCTAACATATTGTGAGTCCTAATTACCAGAGAGTGAAGATCAGACCAGGCTCAAGATAAATATCTAAACCTTGGGTCAGGAGCAAATAAAAAACGATTACAAAAGGGAACGACGCGCCCAGCAGCACGGATCTTCTGCGCTCTCCGAGTAAATAAAACCCGGCAAGAAGAAACAGGCTGGTTGCTATCACGAAACCTAAGTAGGTCAGACCAAGTCCGTAAAATGCCATCAAACACAAAAATGCGATAAGCAATTTCCAATCAAAGTCGGTAACGGCGCCGCTTTCTGTGTCTTTTTTTCCGGTGACCAGTAAAAGAAGGGATAGGCCAATGCCAGCAAATGTCAGTAGGGTGGGCAAGGTTCTGGCTGTAAACGGTTCATATTCGTCGCCAGGGAACAAAGGAATAAGAGTGCTTTGATAGCCGTAACATAAACAGACCAAAAGGAAGATAAACGCCCCGACTCTATCGCGACATAGTAAGTTTTCTTTAGTGAAAAAATTGGTTGGCGAATCCGACATATCCAACTCCAATTGCTGGGGAAATAAAAAGCCGTATACGAGCAAGTTAATGAGTAGTGATCTTCTATTTTGAAGAGCTAAGCGCTAACCAAAAAGTAAGCTGATTGCTGCTAGTCAATTGGGCTTACCTGCTTAAGCACATCAAACATGCAAATTAAGCACATAAAACATGCAATAAACAAAGGAGTTTTGAGGGTAAACTCGTATACGGCAAAACGTGTTATATCAAGGGCTTCAACGGCATATAACTGCCCAGAAGCCCTATGTTGATGTGGTATTAATGGTGTTACTTAAGGAAACCAAGCTCGCGCATTAGATCACCCATTTGCTTTTCTTGGTCTTCAAGGAATGAGTAGAAGTCTTTGTCTGCTTTGTAGTTGTCTATCCAACCGTTACGGTCGCGAACCACTTCCCACTGCTCTGTTTTGTACATCTTAGTGAGAGCTTGGTTCCATGAGTCCACTTTTTCTTGGCTAACGCCTGGTGCTGCAAAGAAACCGCGCCAGTTAGCAAATACGGTCTCATTGCCATACTCGACCAGTGTTGGAATGTCAGGAGCCGCTTCAAGACGCTCTGGTGCCGTAATGGCAATAACTTTTACTTGACCTGATTTAGACATTTCTAACACTTCGCCTAAACCTGTTGATAGAAGTTGAGTTTCGCCTGATAGCAATGCCGCCATTGCTTTACCACCTGCATCGTAGGCGATATAGCGAACTTTCTTCGCATCAAACCCTTCGCCTTTAAACGCTGCTGCAACAACAAGGTGGTCCATACTGCCACGCGCTGATCCGCCAGCAATTTTTACTTTACGCGGATTCGATTCAAACTCTTTAACGACGTCTTCCCATGTGTTGTAAGGTGAGTCAGCAGAAGCAACGATTGCACCGTAGTCGGCAATGGTGGCTGCAACAGGCGTTAAATCACGGAAAGATTGAGGGAATATGCCCGTCAATGAACGAACAACAATAGGGGTTGAGTTCACCATCAAGGTGTCTTCTTGGCGCTTAGCTGTCTCAATAAGGTGTGCGATTGCTTTACCACCGCCGCCACCAGACAGGTTTTGGAATGAGACATTTTCAACAATATCAGATTTAACCAGAACATCCCCTGTACCACGAGCGGTCATATCCCAACCACCACCAGCACCACCTGGAATGATAAAGTGGATTTTCTCTAGATCCGCTGCAAAAGCGCTGAAAGAAAATGATGCTGCGATAATAGACGCTGCAAGTGTTGGTTTTAATACCTTAAACATGTTTCACGTTCCTTATGTAGGTGCACGAGCTGAATAGACGAGTGCTTATCATTATGTTTGTCTACATAGGCAAGTGAGCCGACTATGCAGAGTCACTTGAGGTTACGTGGATGTTAATTTTTTGTCTTTAATGTGTAGATAAAAAGAATATTGGTCATTTAGGGGATTTAGTTCATAAAGTTCACGGTGTGCGCTTCAAGGCGGCGGTTAGCTTGCTATGATAATGATTGAATAAAAATCGAGTCAATTAAATTAGAGCGTAAAAAGCCATTATCATTCAGTCACACTATGGAGGGTGGGAATGAAAGATTCAAAAAAGAAGGATAGAAAATACTCGATTCGTTTTACGGTCGGGAGTTTATTCATCCTCGCTACAATACTCACCTCTCTTTTCACCATTTCTATCCAGTATCACTTTTCAAGAGAGATGTCAGAAGACTTAGTGCTGTCTAAGCTATCGTTTACGTCCTCTAAAGTCAGTGAGCATATAAAGGACATAGAAACCAATGCTTCAAATGTTGCGAGGTTATTGAGGCATATTTCGGTGGTGACTGAGTACCAATTCAGTCAGCGTGAAGTGAAGACTATTTTTACGCAGACACTACTAGATAACCCCATGTTTTATAGCATTTATTGGGGAAATGATAACGAAGATTTTTACCAAATAATTAACCTTAATTCATCGCCAATCGTACGAGAAAAAATAGAGGCTGGGGTGAATGACCGTTGGGTTGTGATACAAGTTAATGGACCCAAAGAGAATAGGGTAAGAGAGACGCACTATTTTACTGAAAATTATACGCTGACCAAAAAAACGACGGAAGAGAGCAACTTCTACCCAACTCAGCGGCCTTGGTATGATCAAGCAACAAAAGAGCACGTGCTTAAAACTGAGCCCTATTTATTTCAACACCTTAAAATAACCGGGCAAACTTACGCAGTGAGAACCAATCATGAAGTGATAGGGATAGATATTGTTCTTTCCTCAGTCAGTTCACTGATTTCGCCCAAAGCACTTGGATTAGGCGGGGAGCAAGGCGTTGAATCTTACATTTTTAATGAGAAAGGCGAAATTATTGCCTCTAGCCATAGTCAACAAAAAGAGATCCAACGAACCATTCTTCCCCCTTCTAAAGTGCTGGCCTTTGATGCAGAGCAAAAACGGTTTTTAGACGATTCCCGATCATTACTGGTATCCAACCAAAATGATTGGGGCCCTTTAGACTACTCGTTGGCAGGTGAACCAAGAGGTTACGCCGTTGATCTTCTCGCCATTGTGAGTGAAATGACGGGGTTAAAGTTTGAATTTGTTAATGGATTCACCTGGCAAGAGCTGTCCGATAAATTCAATCGAGGTGAATTAGATCTATTGCAATCTACCCAGGCCCCAGAATCGTCTAGCCAGGTAGGCACCGTCAACAGTGTCGTTTTGTATTCCATGCCCCTCGGTATCGCAACACACTTGAGGGATGCTAGAAAAACGCATGACCAGCTGATGTCCCTTCCGATTGCTTTAGTCAAAGGCCGCTCAACGGAGACGCTACTCAGAAAAAACAAAGAAAGAACGGTCCTATTTGCAAACAGTATTGATGAAGCGATGCAATGGCTCAGTACCGGGAAAGTCACTTCTGTGGTAGATGCATTGCCAGTCTTAAACGGTTATAGAGATACCACCTATTCCAGTGACCTTAATATTCGCCCCTTACCGCGCAATAAACCCGTCGAATATTACTTATCAATGAAGACGGATGATCAAAGGTTAATGGATGCGATAGGGTTAGCGATAGCCAATGTGACGGATAAGCAATGGCAAGCACTGAATGAAAAATGGTTAAACCAAAAATTGAAGCATGAAACCTTGGTACCGTATGCCGAGCTGATGGCGTTGACTGAACAACCGACCCTTCAAAATCAAATGATTGAACAAGACATCAACGGGTCAGACCATTATCTTTACCTCGCACCAATGGAGGATCCTACTCGGGAAACCGAGTACTTCGCCGTTCTTGTTCCCAAGCAAGTTGTGATTGATAAGGTGATCCCCAAGGTACTGACATCGATGGGCTTGAGCTTCATGATTCTGTTTCTTTTGTTGCCTGTCGCTTGGGTATTTGGCAACCCGATCGTTAGACCCGTGGATCTACTAACGAAAGAAACGTACAAAATTTCTCTACGTCAGTTCGACGATGTCCATCATGTTCAATCACGCATAAAAGAAGTGTCTGAACTGTCTGATTCTATGATGGATATGGTGGAAGAGATTCAGCGTTATCAAAAATCGCAAGAAGAATTTGTCGAGTCGTTTATTCGTTTGATTGCTCAAGCGATCGATGAAAAGTCGCCTTATACTGCTGGGCATTGTAACCGAGTGCCTGAAATAGGGATGTTGCTGGCAGATGCAGTGGAAAATGCCCAAGAGGGTAAGTTTAAAGACTTTAAGTTTGCCGATGATAAAGAGAGGAAGGAGTTTCAGATCGCCGCTTGGCTTCACGATTGTGGAAAGATAACGACCCCGGAACACATCGTAGATAAGGGCAGTAAACTGGAAGCCAATTATAATCGAATTCATGAAATTAGAACGCGCTTTGAGGTGCTATGGCGTGATGCTGAAATCCACTACCTCAAGCAATTACTCAATGAAGAAAACAACAAGCAAACTGAAAACAGCGAGAGAACCAACAATAACGAACAGACAGAACAAACATTGATGGAAGAATGGCTGACTCGCCAGGAGCAGTTAAAAAGTGACTTCGAATTTATCGCGACATCCAATGTAGGCAGTGAATTTATGGGCGAAGAGCAAGTGAAACGAATCCATCAGATAGGGCAACAAACCTGGCAACGTCATTTTGATGATGCTTTAGGGCTTTCACCGTTTGAAGAACTCTCCAAAACCCGACGTGATCAACCATTGCCTATGACTGAAACCCTGCTGAGCGATAAACCCGAGCATATTATTAAAAGAATAAGGCCGTTAGAGTTTGATCCTAAATTTGGTATTAATATTGACGTACCGGAACATCAATACAATCTGGGTGAACTTTATAATCTATCCATTAGAAGTGGAACGTTAACAAAAGAAGACCGCTTTAAAATCAATGAGCATATGATCAGCGGAATTAAAATGCTCAATAACCTGCCATTCCCGCCAGAGCTAAGTCGTGTTCCTCGTTACGCTTCAACGCACCATGAAACACTAAAAGGAACAGGATACCCTCGTAAACTCACTCGTGATGATCTTTCGATTCCAGAGCGCATACTCGTGATTGCCGACATTTTTGAAGCATTAACCGCCGCCGACAGACCTTATAAGAAGGCCAAGCCCGTCAGTGTCGCTATTGATATTATGCATAAAATGGCGCTGGATGATCATTTAGATATCGACCTGTTTATGCTTTTCTTGGAAAGTGGCGTGTACAAAGAATACGCGACTCGCTTTTTACCTGAAGCGCAGGTCGATGATGTCGATATTGAAAAGTTTCGCTCGTAAAGCCAGCAACCTTTGAGTCAGGCATGTTCGAGTGGCAATATTTGAGTGGGTAATGTTTAAGTGGGTAATGTCCGAGTGAAAATCGCGCAATAGAGAGTCAAACGCTCTCTACTGCGCCTCTTGCCCTAATAGAGATAATTGTCGACACAAGGTCTTCGGTCTTTCTTCTCTTATAATTCTAGTTGTCATCTGTTTTTTAAGTTTAATGCCTTGAAAATGCGGTTTATTATCCAGTTCTTCTAACCTTCCGTTCGTATCTTTACTAAAATTAAATACCTATACCTTAGTCTAAAGTGTCGACAATTTACTTGATTGTCGACACTTTAATGGTCTATTTTATAAACACAGCAGCAGATTGTTGACACAAAACCGGTTAACCAAGAAACCTGGTTAGCTAAAGTGACTTATTAACCAAGGTGACTTATTAACCAAGGTGATTGATTAACTAAAGTCACGGATTCACCAAAGCAATGTATTAACTCAAGCAACCAGTCAACCTAGATAATGTGAGTGCATGAACATGAACAGTACCATTTCCGAATTGAGTCTCTCTAACGACACCAAAACTCGTGCGCCTGAAAAAGAAAACACCAAATCAGAAAGCTTAACGGAATATCTTATTGAGGCGATTGTTGGTGGTGATATACCACCAGGAAGCAAGATATCTGAGCCTGAACTGGCAAAACGATTTGAAGTCAGTCGCGGGCCGCTTAGAGAAGCGATTATGCGCGTTGAAGGGCTAGGATTAATCGAGCGCATCCCACATGTTGGCGCAAGGGTGATTACCTTTTCCCAAGAAAAACTCATAGAGCTGTATTCAGTTAGGGAAGCGTTGGAAGGGATGGCCGCCCGACTCGCTGCAAGACACATTACACCAGATGAGCTAATCAAGTTAGAAGAAGTATTGGCAACCCATTCCAAACATATCGATCAAGTTGAGGGGGCTTCTTACTTTCATCAACATGGCGATTTTGATTTCCATTATCGAATCATTAAAGCCAGCCGAAACAGCAAACTGGTCTCCCTATTGTGTGGAGAGCTTTACCACTTGCTGCGTATGTATCGTTATCAATCGCCTCGAGCACAATCAAGACCAACAGAAGCGCTTGAGGAGCACAAATTTATTTTACAAGCGATACGCAATCGTGATGAAGAGTTGGCAGAAATGCTCATGAGACGGCACATTTCTGGCAGTCGCCTGCTGATAGAAAAGCAGATCCAACAGGATGAGTCCTAGTTTAGGTTTGTTTCGTGGCGACCAGGAAGCATGTTTATCAGGAAGTACGTTCACTAGAAAGAGCATTCACTCGAAGGCCGATTCAATAGAGAACACATTGCATTGAGACATTACATTAAGAACTGAAGAGTTCGACTGAGTTATAGGGAGTTTAACCATGAAATTATCACCGGGGGCCAAATTTAGGCTTGCTGTCGAAAACAATGATCCGCTGCAAATTGTCGGTACGGTCAATCCATACTGCGCAATGATGGCGAAAAACATCGGCCACCAGGCGATTTATTTATCGGGCGGGGGCATCGCGAATGCATCGTATGGGCTACCTGATTTAGGTATTACAACACTCAATGATGTGCTCGTGGATGTTGAGCGAGTCACCAACGCCTGTGATTTGCCATTGTTGGTGGACATCGACACAGGATTCGGTGGTGCGTTTAACATTGCCAGAACGATCAAGTCGATTGAAAAAGCAGGCGCTGCGGCAGTGCATATGGAAGATCAAGTCGCACAGAAACGGTGTGGTCATCGACCAAACAAAGCCATTGTCAGTGCGCAAGAAATGGTCGACCGAATCAAAGCCGCAGTGGATGCACGCAACGATGAAAGCTTTGTCATTATGGCGCGGACTGATGCGTTGGCGGTAGAAGGGATTGACAGCGCGATTGAACGAGCGATTGCCTGTGTTGAAGCAGGGGCGGATATGATTTTCCCAGAGGCGATGAATCAACTGGATCAATATGTGAAATTCTCAGCCGCCTTGCAATCTGCAACGGGAAAACATGTCCCCATTCTGGCCAATATTACCGAATTTGGTCAAACCCCTCTCTACAGTTGTGAAGACTTAGCCAAATCGAGTGTGGACATGGTGCTTTATCCGTTGAGTGCATTTAGAGCAATGAACAAAGCCGCTGAAAACGTTTACCGACACTTGCTGGTGGAAGGCAATCAGGAGGCGGTGGTTGAATCGATGCAAACGCGCAAAGAGCTCTACGAACACCTCAATTATCATGATTACGAAGATAAGCTGGACCAGCTATTTTCCGGTAAATAGACAACATTAACCTAATCCAATAACGTGAAATCGTTAACTTATGACAGTGCCGAAGAGCAACGACGAAGATACCGTCACATAAGTTAGCACAGAAAAGGAGTTCATTATGTCTTCACCCGTTTCCTCAGAAAGCACGATAACTAAAGGCACCATAACTAAAAGCACAATAACAAAAAGTGCAAAAACAGAAAGCCAAAAGCCAATTGGCGGCGCGGGCTTGCGCGGACAAAGTGCTGGCACAACATCACTGTGCACTGTGGGCCAAACAGGAACAGGCCTAACTTACCGAGGGTATGATATTACCGACTTGGCGAACAACGCCGAGTTTGAAGAAGTCGCCTATTTGCTGTTACAGGGGCACCTTCCAAACCAGACAGAATTGGATGAATACAAAACGCGATTGATTGGATTAAGAGGGCTACCAACCGCGCTTAAACAAGCACTAGAACTGATCCCCTCTACAGCGCATCCAATGGATGTCATGAGAACCGGATGTTCTATGCTTGGTAACCTAGAACAAGAAATGGATTTTTCACAGCAACAGCAAGCGACAGAGCGAATGTTGGCGCTGTTTCCGGCGATCATCTGTTACTGGTATCGGTTTAGCCACGACGGCGTGCGAATCGACACTCAAGACACGTCAGAATCGTGTATCGGAGGGTATTTCCTTAAAATGTTAACCGATACCTCGCCAAGTGAACTGCATAGAAAAGTCATGCACTGCTCGCTTATCTTGTACGCCGAGCACGAATTTAATGCATCCACATTTGCAGGCCGAGTGTGCGCTTCAACGTTGTCGGATATTCATTCCTGTATCACTGCCGCAATTGGCACGTTGCGTGGGCCTTTGCATGGTGGCGCAAACGAAGCTGCGATGGACATGATCCAAGATTGGCAAACCGCTGATGAAGCAGAAGAGAACATCATGAAGATGCTGGCAAACAAAGACAAAATCATGGGCTTTGGTCATGCGGTATACCGAGAAAGTGATCCTCGTAATGCACTGATAAAACGCTGGTCAAAAGAGTTGTCACAAGCGGTAGGAGACACACAACTGTATGCGGTTTCAGAGCGAGTAGAATCGGTGATGAAGCGCGAAAAAGGCCTATTCTGTAACGCCGATTTCTTCCATGCATCTGCGTATCACTTTATGGATATCCCAACCAAGCTGTTTACGCCTATCTTCGTGATGAGTCGTTTAACGGGGTGGGCGGCGCATATTTATGAACAGCGTGCCAAAAATCGAATTATCCGTCCAAGTGCTGACTACGATGGTCCTGAGCATCAGGAATGGTTGCCGATTGTTCAAAGGCAATAGAGCAACGAAATAGTCAAACAAACGAGTCAAAGACATTGCCTTTCAATAGCGTAACAAAACCAAGCAAACTAAGCAGATAAAGCAGATAAAGCAGATAAAGCAGATAAAGCAGATAAAACAAAGCAGGCAATGATGAAAAAAGCAGGGCGTACGATGCCTTGCTTGACCAAGATGAACCGATTCATGGACGGATGTTATGCCAAATTCCAGCGTAAATCAGCGATACCGAAAATCGCTGCCAGAGACAGATCTAGACTATTTTGATGCGCGTGAAGCGATCAACAGTATTTCACCAGGTTCGTATGAAACACTACCCTATACTTCAAGAATCTTGGCGGAGCAGCTTGTCAGGCGTTGTGACCCGAGCCAGGTGACCGACAGCCTAAAACAAATTATCGATAGAAAAAGCGACCTTGATTTTCCATGGTATCCAGCTCGTGTGGTGTGTCACGATATCCTAGGTCAAACCGCTTTGGTTGACCTAGCCGGACTTCGAGATGCCATTGCAAAAGAAGGTGGCGACCCTGCCAGTGTGAATCCTGTTGTTGAAACGCAGTTGATCGTTGATCACTCATTAGCCGTTGAGCATGCAGGCTTTCAAAAAGATGCGTTTGATAAAAATAGAGCGATTGAAGAGCGTCGTAATGAAGATCGTTTTCATTTTATTGAGTGGTGTAAAACCGCGTTTAAAAACGTCAGCGTGATTCCAGCAGGCAACGGCATCATGCACCAGATCAATCTTGAAAAAATGTCACCGGTTATTCAATCTCAAAATGGAATCGCATTCCCTGATACGTGTGTGGGAACCGACAGCCATACGCCCCACGTAGATGCATTAGGTGTGTTAGCGATAGGGGTTGGTGGATTAGAAGCGGAAACGGTGATGCTTGGTCGTCCATCAATGATGCGTTTGCCAAATATCGTCGGTGTTAAGCTCGTAGGAAAGCGCCAAGCCGGCATTACAGCGACCGATATTGTTTTAGCCATTACAGAGCTTTTGAGAAACGAACGAGTCGTTTCAAGCTACTTAGAATTCTTTGGCGAGGGGGTACGCGACCTCACGATTGGTGATCGTGCCACCATCGCCAATATGACACCAGAATACGGCGCGACCGCTGGGATGTTTTACATCGATGAGCAGACCATAAACTACCTCAAACTTACAGGCAGAGAAGCCGAGCAAGTTGAGCTGGTAGAACGCTATGCAAAACAAACCGGGTTGTGGGCTGATGACTTAGAAAGTGCGGTTTATGAGCGCGTGATTAATTTCGATCTTTCAACGGTCCAGCGAAACTTAGCCGGCCCTTCAAACCCACATCGCCGCTTACCAACCTCGGAACTCACCCAAAGGGGTATCGCGGGCCAGTGGGACGATAACGGCAATCAAATGCCCGATGGTGCGGTCATCATTGCAGCGATTACCTCGTGCACTAACACCAGTAACCCAAGAAATGTCGTGGCGGCGGCGTTAGTGGCGAAAAAGGCCAATGAGCTAGGCTTAGCGCGTAAACCCTGGGTGAAGACGTCATTTGCTCCGGGTTCCAAAGTCGCCAAATTATACCTGGAAGAAGCGGGGTTATTGCCTGAAATGGAAAAACTCGGTTTTGGTATCGTAGGGTATGCCTGCACAACGTGTAATGGCATGAGTGGCGGACTATCGCCGGACATTCAACATGACATTATTGAGCGTGATCTTTATACCACCGCGGTACTGTCGGGTAATCGTAATTTTGATGGTCGAATTCACCCTTACGCGAAACAGGCATTTTTGGCATCGCCACCGCTTGTCGTTGCTTACGCTCTAGCAGGAACCATTCGTTTTGACATCGAAAAGGACAGCTTAGGGCTCGACAGCAGTGGCAATCATATCTACCTCAATGATTTATGGCCGAGTGACGAGGAAATCGATTCCGTAGTAAATCGCCATGTTAAACCAGAGCAATTCAATCAAGTTTACATAAAAATGTTCAAACTGGATGAAAGTGAAACCAACCTCAACCCTCTGTACGACTGGCGTGAAAAAAGCACTTATATTCGCAAACCACCGTACTGGGAAGGAGCGCTTGCGGGGGAACGAAGCCTAAAAAATATGCGCCCGTTGGCGTTGCTAGGTGACAACATCACCACCGATCACCTCTCTCCTTCAAACGCTATTTTGGCCTCAAGTGCGGCGGGTGAATACCTGACTAAGATGGATGTTCCAGAAGAAGACTTTAATTCCTATGCGACTCATCGGGGCGATCACTTAACCGCTCAGCGAGCCACATTCGCCAACCCAAAGCTGTTTAATGAAATGGTGAAAGAGAAAGGTGAGGTGGTGCAGGGATCACTTGCGCGAGTAGAGCCAGAAGGAAAGGTAATGCGAATGTGGGAAGCCATTGAGACCTACATGGATCGAAAACAACCACTGATTATAGTTGCTGGTGGAGATTATGGGCAAGGTTCGTCTCGAGACTGGGCAGCGAAAGGCGTTCGGTTAGCGGGAGTAGAAGTGATTGTGGCAGAAGGGTTTGAACGCATTCACAGAACCAATCTAGTAGGAATGGGCGTGCTGCCGCTAGAATTTAAATCGGGTCAGAATCGTCATACCTTCAACCTTAATGGCACTGAAGTTTACGATGTGCTCGGTGATATCAAACCAGGAGGTGAGTTAGTGCTATCGATAACTCGAACCGATGGTGAGCAGTTTAAAGTAGACGTCATTTGTCGCTTAGATACTGAAGATGAGGTGAATGTTTATAACGCTGGCGGCGTGTTACAACGTTTTGCTCAAGACTTTTTGTCACAATCACAATCACAATCACAGACGAGTTTACCGTCACAATCTCAGCCTCAATCTAACTTTCATTCTCACTCTCACGCGGGGCCAGTATGAAACAGACTAAAATTTCAGCCACCTACATGCGCGGCGGCACCAGCAAAGGTGTTTTCTTCAAACTAGAGGATTTACCTCAATCGGCTCAAGTGCCCGGAAAGCTGCGAGATGAACTGCTACTTCGAGTCATCGGCAGTCCTGATCCTTATGGCAAACAAACGGATGGTATGGGCGGGGCGACGTCAAGCACCAGTAAAGCCGTTATTGTATCGAAAAGTCATCAAAGTGATCACGACGTTGATTACCTCTTTGGGCAAGTCGCGATAGACAAACCCTTTGTTGATTGGAGTGGTAATTGCGGAAATTTATCTGCCGCGGTCGGGCCATTTGCAGTGGAAAGAGGGCTCATTGATGCATCGCGTATTCCTCAAAACGGTGTCGTGGAAGTCAAAATATGGCAGGTCAATATTGGTAAAACCATTGTGGCTCATGTACCGATTGTTGGTGGAGAAGTGCAGGAACTTGGGGATTTTGAACTCGATGGGGTGACTTTCCCAGCCGCTGAAATTCAGGTGGATTTTTTGAATCCAGCAGACGGGAGTGGATCGATGTTTCCAACTGGAAACCTGATTGATGAACTAGTCGTGCCCGATGTTGGGGCATTTAATGCGACGTTCATAAATGCAGGCATCCCCACTATCTTTGTTGATGCAGAATCTATCGGTTACACCGGAACAGAAAGCCAAGAAGCGATCAATGGTGATGAAAAGGCATTGGCAATGTTTGAATCCATAAGAGCGTATGGGGCACTGAGAATGGGGCTAATTCACGATATTGAAGAAGCAAAATCTAGACAACACACGCCTAAAGTAGCGTTTGTCAGCCCGGCCAAAACCTACGTCAGCTCGAGCGGAAAAACCGTTAGCTGCGATGATATTGATGTCGTTGTGCGTGCGCTTTCTATGGGAAAACTTCATCACGCTATGATGGGCACAGCAGCCGTGGCCATCGCTTCGGCAGCATGTGTACAAGGCACGTTGGTTAATCTGGCGGCTGGAGGAAACAAGATAGAATCCGTTACATTTGGCCACCCCTCTGGCGTATTAAAGGTAGGCGCGAAAGCAAGCCAAGGGCGACAAGGGTGGACGGTTGATAGGGCGACCATGAGTCGAAGTGCCCGCGTATTGATGGAAGGGAAAGTGTGTGTCCCTTTTGGCATCTCACATTAACACTGTTTTTCACGGAGGAAGCAGGGCATGTCTAAGAATAATAAAACTCAAAATATAAAATCGGCCTATCAAGAAGAGTATCAGTGGTCACAAACGGACCCTAAATCGTTTTGGGGAACACAGGCGGAAAATATCGACTGGTTTGAGTCGCCTAAAACGGTGCTTGAATCCGATGAAAATGGTATCGAACGATGGTTTCCTGATGGAATATTGAACACCAGCTGGCTCGCGCTTGATTATCACTGTGAGAATGGAAGAGGCGAGAAAACCGCCCTAATTTATGATTCTCCAGTGACAGGAACACAGCGAGAATACACGTATTTAGAAATGCGTAACCAAGTTGCAAAAGTGGCGGGCATGTTAGCAGAGCAAGGGGTGTCGAAGGGCGATCGTGTGGTTATTTATATGCCTATGATTCCAGAAGCGGCAATGGCAATGCTAGCTTGCGCAAGACTTGGGGCAATTCACTCTGTTGTGTTTGGTGGGTTTGCACCGAGCGAGTTAGCGGTTCGAATAGAAGATGCGGAACCTAAGGTGGTGATTACGGCTTCGTGCGGAATCGAGATCAACAAAGTGCTGCCTTATAAGCCTCTGGTAGATCGGGCGATTATGGACAGTCGCTGGAAACCTGAAACAGTGGTGGTCGTTCAACGAGAGCAATGCATCGCTGAGTTGAACTTAGAGCGAGACATCGATTGGGACAGCAGCGTAGCGCAAGCTCTTCCCCATGCGTGTGTGCCTGTTTTGGCGACCGATCCTCTTTACATTCTTTATACCTCAGGAACCACGGGCAAACCTAAAGGCGTTGTTCGCGATAACGGCGGACACGCGGTCGCTATGAAGTATTCCATGAGTACGATTTATGACATGCCCCAAGATGGTGTTTTTTGGGCGGCCTCTGATGTCGGGTGGGTGGTCGGCCACTCTTACATTGTCTATGCGCCGCTCATTCATGGGTGTACCAGCATTCTATTTGAAGGGAAGCCGGTAAGAACCCCAGATCCAGGTGCGTTTT